>JBCBIK010000057.1:0-26065 GCA_038524545.1 Cyanobacteria bacterium J06623_4 | reverse complement strand
TTCGACAACACTATAGCCGCTAATGGTAAAAATGGCAGATCTTTTTTGCTGGAATCGTGCTAAGCCGACATGAAGACAGTTCCGGAGCCGCTTTTTTGGCCTAATTTTTTTGTCTAGCGCGTTATACGTGTGAGTAATCCCAGGAGAAAACTGACCAGACGATTTGGCTAGCGTTGATGCCCCCGATGGGTCTATTTTTCTACGCTCTTGGTGTAGCTACGATAAGTCTCCCGATCCAGAACTGTTTGCGATAGCCAATACAGAAAACTATGAAACCGCTAAATTTTTCCCTGCGATCGCAGCATAGAGAGCCAACATAGAAATCGAAACCCTAGAATCTGTCACGACAGAAGGACTGCTTTGCGTAAATATTGGCCTAGGTGTTTAATAGCGGCTCTAAAATATAACCTATCGATTATGACCATAGTCATTTTTGATATAATTACAGCGTAATATTTGCAGATAAACCTTGCCGAGGATGCCTATGAAGATTGCGGCAGGACAGTTCAAAGCACAATGCCTAAAGCTAATGGACAAGGTGCAGCAGACCCGAGAGGAAATCATCATTACCAAACACGGCCAACCCGTTGCTCGACTTGTTCCTATGGAGACAGAACCACCTGACTCCATTATTGGGTGGATGAAAGGTTCAATCGAAATTACAGGCGATATTGTGTCTCCAATCGAAGAAAGATGGAACGCAGATGGCTAGGAATGAAGCCATAAATTCGAAGCATTTGCTATTAGATACCCACGTCTGGCTGTGGTTATCCGCGGGAGAAACAGAAAAACTTTCTAAGACTTGTATCAGCGAGATCCTAGCAGCCAGACGGCTGAGCGTATCAGCAATCTCTATTTGGGAGATAGGTATGCTGGAATCAAAAGGAAAAATACAGCTTCGAAAAAACTGCTTAGACTGGATACGCGAAGCACTTTCAGCTCCAAAGGTGAGCTTACTGCAACTGACACCTGAAATCGCTATCGAAAGTTCTAGGCTGCCTGGTTCTATTCACGGGGATCCTGCAGACAGAATTCTGGCGGCTACCAGTCGTCTCGTAAATGCCGACCTAGTAACAAAAGATCGAAAATTACAGCAGTACGGAGAGCAATCGTATATCTCCGTCATAAAAGCGTAATCCTCTTGTCTGCTAGCTGCGCATTACGTAGCCAACACCGCGCACCGTCTGAATTAGGCGACTTTCGTTTTCCGCTTCTAGCTTCAGGCGCAGGTAGCGAATGTAAACTTCAATAATGTTGGAATCGCCCATAAAGTCGTAGCCCCAAACCTCCTCAAGAATGCGATCGCGCGTCAGCACCTGCTTAGGATGAGAAATCAGATAGTCGAGCAGGTCAAATTCTTTGGCGGTCAGCTCGATCACGCGATCGCCCCGCTTCACCTCCCGCGTCTTCCGACTCAGGCTCAAATCTGCAAACAAAAAGACTTCTGGATCTTCGGGCTGATTGCGTCTTAGGTGCGCGCGCACCCGGGCCAGCAGTTCTTCAATGCTAAATGGCTTTACCACGTAGTCGTCAGCGCCAGCATCTAACCCGGCAACCCGATCCTCAATGCCGTCCTTTGCCGTTAGCAAAATCACCGGCATCATCGCCCCCGTGGCCCTGAGCCGACGGCAAACTTCTACCCCGCTCAGTCCAGGCATCATCCAATCGAGCAGCACCAAGTCGGGCTCATTGTCGCGAGCGGCCATCAGACCGCTGAGGCCATCATTGGCCACAATCACCTCGTAGCCTTCATAGCCCAGCTCTAGCTGTACAAATTTCGCCAGCTTTTCCTCATCTTCTACCACTAAAATGCGGGCGGCCGGTTCAGTCATCAGCAAAAGGCTCCTTGAGGTCTGTGTGTATGCGTCTATGTATGTATCGTCTATATACGTAAGATGTGCGCAGTTGATGGAATTATGCCTTAAGTTGGCAAGCAAACCGTAAATGTGCTGCCTTCGCCTAGTTTAGAGTGCACCTTCAGGTTACCGTCCATACCTTCTACCAATTTTTTAACAATTGATAAGCCCAGTCCGGTGCCGCCGGTGGCGCGCGAGCGATCTTCATCTACCCGGTAGAACGGATCAAATATTTTATCCAGGTCAGTTAGGGGAATGCCGCGCCCGTGGTCGCGCACTTCGATGTAGGCCATATCGCCCATTTTGCGCAGAATGATGTCGATTGACTGGTCACGTTCTGAATACTTCACCGCATTGTCAATCAGATTGATTAACACCTGCTTGAGCCGGTTGCGGTCCACCCTCGCGGTGACGGGGGTGAGGTGGGCATGAATGCGGTCGTCCACATAGTCACCCATACCCAGCACTTCGCCGACGACAGCATCCAAAGGCTCTCGCTCCATCTGAAAACGAATGTGGCCCCCCTCTGCCCGCGCAAAATCCAGCAGATCTTGCAGTAGTCGAACGGTTCTATCTGCCTCAGAGGCGGCGATTTCCAGACCTTCCTTTTGGGGCGGGGTGAGGTTACCGCCGCGGCGCAGCGTGCTTTGTAGATAGCCGTGCACCAGGGTTAACGGCGTACGCAGCTCGTGCGAAACATCGCTGACAAATCGCCGCTGCTGCTCCCAAGCCGCCGACAGCCGAGAAATCATCGTGTTGCAGGTCTGAGCAAGCTCGTGAACTTCTGTAGGCGCCCGGTCAAATTCCAGACGGGTGTCGGCCAGATTATCTGCTGAAATGCCGGCGGCCAGCCGGTTCATCTTGCGGATAGGTCGCATAGAACGCCCTACATACAAGCAAGTTGCGATCGCCCCAACGCTAATAACCAGTAAGCTAGAAAGCGCCAGCGTCCGAGTAATCTGCGCTAGGGTTTCCTTATCTTCCGTAATATCGTCAACCACATAGAGATTGCCGACCACCTTTCCAGCGATCTTCAGCGGGCTCACGCAGCTCACAAGATGACGGTCCTGCAGCCTAAAGACCTTTATCCCCGGCTGGTCGGCAACCAATTCCATCAGTGCTTCCGAAAAGTCATTTGCCTGCCAGGAGCCCATAGTCAGCGTATTGGACTGGGCCAGCATCTGCCCGTCAGTCCCGACCACCCAAATGGCAACATCCGTCTGCTCTCGATAATCGATAGCCATCTTCAGCGCTTCTCTGACCACCATCGACTCTTCGTAGAGATTTGCGTCCTGCTCCAATCGCTTAGCAATCATCAAGGCGCTATCTTGATGGCTACGGGTAAAAATCTGTCCCATCCGCCAGTTGATCCAGCTGGTAAACCCGCCAATACCCAACATAGAAACCAAGACCATACCGACCGTTAGCCGGAACTGAATCGAATTGGGGTCAACGACGGTTTTCATCTGATACTTGTAGAACTGGCTTTGTGTAGAGTTAACCCGGTCTAGCACTGGCTTGGGCGAGCTATCTTCACACTACTATTGCAACACTACAGTGCCAGGATTAGAAAACGCTGATAGCCTCCCAAGGGTCAGATAAGCTACACCCACTACAAACACTCAGCGACCAACCACGGCTTCTAATCAGAATCTAAGCCTTCCCGTGTTTAATAGCTTTTAATAGAAACAGTTGAAACGCCCCACACCAGATCCTAAGCTCCAAAGCTCAGGCGAATCTCTCAAAAAGCGTAGCAATTTTGTCTGCACCCTACACAGGTGCGCTGCGCAGACAGTCAAATGGCTGCTAGCGTAGTGCTCTAATGTTTTTTAATCCAAGGTTTCAGCTTCATGGTCCAAACTCGCTCTTTGCCATCGGTAAACGGTTCTCAGCCAGACTCTACAGTCCCCATCGAGACATTGCCCACTGAGATAGTGCCCTTCGAGCAGACGTTGGGCCAGCCGCTTACCAAGCAGGTAATCGATACGCTGCAGATCAACCTAGGTCGCCGGTGCAACCTTGCCTGCAGCCACTGCCATGTAGAAGCGGGTCCCCACCGCAGCGAAGAGCTCACCGTTGAAGTGTGTCAGCAGCTCTTAGAAATTATCGACCGCTTTGACCAGATCAAAACAATCGACCTCACCGGCGGTGCCCCAGAGATGAACTACGGCTTTCGCGCGATCGCCCAGGCCGCCAAAAAGAAAGGTAAAACCGTCATTGTTCGCTCCAATCTGACCATCTTCTTCGAGCCAGGCTACCAGGACCTGCCTGAATACTTCGCCCAGCAACAGCTTCACATCGTCGCCTCCCTGCCCTGCTACCTAGAGGGCAATGTCGACGCCATGCGCGGACAGGGCGTTTACAACGATTCAATTCGAGCGATTCAAAAGCTCAATTCGTTTGGCTACGGCATCGACCCCCATCTCCACCTAGACCTGGTGTACAACCCACCCGTCCCGAAAGACACCAACTTTTCGCTAACGCCAGGACAGGTCGGGCTACAAAAAGACTACACCGAATACCTCTACGAGCACTTTGGCATTGTCTTCAACAATCTATTTACGATTACCAATCTCCCGATTGGTCGCACCAAATTTCATCTGCAACACCGCCAGCTACACCAGCCCTATCTCAAGTTTTTAGCCACTCATCATAACTCCAGCACAGTCGAACATCTCATGTGCCGCAATGAACTGTCTATTGACTATCTCGGCAATGTATACGACTGCGATTTTAACCAGATGGAGGGTGTGCCTGCTCGCGCTGCAAACGGCACCGCGCTAAAGATTTCAGATTTGCTAGCAGCAGGATCTCTAGATTTGGTTGGTAAGGTGGCCACCCGTCCTTACTGCTATGGCTGCACAGCGGGCAGTGGCTCAAGCTGCGGAGGCGCACTGTTGTAAAAAGTATAAAAAGGCTTAAACAACGTATTTAGGAGAGATATTTGAATGCAATCTTTGAAAGAGAATTTCATAAAAGATGATTAAAAGAGATATTCGAAAGAGACGCTTAAATAGTCCTTACCGCTGAACATCCACTCAAAAATATTTGTTGAAAGTTGCTGTTTTTCCGTAAATAATCTGATTCGAATGCTTCCCTATCTTTAAGGAGTTCGTCCAATGAATGTGTTGAGAAAGTCCGCTTTCCGTCGTAGTCTCAAGCTGATGTTGTTGTTTACGTTTGGAAGTTTGTTGTTAGCGGCGGGGCCTGCCTGGGCGCAGGATGCGGCTAGTCAGCCGTCAGGGCCATTTGCCATTTTCGGACAGCTACAGCAGCTGCTCGTCAACTTTGTAGAGTGGATTGATGGGCTCGGTCCCATAGCTCCAATCGTCTTTGTGTTGGCCTATATCGGCATCACGGTAGCCTTTCTACCAGCTTCTATTGTCACCCTAGGGGCAGGCTTTGTTTTTGGGGTAGTGAAAGGGTCCATTTTAGTGTTTGTGGGTGCCATGCTAGGGGCCACAGCGGCCTTCTTAATCGGGCGCTTTGTTGCTCGCGATTGGATTGCCAAAAAGGTAGAAGGCAACAACTTCTTTAATGCGTTAGATAATGCGATCGCAGAAGAAGGCCTCAAGCTGATCTTTCTCATTCGCCTCTCACCGGCCTTCCCCTTCAACCTGCTGAACTACGCCCTAGGGCTCACAAAAGTTTCGCTCAAAGACTACGTCTTGGGAACAACAGGCATCATTCCTGGCACCATTATGTACGTTTACTTGGGCTCCTTGATCGGCGACTTAGCCATGCTAGGCGCTGGCGACGCCCCCTCCAATCCCATCATCGACTGGACGATCAAAATCTTGATCTTTGTCACGATTGTGGCGATCTCTCTGTACATTGCCAAAATCGCCCGCAAAGCCCTAAAAGAAGCCGTTCCTCAAGGCGAAGAATCGCTTACAGATATGGCTTAGGCCCGGCTTAGGTCCGGCTTAGACCTAGTTTTCTAAAGCTTGTCTTTCACTGCGTCTCTTTCACCTTTGCCTCTCCGGTGAGACTCCCGCTTTCATGAGAATGCGCAAACAATATTGGGTTCTGGGTTTGGCTGCGGCGCTATGTGTGATCGCAGCCTCCCTTTGCGGATGGCACAACATAGCCACAGCAGCCACGCTACTGTTCGACCGTGCGATTCTCACCCAGTTTTTTGCCGATGCAGGCCCGGGAGGAATTTGCCTGTTTATCTGCGCTCATGTGGTGGCCAATGCGGTGGGTGTGCCGGGCACGCTGCTGGTGATTGTCGGTGGAGCGGTCTTTGGGCTGTGGTGGGGAACGGTTTGGTCTGTATTGGGGGCGACACTGGGTGCGATCGCCGCTTTCTTACTCGCCCGCTACCTGCTCTACGACTGGTTCAAACGGCGCTTCCACCACCGCCCCTTCTACCAAAAAGTAAACACCACCCTATGCGACAACGCCCTGAGCTGCGTTCTCACCGTGCGATTTTCACCGGTCTCTCCCTTCAACGTGGTTAACTTTGTCTTTGGGCTCACCCGCATGCCCGTTCGACCCTACGCGATTGGCACCCTAATCGGCATCATCCCAGGCACTTTGGCCTATACCTGGCTTGGCGTCACTGGCGCAGAAGCCCTAAGCGGCGGCAGCCTCCGCCCGCTCATCGTTTGCCTCATACTACTGACATTGCTATCGGCCATCCCGTTAGTAATTCAGAGGCAACAGCGCTATTTGTAAAGTCTTTTTCGTTCGTTTTCCCTAGCTTACTTGCAAAAAACAATAGATAAATAGAATAGAACGCATAGAAAACCCACACTTCTATGCTTCAAGACGTTTTTTGCTTCATTACAGCTAAAAAGCTTATTTTTTTCCTGCATGAATAAACTTAGCATTCGCTGAAATACTCGTCCAACCCCAGCAGAACTACGTGATAACCGGATCTTGTCTAGTGCCCGGCCTTACACCGCTGTAACAAATAATATTGTTTTAAGATTTGGGTCTAAAGACAGAATGCACGAAAAAGAAAGTTACGCTGAAAGGCTATCACTCTGTAGGGTTTCGCTTTTACTCGTAGCGGCAAAAACAAAAAAAATAGCCAATTTACCTACAGTATGCTCAAGCTTTAGACGTATTAAAAATTACAAAGCGCCGATCTCTTAAGGATTGATCTTGCGCAATTCACGGTGTAATAATCTTCCTGCGAAATGATTTTGTGTGTTTTGCGTGTATCTACTTGATATTTACGCAAGAAAGGTGAGGTTTCCGGAAGTTTCTGGTACCCAGGTCGATCAAGCAAAGTCTTCTGATGCTCCAGGTTCATGCGCACCTACGTTGTCGAAAGCTTAGTTGCCAAAAGCCTAGTTGCCAGAAGCCCAGTTGCTAAGAGCCTGACCACATAGCAAGTTTCGGTAGCCAGATCTTTCTAAACGAGGACTGGCTGCCGACCCTTTGAGTTACCAAAAATTCGGATACCTCAGAGGGGCTCGCTGTCGGTTATTTATCGGCTCCATTGTTTGATGGCTGAGCATCAGCAACCCAAACCTCACGTCGCTTTCTTGGTGTGTCCATCCCTGCAGTGCAAATGTTTGCTGAAGGTCTTACTTCTGGAGCTTTGCTGGTTAGGGACTAAGTGCGTTTATCTAGCTAGGTTTGTCTAGTTTAACGATTGGTTTTATGAAATGTTTACGAGAATGATGCTCAACTGCATAGGCGTCAGGCGGCAACTGAGGCGCACGCTCAGGTTTGGGTGCCTAGCGGTGCTAGGCCTTGCGATGAGCATTTTGTTTGATGGTTTGGTGCTTTCACCCTTGGTGGCACCGTCGATTGCGCAAGTCATTATTCCAAACGAGGCAAATGTTCGGTTCGAGACGCCGGGTAGTAACCCTACCCAGACAGATGGCGCAGGCGAATTCACCGACCAAGTTTCAAACGTCGTCACCTATCCCTTGGGTTCCGTCAGAGGAACCAACAATCTGGGCCTCAACATCAGGAAAACGGCAGACAAATCAGCAGCAGAGCCAGGCGACGTTGTGGTCTATCGACTGGTGGTCACCAACGAAGGAGAAGTCGATGCCAATACAGATTTTAGAGTAGTCGATAGGTTGCCTAGGGGTGTCCAGTATGTAGACGGTTCGGCGACTGGCTCTATCGGTGGCAACAACGTTGAGATTGAAGCCCTCGTAAACGGTAGACCAGTACGACCCAATTCATTCTTCGACGCATCAGATGCCGAAACGCCAGCGCAAGATCCAGACCTGTCTTTCCCAACTCAAGAGCTGACGCTCAACTTTCCAAATGGACTCAGCGTTGGTCAGACCCTAAATATCTTCTATGCAACGATACTGAGTCCTGACTCACTCAGGGGTAACGGGGTCAACGTCGCAGAGGTTAGTGATGGCATCCTCGGAACCGACGACGACGACTTCCGACTCACCATCCGCCCAGGTATCTTGTCCGACTGTGGGACCATTGTTGGCCGCGTATTTGCAGACAAAAACTTTGACGGATATCAGCAGCCCGGAGAGGCTGGCATCCCCAACGCCGTCATCTTCATGGACAGCGGCAATCGCATTATCACCGATCCAGATGGCCTGTTCTCGATGGGCAATGTGATTGCAGGCAATCGAGTTGGTGCCCTAGACCTCAGCAGTCTGCCGGGCTACACGCTCGCACCCAACCCCTTCCGAATAGAAGAAAACAGTCAGTCGCGCCTTGTCCGACTATCGCCCGGAGGGCTTGCTCGAATGAACTTTGCAGTGACACCCACGTTTGGCGAAGGAGAAGAATAACCATGCGCCTACCTACAAGCCTTTGCTTCAGCCTGCTAGCATCCGCGATCGGCACCGTCTTCTTCGAACTTCCCGTCTCAGCCCAAGTCTCGTCTCAGCCCTCGTCTCAAACCTCACTGAGAAACGGCTTAGTAAAAGAGCGCACCATCAAGAGCGCTCCACTGGACCAACTCCTCACAGACCAGGATTATAGAGACACCCCTCAAAACGTGGGAGAGGGGACTAGCCCCTCATCCACCGTTGATTCAGAAACAAAACCAGTCACCCTAGCCCAAACCCTCGATGAGCTCCTAGAAATAGAAGACTCCGTCATCACACCGCCAAACCCGGTGGGCTCTGAAATTAGAAATGAGCGCGTGCAGGGTGAAGTCGAAGGCGAAATTGACGAAGCTGTGCTGCGCCAAGTACCTGACGAAAGGCTGCTCGAAACCCTCTACAAAATTCAGATAGCACCCACGGAAGGCAACCAGCTAGACGCAGACAGACGCTCGACCATAAGGCTGTCTGGCAGCGTCACCGACAACAGGGGTGAGCTTTTGAACCACGACGTGGTGGTGACTCTCACCACCAGTGCCGGTGAATTTATCGGCGCTGACTACGACATCGATAGGCCTGGCTTTCAGGTGCTGGCCAGATGGGGAGAATTCGACGCAGAGCTGCGGTCTAATCTAGATGCGCAGAGAGTGGTGATCCGGGCGAGCGCGGCCAGAGACGACTTGCTCGCCGAAACACCCATGCCGCTGGAGGAAGATTTGGTCAGCGGTGAGAGGGAGATTGAAGCCTACACCGATGTGAACTTCATCACGCCGTTACGACCATCCCTAGTAACGGGCGTCATCGATTTGAGGGTGGGCAATGCCTCTACCAATATGCTGGGGAGCTTTCGCGATTTTCTCGACCCCGACGATATTGGTGAAACCTCGTTCGATTTGGGGGCTTCTGGCTTTGCGACCGGCGCCATTGGCGACTGGCTCTTTACCGGCGCTTACAACAGCAGGCGAAACCTGAATGAACGCTGTGACGGAGGGACGCGGTTTTATCAAGATACGCAGTCGCAGTTTTGTACCTACGAAATCTATGGAGATAGCTCTACAAATGACTACCTCACCCCCTCGTTAGACAGCGTATATCTGCGCTTTCAGCAAGATGCCAGCATTTTGGATGCTGAGCCCAACTTCTTTATGTGGGGCGACTACAGCACCAATGAGTTTTCTAGGCCGTCGCAGCTGTTTACTGCCACCAGCCGCCAGCTCCACGGCTTTATGGGCAACTACACCCTACCAACCGGAGAAGACAGCGGTCTGCAGCTGACGGCGATGTATGCCAACAATATTCGTCCGTTTCGGCGAGATACCATCGTGCCTGACGGCACCAGCGGCTTCTATTTCTTGTCGAATACGCTGCTGCTGCCAGGCAGTGAGGAAATCTTCATTGAGGTAGAAGAGCTCAACAGACCGGGCACCGTTATAGAACGCGTTGCGCTCAGCCGCGGGGCTGACTATCGCATTGATTACGACCGTGGCGCGATTCTGTTCAATCAGCCCATATCAATTACCGATGCCAATCCCTTCGGCCCCACCCTGGTGCGACGTATCGTGGCGTCTTATCAGGTCGATGGAGAAGAGTCTGGGGGCGACCTGTTTGGCGGGCGCCTGCAATACAACCTCTCCTACGATCTCGATTCGCCCAGCTGGATTGCAGCCTCAGTCGTCACAGAAGATGCAGACGCGCGCGACTTCACGCTGTACGGGGTAGATGCGCTCATTTCCCTCGGCGAGAGCGGTCGCATCGTGGCTGAATATGCCCAATCTTCTCTCAGTGGGGCCACGCTCGATGGCGCAGAAGGCTCAGCCTACCGAATCGAGGCGAGCAGCGACTTCACCGACAGCTTGTTTGGCCGGGCCTACTTCCGCAGCGCAGACAGTGGATTTTCGAACACGGCGACTGCGAGCTTCCGTCCGGGGCAAATGCGCTGGGGCGGCGAACTCTCGGCGCTGCTAGGAGAGAGCACGCTACTGGAGTTTCAATACGACCAGGAAGAAAACAGAGGCACGACGCCCAACGTTATCACGGGATTCGATGCGCTGCGAAACATTCGAGATACGGATGTGTTTGCCCTGCCGGGTGCCCCGGTAGACAATACGTTGACAACGCTGCGGGCAGGCATTCAGCAGCAGATCGGAGAGGTCACCGCAGATTTGGCCTATGTGTATCGCGATCGCAATGACGATACCAACCTGATTGGCCGCAGCGACTTCAGCAGCAGCCAGCTAGTCTCCGGCCTCACGGTACCCCTCGCCAACAATCTCAGCTTTCGCGCTCAAAACGAACTGAACCTCGGCGGCGACGACGACCCCCTCTACCCTGGCCGCACTGTACTAGGCCTCGATTGGCAGGTGCTGCCAGAAGTCACCGTTCGCCTAGCGCAGCAGTTCTTTAGCAGCAGCGACATCACCCCCGATTCCATCACCTCCCTAGACACCCTGCTCGACTACGACCTCACAGACAGTACGCAGCTCACCGGTCGCTACTCAGTGCTCGGTGGCTTCGATGGCGTCACCGGCCAGGGTGCCCTCGGCCTAAATCATCGATGGAACCTTGCCCCCGGACTCAATGTAGACCTTGGCTACGAGCGAATCATCGGCGACGGGCTCGGCACGTTTGAAGATGGCGCCCCGTTCAACCGCTTTGAGCAACCCTTTGCCATTGGTCAGTCTGGAGCAGCGCTAGGCATTGTGCCCGGCAGCACTTACTCAGTGGGTCTAGAATACCTAGATAATTCCAGCTTCCAGGCTAGCGCCCGAGCCGAGTTTCGCGATGGCGACAGCGGCAACGACAACACCGTGCTCACCGCGTCTTTGGCCGGTAAGGTTTCACCTTCCCTCACGGCCCTAGGCCGATTTGAATATGCCAACTATGCCAATCAAACCTTCTCACAGCGCTTTGGCAATACCAGCGCCTTCAAGCTAGGACTGGCCTACCGCAACCCAAACAGCGACGCCTTCAATGGCCTGCTGAGCTACGAGTTTGCGACCAACCCTTCTACTACCATCAACACACCGGGCTCAGACACCATCACCGAGCACACCCTGGCAGCAGAAGGTATATATGCACCGAGCCATCGCTGGGAGTTCTACGGCAAGTACGGCCTGCGTAGTTCGAATGCGGATCTCTCCTCGCTGGGGCTGAGCAGCATTTCAAATACGATTCACCTAGCCCAGCTGAGAGCGGCCTACCGCTTTGCCTACCGTTGGGACGTTGTGGGAGAAGCTCGCTATATTGCCCAGCCTTCTACCAACTACTCCGAGACGGCGCTAGCACTGGAGACCGGCTACTACGTCACCCCCGACCTGAGGCTGGGCGTTGGCTACAGCTTTGGCGCAGCGGATGACCGCAGCTTTCAAAACAACTACCGAGACGACGGCGGCTTCTACCTGGCGGCGACCTTCAAGGTGAACGAACTGCTAAACGGCTTTGGCCTGCAAGACATCGCACCTGCTCAGCAAACCGAGGCGCTGGTCTCTAGAGATGAGGAAATCGAGGTGGATGATGTCTGCCCAGAGTCGGTAGACCCTCGGGCAGGCGGCATCGACCCCTGCGAAAATCGGGAGTTTGGCGAAACGCAGTTTATTCAGCCGGAGCAGGCCGAGCCCACAAGCTTGCCCGTAATCCCCGAAGAACCGGAAACCCCTGCCGAGCCTGAAGAACCCATCCGAGGGCTTTGGTAAGCGACTATGTCATTTAAGGAGGTGAGGAGTCAGCAAATGAACAGCCCAGCCAATCGAACAGGCTGCCAGATAGGCGACCAAACAGTCAAACGACCAAACCCACTAGGCAACAGATCCGTGAACCGTGACTTTCGACAGATTAAGAGGCAGCTGAAAGGCCTACTGGCAGGGTCACTGTCGCTTGCTGGGCTAATGGGTGCGATCGCACTCCCCACAACAGCCCAAGAGCCCCCAAGCGTTGGCATCCCCATCCCGCCTCCAGACCGGCCCGCCCAAGGCACTCCCCTCACCGTCACCGTCAACAGCGACTTAGATGGCCCCATAGCGCCTGACGAATCCCTGACCCTCCGCGAGGCGATAGAAATCGTCAACGGAACCCTCCCCTTAGCAGCGCTAAGTCGCACTGAGGCCGCGCTAATCCGCCCGAATGACAGCCATCGAATTGAATTCGCGCTGCTGGGAGATACCCGCATCGAACTCGAAGAAGTCCTGCCTGCTATCACAGCGGCTGGCTTGGTCATCGACGGCACCACCCAACCCGGCTACGGAGAAACCTCAGAAGCACCTGCGGCAGTGCCCGTCGCAGTTCCAGCCGTCTCCCTGACGCCCGCCACCGAGCGAGAAGTCTTTCGCGGCCTTACTATCACCGCCGACCAGGTGACGATTAGAGGCCTCAGCCTGTACGGATTTTCGTCGGTGCATCGGCGCACCGCGTCCACCCCGCCTGCAGATATTTTTATCACCCACGTCGCACCGCCTCTGGGTACCCACACCGGCGCCTTCTCTGGCCCAGACAGCCCCTCCCCCCAAACGCTGAGACTCTCCGAAAGTGAATACGACCAAGCGCCCAAAGGCGTCGTCATTGAAGATAACTGGCTCGGGGTCTCGCCCGCAGGCGGTATTCCCATCCCCGAAGAAATGTCAGCCTTTGGCGTCTCTATCTTCAATGGCAGCGATACCGTCATTCAGCGCAACCGCATCGAGTACCACGAGAGTAGCGGCATCATCACCGGCAACTTGGCCAGAGGCTCAGTCATTACAGAAAACACAATCATTGCCAACGGTCTTCGCGGACTGCCAGCGGGGGTGTACTTTGCCGGTAATATCGACGGCTCTCAGGTGTACGGAAACCTGGTGTGCGCCAATGATGGCAGCGGCGTTGCGATGTTCAAACCCACTGGCTCATCGCGCATTTACGACAACGACATCCGCTTCAACGGTCGGCGCTTTCGCAGTCCTGGCATCTCACTTATGGGCAGCGGCCATGAGGTGAGTGACAACTACGTTGCATTTCAGCCGGGTCCGGGCGTAGGCATCCCCGCCTACCCCAAGAGCGAGCAAAACCTGATTCGCAACAATTTCTTTCGGCAGCTAGACGGCCTCAGCGTGGACCTTGGCTACAACCACAACAGCGCCGTTTCAGACTATCAGTTTATCGATGGGCCAAACCCGCCGCGAAACTCTCGTCAGCGGCGGCGAGATTCTGCAAATGCAGCGATTAATGCTCCCGAATTCGATGCATACGTTTTCCCGATGGAAGGAACCGGCGTGATGGTCACAGGGCGGGCCGACACGGGATCGGAAGTCGATATCTATGAGGTGTCGACCAAGCAAGACCGTCACTACGGCAACCTGGGCAACTTGCTGACGACCGTGCCTGTGAGCGAAGACGGGACGTTTAGCGCCAGGGTAGAGCTGCAAGAAGGGGCTGAGGTAAGTGCGATCGCAACCGATCCACGCTACGGTACCTCCGAACCTTCACCCGTTGCAGCCATTGGCATTGAGCCCCCCACCATTCCACCGCCAGGCCACTACCAGCCGGTCTGCCAAGACCCGCCCCTCCCTGGAGAAGTCGTCCAGCTCCCACCCGAAGCGCCCATCACGCTACGCGTCCCTCGCAATATTCACTTCGCGCTCGACCGCTCCTTCATCAGCGCCGAAAGTGCCAATATCATCGACCAGATTGCCGCCGCCATGCTGGAGTATCCGTCTCTCACAGTCGAGCTGCAGGGCCATACAGATCCCCGAGCCAGCGACGCCTACAACCGGGCCCTCGGAGAAAGACGGGCGCTCGCCGCCAGAGACTACTTGCTCCAAAAAGGCATTGCCCCCGAGCGGATGCGCATTCGCTCCTTTGGTGAAACCCAGACCATTTCAACCGAGCCCGACATTGTGGACTACGCGCGCGATCGCCGGGTGGAATTTATCTTCACCGACACCCGAGGCGTCGACATCATCTTCGAAAACCAAGAAGCCGACCTGCAAATCGAATAATTTCAAGTCGAATAGCTTCACGCCTTCCGAACCAAAATTCTGTTGTTCTAGCCCCTATGTATCCGCCAAACCGACGTTCCTTTAATCCCATGATTGCTAACTGGAAGTCTCCCCGGCCATCTTGCTCAATGGTCCGAACCTTCACCAGAACGCTGGCTAGCACCTTCGCGCTGGTCTCCTTAGTTGGCGGTACCTACATGCCCGCAGCCAGAGCACAAACAGACGGCTCCGGTCAAATCTGCTACGCGGTCGGCGACAACAACCCACCGGGCAACGGCGACGGCGGCATCTCCTTCGACGATACCTTGGCCAGAATCGACTTTGGCGCGCGGCTAGCCGAAGCCGTCGATACCGTCCGGCGACCCAACGGCACCCCCATTCGGAACATTGAAGCAATGTCTTCTCGGCCCGATTTTAATGAGCTGATTGCAGCCAATGGGAATGAAATTGGTCGCATCGATCCTGAGACCGGCGTCTTCACCAGCTTGGGAACGCTCACTCCTTTTCAAGACTTTGATGCGGTCGTCATCGACCGCACCTCTCCAAATCAGGCAGATCTCCTAGGTGTATCCAAAGGCGGCGGCTCGCTCAACAACGTGCTGATAGAAGCAACCCTGATTCTCGATGACAGCGGCCAGTCTATCGGCATTAGTGCCCCTCGCACGGTCGTTACCATTCCCAGCTCAGCCTTTCCGCCCGATACCAACAGCATTGACGGCATTGCCGTCAGCGAGAACAACGTGATCTTTGGTGTGGCAAACCGAGGCCCCAGAAACTTAACTGACGTTTCTGACCAAGTCCTAGTAATTATCGATCCGGTCACAGGCGATCTGGACGATAGGGGGGAATTTATTGCCGATGGAGAAGAGATTGACGACATTGAAGATCTCAGCTTCGACCTGTTTGGCAACCTGTTTGCCAGCTCAGGTAGTAACTTCAATCGATTCACCGATAATGCCTTCATCTTTCCGCTGTCTGCAGGCGGCGACCTCAGCCCGGCCAGCAACATCTTAGACCTGACGCCCACCGGCGCGGGCGACTTTGAGGCCTCTGCCTGTCTGCAGTTTTCCTCCCTCGGCTCCATGCTAGTCGTGAAGCGCATTACAGCCATCACCCGCAACGGTGAAGAAACCCGCTTCGACGATTTTGTCGATCAGGATGGCGAGCTAGCAGACAACGAACTGTTTCAAGAAACCGGCGGTGCGTTTCCCCTAGGCATTGTGCAGGCACCCACGACCCTTTCGGCAGGCGACCAAGTGGAATACACGGTGTACGTTTATAACCCAACGCCCCTGCCGCTGCGAGAGTCCGTGCTATGCGATGCGATTCAGCTACCCAGCATCTTGCAATCAGACAGCATAGAATTTTCTGACCCAGCTGAAGACCTGACGCTGACATTTGATGATGAACCGAGCTTCGCAAGAGCACCGCTGGCGACTGCAGACGATGCCTGCGCAGCCGTGCTCAATGGCGGCAACCAGTTCTTAGCAGGGCCACCGGGTCCACTCGGCGGCCTAAACGTGGGCGCAGGCGGTGGTTTGATTACCGACACCTTCACCCTAGAGCCAGACGAACTCGCCGCAACTCGCTTCACGATTACGGTAGGCGCAGCCGATTTTGAAGAGTAGGCGCCAGAAGCGGGCAGCAGCGCTAGAGCGGGCGAAACAACAAGGCAAGTTACGGAAATAGATGGGGAATGTGGCGATCACAAGAAAGAATCAGTAGAATTGCGGGTGAAAGCCGATGTTTTTACTGACTTTTTAATACAAGCTAATCACTGAGATAGCTTTATCCAAAATTACGAATTTGTTCTTGAGCGCCTTGATTTTGATAGGGCACTAACCCGTGCTCTTCCTACAAAACATGATGCTTTTGGCCAATTCCAAGTTGGTGTAAGCAACGAATCTTACACGGCATTAGCCTACCGCCATTGTCCGTGATTTCTTAAAAAAGACATTTAGTTTGATGAACTTTCGAAAAAATGCCAGTAATCTTACATACATGACCTGTTGCATCCTGCATCACGGTCATGTTGCCAATTGCTGTACAGCTCATTGGTTTGCAAAGACAACTGCCATATCGGGTGTTTCTGACTGCTAACTCCGCTCTACACTGAAGGTGATATTTACCATGCCAGCACTATTTCCTATCATTGCGATTGTGGCTGTCTTTATGTTTATCAGCACCCACGCTGCTGTCTCCCCGCCCAAAAAGAAGAAAAGCAAGTCCCCTTCCGAGGACTTGGCTAAAGCGATTGAAAAAGTCATTGAAACCTCTGCCAATCCCAAAAGCGGAGGTAAAAAGAAGTAGACGACGCGCTACTAACCTTTAGCATTCTCGAGTCGTGCCGCTCCACAGATCTTGTGGGGCGGCACAGTTATGTCATCGCTCTTATGTCATCACTCTTATGTCATCACTCTACCGCTACTGCGATGGCGCATTCTCAATAATTCCAACCAGTCGTGAGAGCAGCTTTTCTAACTCCAGCGGAACGCTGTACAGCTTGATATCCTTCAGGACTTTTCGCTCAGCGCGAAGAAACTGCCCAAATTGCCAGGTGTCTCCCGTCGTAACCGCGCCATACAGAATTGGCGTTTCTTGCGTCGTCCACTGATCAAGTGCAATTAGCTCAGCGCCCAGCTGAGTAAACCCCCGCGACAAGTCGGCATTTTTGGCTTCAATGACAAGCAAGTTATTTTCGCTAGGGATGAAATAGTCGAAGCTCCCCCGAAGCTGCTTGCTAACGTCAACGCGGTATTCGATTTTCAATTTTTGGTCGAGGTAGTCGCACGCTGCAAAGAGCACTGGTGAAATGAGCACTTCGCGCCGGGCAACTTCACTGGTCAAATCTGTCAGGCGAAGCGTGCGTTCGATTCTAGCCAATAGCTCATTGACAAAGGGTAAGGGGTCACGCGCAGAGGGCAGCTGCAGCGTAGTGTATTCAAAGGTACAGCCCAAGTCAGCAAAAATATCTTCTGCGTCGTAGCTCAGCTCAAAATATTTGCTGAACGAATAGCTAGCTTGAGGATCGAGAATGCGAGGGCGATGCACGGTTTAGCCTCCACTTCCTTTAGAGCTATCTGAATTGAAATCTATATTTGTCTTCTTTTCTCTCAAGCGATCGCACGCTTCAGCTGCGAGCAAAATGTCTCCACAGCCGCTAGACCCTCCTCAGGCGTTCCACTGGCCAATCGCTTCACAATCGCACTCCCTACAATCACCCCATCTGCGCCCCAGTCCTTTAGCTGCTTGGCCTGAGCAGGCTCCGACACCCCAAAGCCAACCCCCACAGGCTTGTCGGTAGCGCTGTGAATATCAGCAAGCAGCCCCTCTACACGGTTAGCCAGCGCTTGCCGGGCACCGGTCACCCCAGTGACGCTAACTAGATATACAAAGCCCTGAGACTTTTCTGCGATCGCCCGAATCCGTTCATCCGGTGAGGTGGGCGCCACCAGCAAAATAACCGCAATGCCCACCTCAGCCGCCGCCTTCAGCAGACCGTCCATCTCCTCTAGGGGCAAGTCAGGCACCAGCAGCCCCCGTGCCCCCGCTTGGTAAATGTCTTTGAGAAAAGTCTCAATCCCTCGATTCAAAATAGGGTTGTAGTACGTAAACAAAATCAACGGCGCAGAGAGCTTAGGGCTCACCTCAGCTACGAGCTGAATCACCGACTCCAGATTGACACCCCGACCTAGCGCCCGAGTGGCCGCCGCCTGAATAGTAGGACCATCGGCCAGCGGATCAGAATAGGGAATGCCCAGCTCAATCAGGTCTGCGCCACTGCGATCTAGCACCTGCAGCGCTTCAGCCGTGGTCTCTAAGCTAGGGTCACCCGCCGTAATAAAGGGAATCAGGGCACAGTCACCGCGATCACGCACCTGAGCAAATCTTTCTTGTACCGACACCATTCCCGACACCATTCCCGACACCACAATCTCTAACGCTCTCTAGCGCCCCCCTTCAAACTGAACCTTCTCCCGTTCAGCCTCATCTCGTTCAGCCTTCTCCTGTTCAGCCTTCTCTTGCTTAGCCTGTTCCACCTCTGCCTGCAGCTGCGCCAGCTCCTCAGGCCCCATCTCATCAAGGCGCTTTTGCAACACAGCATCCTCATAGTCCTTGAGCTGCTGGTTGTAGGTCATCTTCTGGCCAAGTGCTCTAGCAACATATGTGCCCGTCCAGCCCAACAGCCCAGCCACAAACACAACCTGACTCCAGATTCCAGCCGACAGACCATCTAGCCCTGCCCAGGCAAAGGCCAAATACAAAAGCCCGCCCGCAATAAATACACCGAATCCGATGCCAATAACGTCAATTCTTCTCATAGCCCTTCTCTAAATTTCGCGACGCTTGGGTCGAAAATTGAGGAAGGGGCTAAGCACCAAACATCCCGGGAAAAATACCAAAATCAAACCGTAGAATATCAGGCGCTCCACAGAGCCCGCCGTATACCAACGCTGCTTCATATAGAGCATCAGTGCACCCGGAATAATCGCCAAATACAGTACGCCCAACACAGCATAAAGCCCGATTGCAACTAGCGCTGGCGACTCAAGAGCAGGGAATGTCATCTTACAAAATCACAAAACTAACAAAGGCCGGAATCCTTTTTTCCATATACATAGTAGACGAAACTGTGAAACTCATTGTCCTAAGCAGGGCTGACATCCACCGACACAACCATCAACACAACCATCGACAGAATCAGCGCAGGGCAATTGATGTATCTATCTTTAGCGCAGGTGTTGCATCCAGGCACGCTTGGTGGTGGAATAGACTTCTGTGACATCGGCCCTGGGAAAAAGGTGGCCTGGTCACGGCCTTCATTCGGTGCGTTCAGGTCTTATGCCTCAGCACCAGAAGACGTGGGGGTGTGGCGGAATGGTAGACGCTGCGGATTTAAAATCCGTTGACTGTTAAAGTCGTGAGGGTTCAAGTCCCTCCACCCCCATCAACGATCCTTCTGTCGACAAGAACAAATTGACAAGATAAATCGACAGGGATAAATCGACAAAAATAATTTGTACAAAACTAATTGAATACAACTTTTACCTCCAGTAGCGGGCAGTCTAGAGGTGACTATGGCAAGTGTCCGTCCATTCGCACGCTTGTATAGCGACACCCCATACTTCGGCCTTGTGTATTGCGATGGTTGTCAACAGCACGTTTCAAAATTCAGATCAAAACTCAGAATTTGACCAGAGCAAAGGCGACCAGCCCCTAGAATTTTATTTAGCCCAGCAGCAGATTTACGATGACTTGCTAGAAGCCGTCAGAACCTTACCGCCAATTGAAGCGCTAGCCGATTTTGAGTCGTTGTTCTTTGGCCACTCCGGTAGCTCAGAAGGCGATGTCTCTCCTTTTATATACAGAATTTTATTCGCAGACGATGAGGGCGAGTTTCGCAATACGCTAAAGCGGGCCTGCTACATCTTGGTGAACAACTGGGACCTCGCCCGTCAGGGGGACATGGTACACGCCCTGCTCGAACTCTTCACCCAGCCCTCACTTAGCAAATCGACCTTTTCGCCCAGCCTTAAGCGACTGCGTCAGTGGCTGCGCAATTTTGCCAGTAGCCAAGACTTCGAAGACCTCAAGCTCTTCGCCACCCAGCGGATAGGGCCAACCCATGCTGGCAGCTGGAGCAGCCGGTATGTGACCTACCAGCTGATCGCCCAATACGTGGATGAGAACAACTCCCTAGAGCAGCGAGAAGCCGCCCGCAGCATGTCGAAGCGGCTCAAAAATAAGTTTAAGCATGAGCTGGCGATGTACACAGCCTTTTCTCAAAACTCTTCGCGGCTCAATCATAAGTACCTCAACCCGACTGTGCTAGGAGATGAAGTGCTGCGGCTGATCAAGGCTATCTTGGTGCGGCGCGGGCAGTTTAGCTATCGCAACGTGGCGCGAATTTTTCAGCAGCAAACCCTAGCTGCTCCCTACAAAAGCTACAAAGAAAGCTTGCTCGAATATCTGTGCTTTTCAATCAGTCAGCCAGAATTTTTGACGGCTGTAGAAACCCATTTGGGAGAGAAGTTAGCCGAAATTTACCCAGAGTGTAATGAAGAAGTGGTCGAGCCTTCGCTCAATTTGAGAACGTGTAACCGGCTGATTGATATTCTCACCACAGAAGATAAGCAGCACCCGTCACAGCTGTTTGTGCGGCTGTTGGCCCAGGGCAATCCGCTGAATGTAGTGGTGGTGCTGCTAAAGGTTGTGCTGATTTCGCCCAACTCTCAGCTGTATTTAGAGGCGCGGCTGGCAAACCTAATCAATTACTACCGTCAATTTATGGAGGCTGAGTGTCGCGGCATCATCCAATTTCTAGAAATTTGCGGAGTGATGTTTGCCATCTACAGCGACAACGTGGAGTACAACTTGGTGAAGGTCACTCCGCCTAGCCAAAGCACCGGCGAAACGACCTTTATCCAGACCGAGCAGGGCGGAATGGATGATTTTAGAATTTTCTCCCGCAGCTTTAGAGCTGCCCAAAAGCGAGCACAGCAAGAGCTAGAGCGAAAAAAGGCCGGGGCCTGAGCCTAAACCTGGCTCCTAAGTCTGAAACTGGGTCTGAAACTGTTGGATAGCTGCGGTGATCGCAGCCTGATGGATCTGCTGCCAAGGTACATTGTGCGATCGCGCCAATCGCGCACAGTCTTCATATTCAGGATGTATGTTCACCACCTTGCCAGCCGCTTGCAACCTTGCAACCTTTACCGGCACCTCCCCGTAGTCCGTCTGTAGCGGAACGATTTCTCGCCAGAGGACCGAGCGGCGCTGCTGAGTGCGCCGAATGCCAAGGGTAGTCGTCTCGCGAAACAAGATGGCTTCGCAAACTGTGGCCTGCGCTCCGGCGCACAGCACAGTGACTAGCGTGCCCAGTCGATTTTTCTTCATGGCCACCGGCTGACTAAACACATCCAGTGCCCCCGCTGCAAAAAGCGCATCAAAGATATAGCCAATCGCCTGGGGCGAGCAGTCATCTAGCTGGGTTTGTAGCTCAGTGATGTTTTCTGTTTTCGGGCGGATTTCTGAGTTTTCTACCGCCGCCGAGAGCGTTTGCCCGGTGGTCTGAACAGTGGTCTGCATGGTGGTCTGCATAGTGG
Organism: Cyanobacteria bacterium J06623_4; assembly: GCA_038524545.1. Classification (GTDB taxonomy): domain Bacteria; phylum Cyanobacteriota; class Cyanobacteriia; order Phormidesmidales; family Phormidesmidaceae; genus Phormidesmis. Next base: position 4,373 of record JBCBIK010000057.1, on the reverse strand, counting down.
TCTGAACAGTACCAATCCACAGCCGCAAAATGTTGGGTAGGGGCAAATCGCGTCCGCCTGCCCCCAAGCCAACTTTCTGCAGGGTAAAGCGCGGAGGGGCGCCAAAGGACTGGGCAAGGGTGGACGCGATCGCACACCCAGTCGGCGTCACCAGCTCACGGTCAATCCCATTGCTGTACACCGGTATCTGCGCGCTAACCATCATATTCAGCACAGCAGGCACCGGCACTGCCAGCAAACCGTGATCGCATCGCACCGTCCCGCCGCCCGTCGGCAAAGGCGAACAAATCAATGCATCAATATTTAGCCAGTCCAGTCCTATACAAGTCCCCACAATGTCAACAATGGCATCGGTAGCACCCACCTCATGAAAATGCACTGCCTCAGGTGGAATCCCGTGGACGCTCGCCTCAGCTGCTGCCAGCTGCCGAAAAATCGCCAGACTCCACCGCGTCGCCCGCTCAGAGAGCCCAGCCCGCTGAATAATCGATTCAATCTCAGGCAGCCGCCGACTGTGGTGAGAATGGCCATGGGAATGGCCGTCGTGGGAATGGCCGTCGTGGGGATGGTCGTCGTGACTGTGATGTTTATGACTGTGCCCTTCGTGGTTATGACCTTTGTGGGCATGGTCTTCATGAATCTGACCAGCTGGCTGGTGACCGTTGCGACCAGAGCTATCTGCCGACTTCAGCAAATCGACAAATACTTTGGTCGCCGCCTGCTGATTGCGCAATACCGTCTTCGCCCTCAGATCAAATTCACCATCGAGCCCAAGCTGGGCCAGCTGCTGCTTTAAATACGCCAGCGGCACACCAGCATCTACCAGTGCCCCTAGACACATATCACCCGAAATGCCAGTAGGACAGTCTAGATAGGCTAACGTTTTCATAAGCATTTGCAGTAAGTATCTTTACTCACTCAGATAAAAGAGAGAATAAACAATGTCTAGCTTAGACATCACTCAGTAAACAGAGTAAACAGAGCGCGTCTACATCCTGAATCGAGTCATGGCAACGGTCTATAAAATTCACCCCAAAACCCCACAACCCAGAAAAATTGAGGCCGTCCGGGACGCGCTGCGACAGGGAGCTGTCATGCTATATCCCACCGATACGGTGTATGCCATTGGCTGCGATCTCAATTCTAAGAGCGCGATCAAGCGGGTACGCCAGCTCAAACAGCTCTCTAACGATAAACCGCTTACCTTTCTCTGCGCATCGCTTTCCAATATTGCGAGCTATGCCCGCGTCAGCGATCCGGCCTTCCGCATTATGAAGCATCTGATTCCGGGTCCGTATACTTTTTTATTACCGGCAACAAAATCAGTCCCGCGCTTAGTGATGAACCCCAAACGTCGCACTACCGGTATCCGCGTCCCCAAAAATACGCTGTGTTTATCCCTAATTGAGGCACTGGGAAACCCAATTATTTCTACCTCTGCTTTACCGGTTGTTCGTAATTCTACGGAAGACGATATCGAAGCTTTATCTACGGCATCGTTGTTTGACCGGATGGACAAGCTCGTAGACGTAATTGTTGATAGCGATACTGAACTCAGGTACCAGGTGTCCACAATTTTGGACATGACGACCAGCACCTCAAAGGTTGTTCGTCAGGGTCAAGGGTGGCAAGAGGCGATTGAGTGGGGCGCAGAGCTGCAGTCCTGACAGCATTAAGCCTGACAGAGTAATTCTGCCAGCGCGATTCTGCCAGCGCTGCAAATCTCACCGACTCACAGGCATTGCCTTTGCTTTGTCATGGGTAGCCGTCGGCTGTAGACCGCCCGGCTCAACTGTCATAGCAGGCTAAGACCCCTCACCCCCCGGTTCCGTCTGTGGTTCAGAACGCGGAATGCCTTATCTAGCAAAGACCACAGGTCCATCTATGAAACCTCTAAGCCCAGCCCCGTTTGTTTGTGACAGTTTGAATGTGACAGTTGCTTGGGATACTGCCACATCTCTTCTTAAGGAAGGGATTCTAATTCTCTAGATTGAAATGGTCGAGACCTGGCACTGATGCCGGTCGTTATACATAACCCTCTGATGTACTGAGCGTGTGCTTCCTGACACCGCTTGTTCCAAAGACATCACTTATTCAAAACCGACTTTTGCATCAACTTAGAGAATTATGAATCCATCTACCATGCTAAATTCCAATCTCGAAGGCGATTTCAGCGGCGAAGCCGTCAGCCAACCATCCAACGTTGTTTTTTATACTACTGACCATCCCCAAGCCAATCCGGAAGGGAGTCGCAAAAAACGTAGCCAATTTGACAGCAAGCTTACCCCAACGCCTTCCCCTACCGCAGCTCAGCCAGTTCCCGCAGAAAAGCCAAGCACTCCCGCAGCCGCTGCAGATAAGTCCTCTGTCAAAGAGGTCATTAGCAGCAGCACCCCAGCCCTCGCCGATGGTGACGAGCAGGCCCTCTGCCCAGTCGATCAAAAGCTGATTGATTTTTTGACGGCAGAAATCAACGACCAGATTTCAACGAGTCCAAAGGTCGTGAACGCGGTAGCAACCCGCCTGGCAATCGAAGTCACTCGCATTTGCCGCAAGAGCACCCGCATTCAAGCGCTGGGCGAAGTCAATGCCTGGCAGCGATCGCTCGCCCAAAACCGGGTCAAAAAGTATCTCGACTACTACCTACTCGGCTCTCGCCAAGGCCGCGTCGAGCTGCATAGCCGATTGAGTGCGATCGCCTACCGCTACATCGCCCCCGCCAGAACTCAGCTAGGCTTTCAAGGGCGCTGCACCCTGCTAGAAGACTTTCTCCAAGGCTTCTACATCGAAGTGCTCAAAGCCTTCCGCCGGGAAAACCACCTCCCTGCCGACTACCAGCCACGCACTCGCCTAGAGCTATCCGAATACATGGCCTTTAGCGAGCACTACGCCAAACGCCGCATCTCCCTCCCCGGCTGCTACAACCAGCAGCTGCTAGTGCTAAGAGCGCAGGCCTTCGCCCGCCGCCTGCCCGCAGAGACCTCTGTCGATATCGAGATGGCCGTCGACTCTCCCAAGGGCGACAACGAGAGCTTTTTCCGCTCACCCGCCATCCAGCAAATTCGCGAAAAAATGGTCTCCGACGCGGTTGACCCCTCTGAAGGGGTATTGCGCGATCGCATCGTCAAAGAACTCGTCGAATATCTAGAGTCTCAAGATCAGCACGCCTGCATCGACTACCTCTCACTGCGGCTTCAAGACATGGCCGCCTCTGAAATAGACGAAGTGCTCGGCCTAAGTGCTCGCCAGCGAGACTACCTGCAGCAGCGCTTCAAGTACCATGTCGAAAAGTTTGCGCAGTCTCACCGCTGGGAGCTAGTACACCAGTGGCTCGGCGCAGACCTCGACAAAAACTTCGGCCTCTCCCCACAAGAGTGGCAGCTATTTACCGCGCAGCTCACAGATGAGCAGAGCCAGCTACTGCACCTCAAGCAAATGCAAATGCAAGATCCTGAGGGAGGCCCTTCCGATGCACTGATTGCCCAGCAGCTCAAATGGACCCCCAAGCGAGTAGAACGCCGCTGGACGAAGCTCATCAGCCTCGCCTGGAAAGTTCGCAATCAGCACAAAACCATCAAAGCATCGGTAAATTCATGAGCGACCAAACAAAAGAGCCTTTCTAAACTGCCAAAGCGGCAGTCGAAAGGCTCCTGTTTGGTGTCTATTTAATACCGTCTTACTAACATCGCGCTAAAGGACTGCTTCTGCCACACCTTCTGCCACTTCAGGCGGCGGTTCAAACTTATAGCCAACCCCGCGCACAGTCTGAATTAACGTCGGTTGAGTCGTATCAATTTCAATCTTTTTCCTGATCTGACCAATGTGGACATCGACCACGCGCTGGTCTCCCACATACTCATAATCCCAAACCTTCTGAATGAGTTCTGAGCGTCGCCAAACCCGTCCTGGATGACCCGCCAAGAAATGCAGCAGGTCAAATTCGAGGGCCGTCAGCGGCACGATATCTCCCGCCAAAGTCACTTCACGGCGAATGGGGTCAATCGAGAGCTTATTGAACGTTAGGCACTGCTGCTCTGCCACCGTCACCGGACGCTGACGCTTCAAAATAGCGCCCAGCCGAACTTCTAGCTCACCCAGGCTAAAAGGCTTAGTGATGTAGTCGTCAGCGCCTGTATTAAAGCCGCGAATCTTATCGGCCTCGTCCGTACGACTCGTCAGCATCAGCACAAACACCCCAGTGCGCGACTGCATCTCCTTGCAGAGGTCGTAGCCATTCGCATCAGGCAAATTGACATCTAAGATAACGAGATCCGGGTTGAACTGCTCAAATATGGCGAGGGCACTCTTACCATCCTCAGCAGACTCCATCTGATAGTCTTGCTTGGCTAAAAAACGATGGATGAGGTTCCGGA
>JBCBIK010000056.1:0-26570 GCA_038524545.1 Cyanobacteria bacterium J06623_4 | reverse complement strand
ACGCTTTTCCGTTTAAGTAAAAAAGCGCTTACACAAAATTAGAAACACTCTCCTGGATCTTGTTCATTCAACTTGAATATGGTGATAGCTTTCAAGAGAATTCTTCAAGTACTCAATATATTCTCTCATTTGTGCTTTGCCACCTTCAGGTAAGTTATCAGGCATCTCTCTTTCTAGCTGCTCGAAAGCTTCCACATATGCGTAGTCTTCAAGGACCACAGGTGTGACGGGGTCGACCAAGCTATCCACTCTTCCCCAGCTAAGACAATAAGCCAATCTCTCAATAAATTGCTCTATTGATAGAGTAAAGAGTCTCATCATTCTCTCTGATGAATTCAATTTGATTTTGGGATAAGTAGTAAGTACATGGTTGACAAGAGATTTGGCAATATCCTGTTTTTCTCTGTTGAGCCAGCAAGTGACTTCTTTCCCTAATTGAATTTTCTGCTGGAAATTTTCTACTAACGACTCCGGTTTTATTTGTGGATCCCTCTCTGTGTTGTCTGTTTGTTTGAGCTTCTCCTCTTTTTGGATTCGTTGAGCCAGATTCTGAGAAAGTTGTTCTAGATATGCTGAGCCGTAAGGATCCTTTGATAACTTACTTTCATTTAATCTTTCATTTAATAATAGGAGCTCCTGTATTTTCTGGGTAAAAGCCTGAGTAGATTCTTCGTGGATGCGATTGATTTTGTGAGATGCTTCGTTCAACTTTTGTAAATTCTTTTCTATATTCAAAAGCTCGCTTTTAGCGGAATTAAACTCAGTCCGATGCTTTTCAGACAATTGCCTAAATTTATTTAGCTCATCTAGTGCACTCAACTGTAAATTTAGTTTTTCAATGGACACAAGCTCAATAGAGAGCCTAGGTATTGGTGCATCTTCTCCGTAAGAACCTTCTTGTGTTGAGTAAGAACTCTCATCTTCTTTTTCTAAGTTTTGTACCTTTAACTACTCTTTTACAGTGGACATAAGTTCATACTGTTGAACCATCATATCTCCGATTTCTGCGGAGATAACTCCAGCTCCGTAGTGATCCCCTATGTTTATCGTTGTCGACCCAGGAGTTGGGTTGTTTGCATTTACATTATATTTGCCTCTCTGCGAAGTAGATTGAGAGGTTTTTTGATTGATATATTTCTCTAGAACGTCGATATCTTCGTCACTGTGTGCTTTATTTCTTAGCCTTTCAAAAACTAAAGGGTCTAGCTCATCAAACATAAGCACCTTAACTGATATCTTATTCTTCTGTACCTTGAATAAATATAGCCTTAACCATTTAAGCTTAAACTTGACGTACTGGCAATCAAACAGCGTTATACCAGCAGATTTCCAGGCTAATGGTTGCAATGTCAAATTTTAGACTCAGTATCTAGCAGATTAGGCTTATTCCGTCTGAGGACAAACCGTCGCGGTAATGTCCGGACGCGGTAAACTAGGCCTGCTTTGGTTTGAAATACTAAGACTGCTTCCTTCGATACGGTCACCTACCAAATCTCCTCGCCCATTGTGCTACCCCAATCGATTTCTGGCTCGGGTAGCTCTGTCACTTGCTCTAACAGTTCGTCGAGCGTAAAGTTTGGTGAGTCGTCGTGTATGGACGACAGTATCACCTTCTCGTCAGTCACGGTGAGTTCTATGTCATCATTCGGCTGAAGGTTCAATGCTTCAGCGATATGTTTTGGAAGTCTGATGGCTAGGGAGCTCCCCCATCGGTCAACTTGCGATTTCACTGGCCTGATTTCCAATTTGTAGACGTGTGTCTATTAAGACACACAGAGTATATCGTTGCCATATGTTTCCGTCGGCGAAATTCTTTGTCCCCGAGTTAGTCTGCCAACTTCAAGATTAGTTCGGTTCTCATCGATTAGCTGGGGCAATACGCTTGCAGAGAGGTTGCATCTGGGTGTATGGAGAAATGGTATTCAGGGTTCGATAACTGGCTGCGGGGAGCGCTCGAAGGCTTCTGCGATATTGAGGAGTGCGGTTGCTTGAGCGTAGTCAGATTGAATTTTGGTTGCGATGTCTACTGCTTGGTCGAATAGTCCTGCCTCGGTGGCTTTGGCGATGAGTAGCAAGGCATACTCATCTGCCAGTGCTGGCTCTGAGATTGAGTCGATCTCAAGCATGGCGGTGTCGAGAGATAGGAAGTTGAGCGCGAGATCGGTACGTAGCTTTTCATTGTCGACCTGTTGAATGACTTTGCGTAGGGTGTCGTCGTTGGCGGTCTCGGAAAAGACAGTGATGGCTTGCTCTACTAGGGTTGTGCGTTGTGAGGCTAGGCATTCTGCTAGGCGTTCTTGTATTTCTGCTTCTGTGTAGGCCTGAGAGTTGTAGGGATTGCGTAGGGAGGCTTCTTCAATGGCAATGAGTGAGGAGAGGTCGCCTGTTTGTGCGATCGCTAAAGCACTATCCATCATCTCAATGGCTAATTCAGGGAGTGCTTGAGTGGCGTAAACAGCGGCAACTCTAGCCTGTGCCTGCACTTGCTGATCTGGTGACTCGATAGCGTTTAGAGCCTGCAAGGCTAGTTGATTTTGCTGTGCGGCCAGCAATTTTGCAGGTAGGTAGGTCAGCAAGCCTGCATTGTTGGTGTCTCTGGCATACGCTAGGGCTTCTTCGTAGCTGCCAATTTTCAGTAAGAGCTCTGTGAAATCTCCGCTTTGTAACTCATCGAACAGAAAAGGAGCTGCTTCGCTGTTTTGTCTGATGCGGTTGACAGTGTGCTCTGCTGCTTCGAGGTTACCAGATTCTGCGTATATAGTGGCTAGTCTCAAGCGCTGTTGGTTTTGGATAGAGGCGTCATCATTCAGAGAGAGTTGATGTTCGACATCCTGCAGAACGGTGTGTGCCTGAGATGATTGCGATCGCTCAAAAAACAGCCTACCTACATTCATCAGTATGAAGATTTTCTGAGAGGCAATATCCTGTGAATCTTCGGCGTTCTGCGCTTCTACCTCAGAGATGACGGCGAGCGCCTTCTCGGCGTCTCCAATACGAAGGAAGCTAGCAGCGATGCTCAAAAGGCTATCTCGTAGAGAATAGTCTTCTGGCAGAGTTGCTGGCACGGGCGTATCTTTTGCTAGCTGTAGTGCTTGCACTGCTTGGTCTAGAAAAGCGATCGCTCTATTTGGCTCAACCAAAGAAAAGACCTTGCCTAACGATGCGTAGCCGTGACCCCTTTCGTGAGGATTGGCAAGCAGTGGCACGCTTTGAACGTATTCTTCTGTAACCGTGTCTAGGGCTTCCCGAGAAACGCTGATGGGCTCTCCAGAATGTTCAGCCCTTTCTAGCAAAAGCATGTAGTAGAAGGGAAGAAGCTCTACTGCGATTGCGTCGGCGTTGATCTCGCTATCGAGAGGCGTTGTTTGTTCTGATAGTGCAGCGCTATCTGGCCCGAGGTCAAAAATGCTGATGTATTGATTCAACATTCGATGGGCTGATTGACGGTCGGTGCTGTTTGGGAGCTTGTTTATGACTGCGCGGGCTTGTTCGAGTTGTTCTGTGCGGGCGTATTGAAGGGCTGCGTTTTGAAAAATCCGAGACTTAATTTCTGAGTCGTTGGGTAGGCTTTCTGCGAGTGCGATCGCCTCTAAAAGAATCGTATCCCGTGTTGCTGACTCATGCAGTGCCCAGCTAGGTCCTGTGAGCGCCCAGCTATATACATCTGCAATACCGACAAGAAGGTTGCCTCTTGTTTCGGGGCTTTCTACCGTATGTGCTGTAGCAAGCGCTTGTTCTAAAAAGTCTGTGGCGGATTCCCACCCGACACAGGCATAGAAGAGGCCGAGGCGACGAAAGATATCTGCTTGCTCTGCTGGGTCTTCGATACGCTGAGCAGCGATATCTTTAGCAGCATCTATCAATTCACCGCTAAATACATTGATCGCAACAGCATATTCAGAGTCGTACTGATAGCAGGGGTGAGTAGGGAATGCATACAAGGCCTGTATGACCTCTGTCTGTTGTCTTGCATACGCCAATGATGCACAACCATGAACACTGGTTATTGAAAAAGTAGTCGCCAATAGTGATACATACAACCGTTTAGTGTTCATGGCTCGTTCATCGGGGAAAATATTAGAACAGCGTTGTCTAATGCTTGGAGAATTTCTTTAGTTCTCTGTCGAAGGATATCTGGCTTGGATTTGTTGAAAAAGATCTTTTATCTCAGATGTCAGAGGCGTATGCCTGCCAGAAAGGTAAGAAGACACAAGCACCAGCCCGTTTGCTTGTGTGCGGGCAGACCGAATATGTGATAAGGCTTTAAGCGCTTGATATGAGAGGTCCAAAGAGGCTGAGCGTGTTGCGATGGCTAACAATGTACTGTCGTTCAAAGTTGTTCCTGTTTCCCAAGGATTTTCTAAGAATACAAGATTCATTAGCTCTGTTCGAGTGTTAGACAGCTCAAGCAGCGCAGTTATGCGGATGTCTGCGTTGTCAATTTCGTGAGCGGCTTCACGAATATGTTCTACGTTTTCAGCGGTTTGTCCATACTTCCAGAGCGTATCAATAATTAGATCTTCTTTGCTTTGTGGGTGATAATTTTCTGCCGCTGAGTCGGTGGGCTCATAGCGTTCTGCGGCGTTTATGGCTTCCTTTACGAATGCTAAAGCGATATCTGCCTGGCCCAACTTTTCATAGGCATTGGCCATAATCATCAGAGCTTCTGCCCTGAAGAGTGATGATGTTATCCGTGTCGTCATTTGCCGCGCACTGTCGTACTGTTCTAGCCGAACTAAGGATCTGATGGTGTAGACAAGCTCTTCATCTTCGCCTATTGCTTGAGCGATCGCTACAGCGCTTTCATATTCTCCGATTCCTATCAGCAGACCCACTAAACGCCCGTCTTTATACTGCGAAGCGTCTAACAGTCTGATGTTTCCTTCATTGGTTTCTTCGTATTCAAGTAACGATAGGGTAATACGGCGGACCTTTGAGGTGTCATCAAAAATGAAGGAATAGGTTTGTGCTAGTCGTATGTTTAGTTCTGTTTTTTCTTCTGGTGAACTAAGGGACTCTATAAGCTGCTCAGCTTCTGTCAGCAGGGCTATTACTTCAGCCCGTACAGATTCAATCAATTGACCATCAATATCGTAAGCAGGATCTACGTCTGTTATATAGAAGGCTTTGGTGATAAGTGCATGGGCTCTTTCTACCTCTGAGCCTGAACTGAAGGATGAGAGAAATGATGCTGCTGTGGCATTGATTTCTTCTGTCAGTTCTCTTTTCTCTTCTGGGTCCTGGATTTCGTTTATTAGCTGTTGTGCTGTGGAGAGCAATCTGTTGACCGTGTTGTCGTCTGGTTCGTTTATCTCGTACAGCAGACCGATAAGGCTGTAAGCTTTCTCGATGATGACTTCCTGGGAATTAGGAATAGAGTCAATAATAGAGAAGCCTCTCTCGACTTCTCCTGCCTGTATGAATAGGGCGCCTATCCAAAGTAAATTTGGGGCAAAGCTGTGAGAGGATGTGTTTTCTCCTTCTATAGAGATTTGTGCCTTTACTGCCTGCAATGCTAACTCAAGAACTTCAAGACCTTCCGTTAGCTCTCCTCTAATGATCAACTCATTACTGAGCAGCAAGTATTCTAGTGCACGGAGAGGGTGAGCGGGTAGCTGTGCGATCGCCTCTAGTCTGATCTGAAGAACATCGCTTGTGGGAAGCTCTCCCAAGTATCGAGGATCTGTCAGTGTCTGATTAAAATCAGAGTATGCATCTAGTTGAGAGAAAAACGTACTTGCGTCATCATCTGCATTACCCTCTAATAAAAGGAACCCGCTAGAGATAAATTCTGCTGAGTCAGAAGAATCTAGAAGCCTGCCCAACAGAGCAGTATCGTCGGATAGCCCAGTATCTCCGAGGATGTTAATCCCTTTTTGTGTTTGGCCTGCTTCGGCATATTCTCTCGCGACACCTAGAGCGATGTTTTGAGCGATTAGGCTGTCATCCGTCGTTTCTATTAATGCTATTGCCTCTTCCAAAATCGACTCCATCGCCGACTCATCATTGAGCGATTCTCTGTATATGCTGGCTATTTCAACCAACTTACTTCCTTTGTGACTAATATCCTCAATGGTGCGTATTGCAGTGAGAGTTTGTTTTAAGATAGTGGCTGCAGCTTTTATATCTCCACTGCAGGCGTAGGAAGTGGCTGTGTTTTGGAGAAAATGGATCTTACTATCTACGGATGCTAGACTCTCGGCAATGAGCACAGCAGTTTGTAGCGAGGCTTGGCTAAATTCGCTAAGCGGCTGAGAAGCCACGTTGCTGTCGCAAGTGAATGCAAATAGAGGCATGTTCACAATGATCGCACCATCCTCAACTGAGTAATTCTCTGAGGTGTTGTGGTAGGGAATGTCGTGGAGAATACCTTGTGCTCTAGCAGAGATGCTAGAGCTGCTATGAATGCTCAGCCCAAACCATCCGATAGCGATTAGCCCTGCGGAGGCAATCTTGCTTACCATATATTCGCCATCTCACCGTAAACCAGTAAGACTATTATTCCCTGTCAAGCCTTTAGACAGATTTTCTGGATAGATTTACTTCTATGTCTAGTATCTTTACGAACCTATGATATATTGAACGCAAAGACACTCTTACTAAGATTACTCAAGCTCACACCACCATAAAAGAGCGTAAAAAGAGACTGGTAAAAAGCAATCGCTTGGATAGTCCAAGCTCTCGATTACCTTACTTTATTTCTACAAATAATGCAGAATAGCCAACTGGCCGCGCCCCGACCCGTAACGCCCCACGGAATCTTGGCCCAGAAGCTAGAAGCGCTCGCTAGACAGGTTGAGTCACTGGCCGATTTGGATAGCGCATTCAAGCAGGAATTAACACTGGCCGCGCAGCTTGCTGCGGGGTTGGAGCCTTACATCGGCAAATATACAACGCCTGAATCGCCTGCGATGACGGCGCTTACTCAGCGGACCCAATCAGAAGATTGGTCCCAGCGCTTTACCAGTGGAGAAACCGGCAATGAGCTGGAGCAGGAAATGCTTTCAGGGCATACGGAAGGCCAGTTTCTGAAAATGTTGCTCCATAGTCTACAGGCCAAAAAAGTGCTTGAAATCGGGTTGTTTACTGGGTACTCTGCCCTTGCCATGGCAGAAGAACTGCCGGAAGATGGCGTCCTGATTGCCTGTGAGCTAGACGCCTACGCTGCAGCCTTTGCCCAATCTTGTTTTTCAAACTCTCCCCATGGGCACAAAATTCAGGTGAAAGTAGGCCCTGCGATAGATGCGCTCAACAGTCTTGCTGAAGCAGAAGAGACTTTTGACTTTGTCTTTATCGATGCCAACAAAGATGGCTATGTAGACTATCTAAACGTGCTGCTAGAGAACGATATGCTCTCTCCTCAGGCACTGGTGTGTGTAGATAATACGCTCATGCAAGGACAGCCCTACATGCCAGGAAAATCTACGGCTAATGGAGATGCGATCGCACACTTCAACGAAACTGTCGCCGCCGATCCACGCGTTCATCAGGTGATTCTCCCCATTCGGGATGGCGTTACACTTATTCGACGCAGTTAATAATGACACAAACCATCTCAATAACGACAACAGCGTCGCCCTCCAGCACCGCCGGATGGATCGCGAAGCTCAAAGCTGCCTGCCAAGACATCGCCACGCTGTTGGCACTGACAACGGTATTGCCGCTCAACGCTGCTTTGGTGTTGACTGCACTCTTGTATGCTAAAGGGCGTGATTTTCTTGGGAGCCTCTCATCACGGGTAAACCATCAGTCTGCCTCTGGAGCTGCTACACCCAAAACAGTATCCAAAACAGTGCTGATAAGTGGCGGCAAAATGACGAAGGCGCTGCAGCTAGCGCGTTCATTTTACGCTGCGGGGCATCGCGTTGTTTTAATCGAGACTCACAAATATTGGCTCGTTGGGCATCGATTTTCAAAAGCGGTAGATAAGTTTTATACCGTGCCAAATCCTAGTGACCCTGGCTACGCAGAGGCTCTGTTAGCGATTGTAAAAAGAGAGCAGGTGGACCTGTATGTACCGGTGTGTAGCCCGGTGGCCAGTTATTACGACTCTCAGGCAATTCTACTGCTCGCTGACTGTTGCGAGGTCATGCATGTTCGCCCGGAGCGCATAGAGCTGCTAGACGATAAATATCAGTTTGCTAAAGCTGCCGAATCTTTTGGCTTGAGCGTGCCAAAGTCTTTTCGAATTACCCACCCCAACCAGGTGATAGCGTTCGACTTTTCAAACGAAACACGCCCCTACATTCTCAAAAGTATTCCCTACGATTCGGTCCGGCGGCTAGACCTGACTAAGCTGCCCTGCGAGACACCAGAAGCGACTGCTCGGTTTGTGCGATCGCTGCCCATCTCTGAGAAAACGCCTTGGATCATGCAGGAGTTTATTGCTGGGCAAGAGTACTGTACCCATAGCACGCTTCGCAGCGGCGAACTGAGGATGCACTGCTGCTGCCAATCGTCGGCATTTCAGGTGAACTATGAAAACGTGGACAAGCCTGCGATAGAAAGTTGGGTTCGCACTTTCGCTGCTGGGCTAAACCTCACCGGACAAGCCTCTTTCGACTTCATCGAAGCGACTGAGGATGGTCGGGTATATGCCATCGAGTGCAATCCTAGAACGCACTCCGCGATCACGATGTTTTACAACCAGCCTATGGTGGCTACTGCCTACTTAGGCGATGAGACTGTCTTCGCTGATGATGGTACCGTCAGTAAAAAGACAGATGGCAAAAAGACAGATGACTGGCGTTGTTCTTTCCCAGTGCAGCCGCTACGCACCAGTCGCCCGACTTACTGGATCTATCACGAAGTTTGGAGACTGTTGACTCATCTTTTTTCACCCGAGGAGACGGTCGCTAGAATACGCACCATTGCGACTGGAAAGGACGCGATTTTCGACTGGCATGATCCGCTGCCCTTTTTGATGGTGCATCATTGGCAAATTCCACTTCTGTTGCTACGGGATTTGCGGCAGCTCAAGGGCTGGATTCGCATCGACTTTAACATTGGTAAGCTAGTTCAGCTAGGAGGAGATTAAGTGATGGCACCGCTGCGTATGCTCCATTTAGTCGGGTCTGCAACGAACGACTTCTACGCTGAGCTCTCACTGCTCTATGCCCGCGACTGTCTGACCAAGCTAACTCATACTTCCTCAAGCACGTCCTCACAGTCTTCTCGCTATATCCATCTAATTGCTTACATTACGCCAGATCGCCGCTGGCGATTTCCGCCCTCTTTGAGGCAGGCAGATATTGCGTCGGCAGAGTCTTACATGCTATCGGATGCGGTACGTATGTTGGCTTTGCAGCAGATTGACTTTGCCCTACCGCAAATGTTTTGTCTGCCCGGCATGACAGAATATCGTGCTTTGCTGCAGCTACTGCAGATTCCCTATGTAGGTAACTTGCCTGCTCAGATGGCGATCGCAGCTGACAAAGCAAAAGCAAAAGCCATTGTTGCAGCAGCAGGTGTCAAAGTACCCAAAGGAGAATGCTTAACCAGAGGAGACCAGCCCACGATCACACCCCCAGTCATTGTCAAACCCAACAGCGCAGACAATTCATTTGGGGTTACCCTCGTCAAAAAAACTGAAGACTACGCAGAAGCTCTGGAGAAGGCTTTTGCCCATTCTGAAAACGTGATTGTAGAGGAGTTTATTCCTCTAGGCCGGGAGGTTCGCTGTGGAGTGATTGACTTTGGAGAAGACACGGATGAGCTGCTATGCCTCCCGCTTCAGGAATATGCGCTCGATACTTCCTTGATGCCTATTCGCACCTTTGAAAACAAGCTGATTCGAGATGAGAAAAACAACCTCGACTACAGATCAAAAGACGCGGGTCACTCATGGATAGTTTCTCCAGATGACCCAGATATGCCGTTGGTATGGAAGGCCGCGAGGCAGTGTCACTATGCCTTAGGATGTCGTCACTATGGCCTTTTCGATTTTCGCATCGATCCGTCGGGTCAACCCTGGTTTATAGAAGCTGGACTGTATTGTTCTTTTTCTCCTAAGAGCGTTCTCACCTCTATGGCAGCGGCAGCCGGCACTCCGCTAGAAACCTTTTTTGACCAGGCAGTAGCGGCGTGCCTGGCGTCTTCCGCCGAACAACCAGTGTCTGATACAGACGCTTACGGCGCTACGGAGTACGCAGTCTTTGCGTAGGCGCAATTATACAGACCGTTGGAGCATGCCATAGGTTGGAGCATGCCATAGGATAGATGGCGAGTTGCGGTGTTGGTCGTTATTTTAATGAGTGAAATGGTTACCTATCATCTAGAGACAGAGCACTTAGAGGAAAAGCGCTAAGAGACAACAATCTAGACCTTTATCAGTTGCTGTTATCCGATGTCTTGAAAAGTCTGCCAGGGCAAAATGCCATAGCAGGAAAAGCAGGTGACTAACAGAAATTAGGTAACTCCCAAATATCTGCAGCGAAAAATAATGTTACAAGCTATTCTTTTGGGTTCAATTGGTACCCTCGTTGATACGTCCGAGCTTCAGCGGCAAGCGTTCAATCTAGCCTTTGATCGTCATCAGCTAGGTTGGTACTGGTCCAGAGAGGCCTATCTACCTATGCTAGAAACTAGCGGTGGCCGGAAGCGCATAGAAAACTATGCGCAAAAAAAGGGTCGATCGGTGGATGCCTATGCCATTCACCGATCAAAATCTGAAATTTTTCAACAGTCTCTCCGACAGGCGGCTTTGCATCCGAGGGCAGGTATGATGGACGTGATAAGGGCCGCACAGCACAAAGGGATTCGGATTGCTTTTGTAACAACAACTTCTAAGCGCAATGTAGCCTTTATCCTAAA
This sequence comes from Cyanobacteria bacterium J06623_4, assembly GCA_038524545.1. Lineage (GTDB taxonomy): Bacteria > Cyanobacteriota > Cyanobacteriia > Phormidesmidales > Phormidesmidaceae > Phormidesmis. The sequence goes on along the minus strand of JBCBIK010000056.1, from coordinate 15,758 downwards.
TACGCTGAGCGCATACCTCTCTGTCGATGATTTTGACCTAGTGATGGATCGTTCCGATGTGGAACATGCGAAGCCTGATGGGGAGGTTTACTGCCTAGCTACCAGACGTTTGAAAGTGCCGGTCAGTCGCTGCGTGGCTATCGAAGACAATCCTGGTGGTGTGCAGTCTGCAAAGGCTGCAGGGCTCAGATGCGTGGCTTTTCCTGGAGAAAATACCAAGCATTGCGCTTTTGAAGCTGCTGACCTCAGAGTGAACAGCTTAGATTTTGGCTCGATTGAGTCGTTGCTGGGTGAGGATTTTGCGCCTGCTGTCGCCTAGAAGAATTTATTTAACACCGTGTATCTATCTCCAACTGCTCCTCTTAATGATTTATTTCGGCGCCTCTCTCCCTTTGGCGTAGAGGTCAGTGATGTCTCTGTGGAGACAATCTCTAAACAGCAAGTTGCCGCTTTGAAGCGATGCTTGGCAGAGTCGGGCGTGGCAATTATTCGCAATCAAGAGATTGACGATGAGGCTTTTGTAGCTTTTTTGAAGCAGCTTGGTCCGTTGACGTTTACAAAAGGAGAAACGCCCGTACCACGACACCCTTGGCTCAATGTGGTGAGTAATGTGGGGCGCGATCGCCCACCTGTCAGCGTATTTCATACTGATACTAGCTACGTCGAAGCCCCACCGGCCTATACGGCGTTGCGCGTCATCATCCCACCAAAATCCGGCGGAGAGACGCTGTTCATCAGTCAATACTGTGCCTACGATTCGCTGCCTCAATGGGTTAAAGCCAAGCTGCGAAAAACAAAGGTCTTGCACGTTGTGACCGGCCTCGTGTTAGAAAATAGCGAAGCGCTTCAAACGTGGCATCCATTATTTAGGCGTCATCCCATCTCCCAGAAGATTGCGCTTTATCTCTCAACGCCAGCGCGCTGTCAGGCTCTTTCTGATGTTGAGCAAGGGCAGCGGATTATTCGTCTGCTTTACCGGCATTCTATTCGAGAAAGTCGGCTCTATCGTCATCGCTGGCGGCCTGGTGATATTGTGATTTGGGATAACCGATGCACGCTACATCGCGCTGACCATTCACAGGTTGTAGGCGATCGCGTTCTACATAGAGGGTTAGTGGCTGGTGAGCCACCGATCGCCATAGACGACAGCTAACCTAAGGGCTATGCTGCAGAAAATATAGTGTAGAAAATTTCAACAAAAGAAAACCACGTAAAAGAAGACCACACTAAAATAAAATAATCACGCACCTAACCGCAGAGCCTCAGCATCGGAGCTAAATATTCGCAAGTATTTAGGCATACCGATCAGCTTTCAGGTTGCCTGTATTGTAGAATTGAAAAAAGTCTTTACACTTATCTCCTGGATATTCCCTAGAACACTTTTCCAGTTCGATTGCTTGCCGACAGTAGCTGGCAGGCTTAGATCGAACTGCGCGGTTCAGAAGTCTCCTTTAAGACACTCTTTTGTACTTTGCTACCTTCACAGACAGGACCCAATATCAATGACGAAGACCGTCTCGGCGATCGCACACTTCATTGACGCATACGATACAACAGAACTCCTTCAACAAAGGATAGATCAGTCATTAGAGACCCTATGTGCTAGTGACAGCTTTAAACGTTTGTTGACTGCCCTAGTCAAAGCACCCGCATTTTCAGCGGATTTAGGAAAGACCTTCGCAGAGGCCAACGCCGTCAGCGGACTGTCGGCCTGCCGAAACCTACGCAGCTCGCTAAATTTCTCCTTGGGGCGATTTTTTGGACTGCTCGCCGAGTTGATTTCCGCTTTCGACGCTGAGGCGGGCGATCACTGGAAAGCTTTTGCTAGCAGGCTCTATCCATCTGAGTTAAGTGAGCACAAGCTATTGACCTATCTCACAGCGACAGAAGCTGGCACTTTTTATAAAGACCTGAGCGAACGACTCGTCACCGAAAATCCTCACGCCATCTACCCAACTTCTAGCTACCGGGAAAGTAAAGGCTACACCGAGAGCACTGAGGATGACACTACGATAGAAGCGGTTATGCACACCAGCACTTTCACCGCGATTAAGATTGTCGATCACGCGATTGATGTGGATCAGCCTGTGCTGCGAGACTTGTATTTGCCCATTGGTCGATGCGTGTGCCTTATGGACCAAAATGTGGAGCGCTACTATGGCGAGCAGCTAGAGCACTACTTTGATTATCACGGCATCGCATTAGAGAAGCGAGTGTACCGGGCGATGGAGGTCGACAAAGGCATTGCCACCGTCGAAAAAATGCTAGGAGACTTTAAGCAATTAGGTGTCTCTCGCAACGAGCCGGTTTTGTTAGTGGGGGGTGGCGTTTTGGCAGATACGGGCGGCTTGGCTTGCGCGCTTTACCATCGCAATACGCCCTATGTGATGCTGTCGACTTCGATCGTGGCAGGCATCGATGCCGGGCCTTCTCCGCGCACTTGCTGTGATGGCTTTGGCTACAAAAATCTCTTTGGCGCCTATCATCCACCGGTGCTTTCAATCACCGATCGCTTTTTCTTTAAGACACTGCATGAAGGCTGGCTCCGTCACGGCATTATCGAAATTGTGAAAATGGCGGTGGTGAAAGATGCTGAATTGTTTGAAAACTTAGAGAAAGTGCAGGAAGAAGATAGCTCCCGACTTATTACCACCCGGTTTGGGACAACAAACTGCACGCGGGGAGACGAGATCGATCTGCTCTCACAGAAGATTTTGGGTGGAGCTCTGCGGAGCTATGTAGCGGCTGAATACGACAATCTCTATGAGACCCACCAGTGTCGTCCCCATGCGTACGGCCACACTTGGTCTCCCGGGTTTGAGATGGAGGCGGGTTTGTTGCATGGTCATGCGGTTGCGATTGGCATGGGCTTTGGCGCCTATCTGAGTTACCGGATGGGTTGGCTACCAGAGAGCGACTTTAAGCGAATCTTGAACCTGATTAGTGGCTTTGGCCTGAGCCTGTGGCACGACATTCTCAACAAAAAAGAAACGCTCTGGTCTTCGCAACAGAAAATCTTTCAAAAGCGAGGACAAAACTTGGTCGCTCCTTTACCAAAAGGACAAATTGGCCAATGTGCCTATCTGAATACACTCTCTCAAGAAGACCTGTACGCTGCCATTGATGAGTACAAGCTGATTTGTGCGGCCTACCCAAGGAAAGGATTGGGCATCGATCCGCACTGTCACGACGTTGGGTTGGAGAATCCTGCAACGGTGGGGCTCAGTCTCAACGCTGCGCTCGAGGCGCGTCAGGCAGCTGCTCGTAAGTCTCCTGAGCTGGTGCATTGAGCACACCGGTCACAACAGAACGGTTAGCGCTTGGCCATCGGTGCTAGAAGATATCTTTGATCTCAGAGACTTCCTGCGCTTGGATGGTCAGCGCTCTCGCTTCCATAATGTCTAGAATTTCATTGCCGACTTTTTCGTAGTCTTCCCAGCCTGCCTCGGCCCGAGGATCTCTTACCGAATATACGGGGATGCCTTTGAGGGCGGCTTTTTGAAAGGCGGAGAATCTGCGGATGCCTTGGCTGAAGAGGGGAAGGTTTGCCTCTTTTAGCAGGTCTCTAACTTCCTGACCAGCCTTACTGGGCTTGGGTGGAATGGCAGTGATCAAAATGCGATAGTGGCTGGTGCTGATGGCTTTGAGATATTCGACGGTAAGCACTAGGGCGTCGAGTGCTAGCACATCTGGCGTGGTTGGCAGTACGAGTAAATCGCAGGTTTGCGCTAGGGCGGAGAGATCTTCTGGGGTGGGCCGAGCTTGGGTGTCGATCACGACGTTGCTGTTTGGTTTTACGCTTTGGTCGGCGTCCCATTCGTCCATCACCTGGAAGGGGAGGTCGCCTCGGGTCGCCCAGCCAATGGCAGAGCGGTTGGGGTCTGCGTCGATCAGTACCGTTTCACCCTGCCCTTGTAAAAAGGCGGCAAGGTGAATGGCTGTCGTCGTTTTGCCGACGCCGCCTTTGAAGCTGGCAACGGTGATGATCATATTGTGGGACTTATCTAACGCTGTATAACGAGCTGTATAAAGTGTATAGCTTTTGTCGATTTGCTCATGGTAGGTTTAAGCGTTATCGCTTTCTAGCGGATGAATGCTGATTGACTTGCCAGCTATTGACTTGCCAACTGCGGTAGCCACGCAGGCGCTGGGTAAGGCCCTGGGAGAGCAGCTGCCTGCGGGCAGTGTGCTCCTGCTCAGGGGTGACTTGGGTAGTGGTAAAACGACTTTGGTGCAGGGATTGGGGCTAGGGCTAGGTGTGGCTGATATTGATAGCCCTACATTTACGTTGATAAATGAGTACACCCGAGGGCGGCTACCGCTTTACCACATTGATTTGTACCGGCTTTCGGAAGCTGAGGCGGATGGGCTGTACTTGGAAACCTATTGGGAGGGGGTGGAAGTCGAGCCGGGTATTGTGGCTATCGAATGGTCTGAGCGGCTGCGGCATCTGCCACCCGAACCGATTGAGCTATTGCTGAGCTACTTGCCTGCAGGGCGGCGGGCGACATTAAGGGTACCTGATTCGTTGTCTCTGCAGTTACCTGGGTTAGATGGCTAATAGGATGCGTAAACAGGCGAAATTGTGAAAAATGGACTCATCTGAGCCGATCGGTGCGGGTGATGGGGCCAGCGATGGAGTCTTCTGTTTTAATCACGACGTCGCGAACTAGGCGCTCGCTGAATCCGGCTACGAAGGCGATCGCAACATAAAAATAGGTACGGTCTTCTTCTCGGTCTGCGATGTCGAAAATGCCGGAAAAGATGCCTGCTTCGACAAGGGCAACACAAAAAATTGCAAAAGACATGCCAACTAGCGGTCTAAAAAAGCCTGTGAGGAACAGATCGCTCTCACTCTCTTGGGCCTGACGGATAAATGTATTGGCTCTGACAACGACGCTCACCGTACTGCCTAGGGCGCCTATGGAAACGGCTAGGAGAATGAGAGTCATGCTGGTTTTGAAGATTCTGCGGTCGGTGGCTCGGTCGCCAGCCGCTTTGACGACGGCTTCACTGCGCGCGGCGTCTGCAGCCTGCTGTTCGGCATCGGCGACTGCCTGAGCGATCGCTGCCTCAGACTGGGCACCTGATATCGGTTCAGAAGGTGCGCTAGAGGATGCTCCAGACCGAGGAGTCGCCGTACTTTCGGGGTTAGCAGGAGCGCGCGCTGCTGACTCTGTGGCGGCTGTTTCATCCCGCGTGAGAACTTTGTCGATGGCGGCTTCTATTCTGACCAGCTCTTGAGGATTGACGGTGATGAAGCTGAGAGTTTCGACAGTTTCTCCATTTTCGCCAGTCGCTGTAGGTGCTGGATTCGCAGGTGCTGGATTGGTGGGGGTTGGTGTGGCTGCAGGATTTGGAGGCGTGGGGCTAGGCGCGGGGAGCGGTGTGGTGACGGTCGGGGTGATTTTGGCGATCGCACCCACCTGGTCACCGACAATTGCCAGCTGATCGCCCAGTTCTTGTCGGCGCAAGTCTAGCTGTTCTATCTCACGCTGCTGAACGACAATTTCGGTTTCGAGTTGTTGCTTTTGCTCGACCAAATAATCGACTGTGTTGGCAGCGGTGATGACGCTGACCAGCTCTCTGATGTAGAACGCGGTGCCCATGGTAATTACCGGCAGCACCACAAAGATCAGAAAAAACCAGCTCAGTCCAGCAATCAGACGAATGTATGGCGTACCTTCCCCAGTGATCAAAATAGAGCGTAGAACGTTGGGATAGGTGCTGGACTGCTGGGCGATTTGTCGTCGAGTTTCTTGGACGAAGACTAGATTTTTGGCTTCGGCTGCCTGCGAGGGGCTACTGTCGCGAGTGGTGTCGCTGGTACCGTCTGCTAAGGGGCCAGCGGCTGACGAAACCTGTGGCGCTTCCAGCAGGGTAGAAATTGCCAAGTCGAGAAGATTGAGCTGCTGGATGTGGCGATTGTCTAGCTTGGGGGTGAGGCTGAGTAGGCGAGCGAGTTCTCTTTGGGTTTTGGCGGGTAGGGTGCGCGATCGCAAGCTTTTTTTGATCAGTGCAATCAGGTTCAGAACCCGGGCGTGAACCTCACTGTTATCAACCTGTTTGGCCTCGGCTTCTAGGCTGGTGATTTGCGACTTGATCTGTTCGGTCAGATTTTTGTTGGAGTCGGTTCTATTCTTTTCAGCGCCATTGGGATCGGGGGAGGGTGCTTCCATACTGCCGCGTCCCGCAAGGGTTCAGCTTTGCGGTGACAAACTACAGCTAAATAGTAGGACGAACGACACGGATTGATAGAGCGTATGCACAAAAAGACACACGGCTGTTGGAATCCCGTAAGATGGAGCTGTCATTGGCATTAAATTTGGAGGGCGGTGCTATGCAAAAGTCGACGAGTGAGCAGCCCAAAATTGTACGTACAGAACGCGGTCTGTCTATTTCTGGGACGCGCATTACTATTTATGACGTGATGGACTATGTGAAAGGCGGCTATCCGCCGCACTTTATTCGAGGGCTATTTAACCTTTCCGAAACGCAAATCGAAGCTGCCCTTGAATATATTCGAAGCAATCATGACCTGGTAGAGGCTGAGTATCAGCAGGTATTAAAAGAGAGCGAAGCGTTGCAACAATACTACAAACAGCGCAATCATGAACGCCGTCTTCGCAGTCTTCAGGCACCGCCTAAACCTGGAATGGAGGCAGCCTGGAAAAAGCTTCAGGCAAGACGGGCAGAGCGCTAACTTACCGAATGCTTTTTCTTATAGACCATAATCTTGAAGGCCATGCTGTTCTTTTGCTAGGTGCTATTGCAAATCAAGGCTGGTTAGAAAGTTTACCTATCAGGTTCGTTACGTTCACTCAGATATCTCTGCCTGTCGATAGCAGTGATAGGACAGTTTGGCGGCTCGCTCAAGAGAAGCAAATGATCTTGCTGACTGCAAACCGCAGCATGAAGGGTAAAGACTCCCTCGAACAGGTCATTAGAGAAGAGAACGCGTCAACCTCTCTACCCGTTGTGACTATCGGGAACGCTGATAGATTGCTTAAGGACGCCGAATATCGAGATCGGTGCGTTGATGGTTTGATTGATATCGTCCTATCTATTGACTTCTACAAAGGAACAAGACGGGTATTTATTCCGTAGCTGCATGTTGCTTTCAACTGTTGCGGCTGTCAGTATTGCACCGTAGACCTCTGTCGATGAGGTAACTGCAGTGCGTCTGCCGACTTCTGATCGGAGAAAACGCCCGTCATCAGTGCCCAGTTAATCAGTACGCGATAGGCCGTTTGCAAGGTTTCTCCGAAGGTGACAACGCCGTCTTCGTGCCCTGCCATGGCAAACACTCGCTGCTGCAAGAGCGGGCTTTCTCGAAACAATCGCTGGGTTTCAGCGGCCATTTCGGGTGTGCCATAGGGCACTTCGGCGCGGGTGGTGGGCACTTGGTGAAGCAGGCGCTGCCACAGCTGAGCATGGTGAATGTGGATGATAGCGCCGATTGCCGGATGGCTGGCGTAAATGACGCCGTGGGTGAGCGATTCGGATGAGGCTTGGCGTAGGCCCTGGCAGGTGAGGGTGTTTTGGGCGGGGGCGAAGGTGGTGACTAGCGAATAGTCGGCTGGTGTGAGGGTGGGCAATTTGCCGGTTTGGGTGCCGGAAATGATGAACTGATTGGGCTGGGGGGAGTCGGGGGACGAGTGCTTGCGATGGGAGATGTTGCCGAAGCCAATGCCGTTGGGATATTCGCCAATGAAGTTGAGCTGGTGGAGGGCGTTGCGATAGCCGGTGAGGTCGGTGGTTTCCGTCGGTGCGATCGCTTCCACTCGAACCCAGTCGCAGCGGTACTTAATATAGCCCTCATCCACAGCGCCTTCACCGACACCGCCCTTATCTATCTCGCGTTTACCCATTCTGCGCCAGCCAATCTGTTATCAATCGGTTCACAATCTCGGGCCGTTCATCGTGCGGACAGTGACCCGTTTTTGGAATGGCGTGAAAGGTGACTGATTTATCAGGATCAGCGGCCAAATCCTGATAGATATCAGCAGCTTTGATCGGCGTCCAAGGATCTTCTTCGCCCCAGAGTACTAGCAGGGGCTGGGTGACTTTGGGCAGCAAATCGCTGGGCCTCGGCCCTGGCGGTGCGGTCAAAATGGAGGCAAACACTTTTTGGGCGCCAGGCTGGCTGGCTGGTTCGTGCAAAATATCAATCAGCTCAGGCGTGATTGCTTTGCGGTTGCCATATACCTGTTTTAGTGAGCCGCGAATGCGTCCCCTCGTGCGAACCTGATCGAACAATACGGGGCCTGTCAGCTTGGAGCTGACGAGCTTGGTGAATGCGCCCATCACAAACCGCAGCGCACCGGGCAAATCTTCTGGGCGATGGTTTAGGCTGCCTGCGCAGTTCAGCAGGACGCCGCCGCTCGCCGTTTTGGGATAGGTCACGAGGGTCATCAGCGCCATGAGCGCACCGATAGAATTGCCCACAAAAACAGCGGGCGCTTTCACGTGGGCCTGCCAAAAGTCGTGAATCAGCTTCACCCAAAATTCTAAGCTGTAGTCCAAATCGGGCTTATCAGAATCGCCAAATCCTAGAATATCCAGCGCATATACCCGGTGCCCTGCGGCGGCTAGCTCAGGAATGTTCTTTCGCCAGTGGCCGATGGCGGCACCGAACCCATGCAGCAATACAATGGGCGGACCTTCTCCGTAGGCGACGTATTTAATGTCGTAGCCGCGCCAGTCCCAGGTGAGCTTTTCTCCTGTGTAGGGGCTGAGAGCAGGGGGGGCATCTGCTTTTTTGAGCGTGGCGGTGGGCTGATGAACGTCCTTTGGAGCAGCTTTGGAGACTGTCGTAAAGGACGGTGTTGGTGACGAAATGGAGGGCAGGGCAGGGGGCGTGCTCGGGGTTTGAACGCTCATGCGTGAGTAGTCTTACTTACGAAACTCTCTCTATGATAAGGCGATTATGAAGCGCAGGGGCGCATACCTACTTGCTGTAGGAAGTCGTCTAGCCAGAGGGTTTCTTCGAACCGCAGTGGGGGCAGGGGCGCTTGCTGATAGTTCACTAGGAGATCGGTGCGATCGCACGCCTGATCAACAACGGGTTTGAGCGCTAGGGTCATGTCGTGGGGGCCTTTGAGGGGGAGGGCGATCGCCGGTATCGGCTCCATCACATTCCAGGTGTATAGCTGAGCGCGGGGCCGCTGCTCGCTGCGACTGATCAAAATGCGATAGTCTCCTGCTTCATCGGGGCCATAGATCGAAGGGGGTTCCCAGCCTCTCAACAGGTCTATTTCAACGAGATGGGTGGGGCTGCCAAAAATGGTCTCTCGCTGACGCTCGTAGAGTTCGCGTCCTCTTCCTGGTCGCTTTTTCTTAGGGGAGAGCGCTTCGATAACTGTGACGATATCGCCTTCTAAATCGACGAGTTCTAGATAGGTCTCGTAGATCTTTTGGGGAACAGGAACCAGGACGGGAATGGGAGGATTGAGCGGTGGCTGAGTGGTGACGCGGGCTGAGCTGGTAGGCTGGTGGGCCGCGTGATAGCCCGAGGTGCGGTCGGTTACCGCAGCGGCTGCGACCGCGTGGGGGTGACGTCCCCAGTCGAGACCGGGCGAACCTACAACGAGAGAATCTTCACCGCTGACTTGGTAACGACGCTCTCGTAGGCGCACTTGGTAGCTCGAGGGTAGCTGCTGCTTGAGCGTGTCTGCTAGCGCAGTGATAAACCGTTGATGGACGGTGGGCCAAAGGTCTGGATGCTCCAGATAGGGGTTCATACCGGGAAATGGAATAGGCATCGTGCACACATGATTCTTACCCTCTATTGTTCAAAAGGATGTCCGTCATTCAGACAGGTTTTGCGTAATTTTTCTGAGAAAGGCTGACAAGTTCATACATCAATTTCACTTGATATGGTTATATTCCTGTTCTGATAGGGGTTTTCTAAAGTTTGTGAGTGATCTGAATGCTTGCCGCTGCTTGTAAAAAACTGTTAAGGAATTGCGGATGAGCAGGTTGCCTGTTTTGGACCCGGCGCGCGGTTGTATGCTGTCAGTGCCTCTAAGCGTGCCGTAAAATGCCGACTTCTTTGATTGCGATCGCCATTGTTTCTGGCATCACCCTGTTTGCCATCGTTACCATGGTGCGTGCCTATCGCCGACCCATCACAGAAATTCCCTTTCCCAATTCGGTGATAGAAGCCTCCTCTCTGCCGCTCTCCGACTCTGCCCGGCAGCAGTTTGTCGCCGCCGTCGGGACTTTCAAAGCCGGAGACTATCGCGGGGCGCTAGACCGGCTAGCCCAGCTTGTAGAAAGCGAACCAAACTGCGCAGAAGCTTTTCATAATCTCGGCTTGGCCTACGCCAACCTAGGAGACAATGACAAAGCGCTACGCAGCCTGCTAAAAGCCAGTGCCGCCTACGATCAGCAGGGAACGAAGGCGGGCGTCGAGCGCATTAAGCAAGATTTAGAACGGTTAAAAGCGTTTGACTAGGCCGTCAGGGATAGGGATGTCAGCGGTTAGCTAAAGACCCATCGCTTCACGGTTCCATTCAGCTGATTGACATAGTAGAGCTGGTCATCGGGGCCTTCCACCATTTGCACAATGTAAGGATCTTCGATGTCGAAAGTTTCGATATTGCTGATATTGCCCGACCCATCGAAGCTAATGTTGCGAATGATGCCCTGGCCTAAGTCGCCAAAGAACAAATCTCCTTGGTAGCGGTCTGGATAGGCATCTCCTGTGTACACATCGCCCATCACAATGGCGTTGATGCCGTCAGCTTCGTGGTTTAGGGCATACAGTGAAGGGGTTACGGGGGTGCCGCTGTTGTAAAAAGCCTGTGCCTCTGGCAGATCGGCATAGCCGCCCGTCCGCTCGCTGACGCCGCTGGCGCCTTCGTAGTAGGGCCAGCCAAAGTTGGCGCCTGGCCCAGCCGCATTGATTTCTTCCCACACGGTCCAGCCCACATCCCCGATAAAAAGCTGTCCATCACGCGGATCGACGGTCATTCGGAAGGGGTTTCGAAGCCCCAGCTGGTAAACCTTTGAGCGGTTGGCATCAGCATCGCCATTGAAAAACGGATTGCTAGAGAGGCCTTTGCCCGTGATGGGGTCTATTCTCAGGACTTTGCCGGAGAGATTGTCGATGTCTTGCACGCGAGAAGATCGGCTGTCTACCCGGTTGTAAGAGGTGCCATCGCCGTTGCTCACGTACAGGGCACCATCAGGGCCAAATTCGACGGAGCCAATGGTGTGAGATTCACTGTCGGAGTTTAGGAAGTCTTGTAGGTTGGAGCCGTCAGGCAAAATACCTGCAGGCGGTTCATTTAAGTTGGTGGTGCTGTTGACAAAGCCGTTGAAGTTGTCCCAGGTGCTGTTTTTGCCGAGTAGAACAACTTCGCTACCGGGTACGGCGGTGCGGTAGTTGTTGTTGGCATCGGCGGTGACGCGCACCAGGCGAGAGGCCCGATTGTTTTGCCCGTCAGGACCTGCCCCGCCTGTGTAGTTGTACACTTCTGGCGGATCGTAGGTAAATAGCAGATAGACGTAGGGATTGTTCGCAAAGTTTGGATGGACGGCGATGTCTAATAGGCCACGATCGCGCACCCCGTTCACCTGAGCTGAGATGTCGATAAAGGGCGTACTTTGCAGGCTGCCATTTTCGTAGAGCTTGACCACGCCTCCCTGCTCTGCCACCAGCATTCGATCTGAGCCGTCGGTGAGCCAGTCGATGGAGGTGGGGAAATTGAGGCCGGAGACAACGGTTTGACGGGTGAGGCTCCGGCTGTCGACCGGGTCAGAATAGAGCTGCGATCGCGGAATAATCTGCAGCGGCTGACTCGCACTCGACCAGGCCAGCTCGGCTACAGCGGCCCCCCCATTTTCGTAGTACTCCATGCGAATGTCGTACTGCTGGCCCGCGTTTAGGGTAATGTTGCCGCTGTAGGTGCTGGCCCCCTGGTCCCGGTATTCATCGATGATCAGCTGGTTGTTGACCCACAGCCTGACGCCGTCGTCACTGGTGGTTTGAAAAGTGTATGTTTCTGAGTAAAGCGGTTCGACCTTGCCGGTCCACCGTACTGAAAAGGTGTCACTGGCGATATTCGAAGCGGGAGAGCCAAATCCCCAGTCAAAATCTACAGATGTGTCAGTGCGAGTAACCGCTAGGTCAGTGAAATTGGTGTTGTTGTAGTACTCTCCTTTAAGTCCATTGCCCTGCCCGACCGGCGGACCGTTAAAGTCACCAATTTCAACAATGCCTCGAAAAGTCGCGTCCGCCCCATTGTCGTCCCACTGCCGGGTGCTGCCAAAGTTCATCCAGCCGTAGTCCTGTGAACCTACGCCGCCGCCGTCATTGGGTTCGCCGGGGGCCCAGTTGGTGTAGGTGAGCGGTTCGCCGCTGACCCATTCAAACTGATTTTCGGTATCGATGTCGTTCAAGCCTATCCAAAAGCCTTCATTTTCCCCGAAGGTTTGCTTTAGCCAGGCTTCCTCAGCGGCTGCATTGATAGTGACTAAGTTGCCACCGAGGCTTCTCGCTTCGGCTTGGGCCTGTTCCCAGGTTTTAGCGCCATTGGTCAAGACATACTGATTGCCGTTGTAGGTGAAGCCATCATCATCGGTGATGGAGATTTGGGCGGTGCGGGGGGCGCCCAGCGTGCCATTGCCGGTCACGTTGTCGATGGCGAATCCGAAGGCTTCCTGCTCCTCGGGCGTATTGTCATTCAAGATGGCAATGGCGACAGATTTTTGGGTTTCACCATCGGCGAAGGTGAGGGTGCCAGCGGTGGGGGTGTAGTCTACATTTTCAGTGGCTGAACCGACGACGGTGCTGTAGTCTACTGTGAGCACGCCATTGCTGCCGCCATTTCGTAAGACCGTGACGGTCGCTGTCCCGGCGCTCTCATCGACGGATAGGGTGCTGTCTTCTAGCCCAACGAGGCTGGGCGTTGAAGAGGCTGCAATGCTGACTGAAAAGCTACCTAGGCTGGTGCCGGTGGCGGCGTTGCCGAGGGTGTCGCTTATCTGATTGTTGTTGAGTGCGATCGCATAGCTGCCATTGTTACTGCTGTCCCAGCTTCCGCCTGGGGGGGTAATCCGATAGGTCGCGGTGCGGGGCGATCCGTCGCTGTTGTTGTTTGCGCTTACCAGGGTAGCCGCCTGGCTGAATCCGCCGGGGCCGCTCACCTGAATGTCTCCATTATCTACAGAAGAGATGTCTACGGCGGTGCTGTCGCTGTAGGTGACTGTGAAGTCATAGCTGCTGGCTGAGCTGTTGACGTTGTCGGCGTCGAGCGTCGCTGTGGGTGCGGTGGTATCGGTCGGTGGCGGCGGTGGCGGTGGTGGTGGTGTGCTGCCGACTGTGGAGAGCGAGAGCTGGTCAATGTAGGCGTCGCCGTTGGCTTTTGCCTTGTAGGTCCAAACGAAGATGGAGCGCGTTCCTGGCGGGGCGACGGCTTCTGCTTCGTACAGCTGCCAGTCGTTGCTGGTGATGCGGGTGCTGATGTTGCCGCCAATCTTTTTGTTGTTGGCATCCAAAAATTTGAAACGGAAGCCGACATAGCTGTTGCTATCGGTCTTACCATAGCCAGATATTTTGTAGCGTTCACCAGCGATCGCTGAGACAGTTTGCCGGGTGCCGCTACCCGCTGCAGAAAGCAAGAGAGACTGCCCGCCTGAGAATGAATCGGGGGAGGTGGTTTCGGTGCCGGTGGCGGTTTTCCAGCCCGCTAGGCCAGATTCAAACCCCGGGTTGGTAAGTAGCTCTTCGCCGCTGGTTGGGGGCGGCGGTGGCGCGACCGTTGCACCCTCAAGGGTGAGATTGTCGACAAAGAAGCTGCCGTCGTTTGCGGTTCTATAGGCCCGTGCCTGTACGAAGCTTGTGTTGCCTGGCGCGGTTGTTTCGATGGAGAAGTCTTCCCAGCTGCTGCTGGTGATTTCCTGTGAGACGACGCTGCCTACCCGCTTAAAAGACTGGTCAAAGAACTTGAGGTCGACAATGGAGCGGCCAGAGGAAGTTGTTTTTGCGTTTCCGGTAAACCGATAGACTTCGTTGGGTGCGGCTTCGACGATTTGCTTAGCGCCTTTGCTCGTGCCGGTGATTTCGAGGGCGGCGCTGCCAGAGAAGGCGTCGGTAGAAAGGCTAGCTGGCGATCGCAGTGATCGCCAGCCGGTCAGGCCTTGCTCAAAGTCTCCATTGGTTAGCAGTGCCAAGTTGCCTTCATAGCTTGCTTGAGCTGAGGCCGATAGGGCAATGTCGCTTTCGATACCGCCCGTTGAGACCTCTAGCTGCCAGTCGCCATCTTTGCCGGTGAGGTCGTTAGAAGCTGCTACGTCAGCCCCGGTGAGCTGGGCGATACGCTTCACCAGCTGGTTGCCACCTTCTCCAGTGACCAAGTTGCAACCGTATATCATCAGGTCTGCTTCGGCGGAGAGGGCGGCGGCCCACTGCTGTAGGCTTTCGCCGTAGCTGTCGATAGTTTGGTGGCTGAGAATCGTGTCGCCTAGCTGCAAAAGGCCATCGCTGCCGTGGGAGAAGATATGGACGCCGCTGAGATTTTCATAGTTAGCCAGGGTTTTGGTAATTTGCGCAATGCCATTTTTTTGACTGTCGATCAGAACAACTTGGGTGTCTTCCAAACCTTTGATAAGGGTGTCGAGTGACGCTAGAGCCGTGTCTACAAAAGCGATGTTGCGGGGGGGGTTGCCTAGGGTAAGGGGTGCAAATTCGCCTTGGTTAGGTGCAGGGGAGTTGTCACCGGGCAGCCGGTTGGATTCGCCATCGGACCATGGTGCAGAAAAATCAGGATTGGCTAGGCTCATAGGTTTGGGAAGTTCTGAGTATTTAGGTTTTTAGGTCGGCTCTGGAAAAGCGCTATGCAACAAATTCAAGGCTGACCAATGGCCTTGAAGCGTGCATATTTCTTCGTGTTAGCAGTGGCCAGATGCTTCTGGCAGATTGCACTGGCAAATTGATATATCTCTCAGGCGTCTGGGTTTGGTGGATTGTTCCGTGGTTTTTGTAAACCTTGAATAAGCGACGTTCCGGCTGAAAAAAGAACGACATTTCTCGTAGATACCAGTGAAGAGAAGAGGGTGACCTTAGTACATATGGCGGATGACGGCGTTAATTTTTTGTAGGTGTAAAGCCTGCCGATACCTTTTCCTAAGCCATCTCAGCAGCTGCGCTAATGCCCAAAACGTTACGTTTGTTCACCGAACAAATAAAAATAATAAATGTGTTGAGCGGCTTTAAAGGGGTTTTGCCTAATGACTCGGAGCCAATAGAACCGCGGGGTCGATGGGTGTTTTATATCTTTTCAAGATGTGCTCAATAAGACTTGGCCTATCGGGACGTACAGCTCCGCTTCTACCGTCTTTTTTGATGGGTAGAAACAACAATTTGGTAGTTGAGTGTTTCGGGGAAAATCCCTGCGACGACCGCCCCGTGAGGATTTTAGAGAAAATGATGGTCGCACGGGGCGATCTCTCGCTTAATTGCAATGCTCTATTTTTGCGTGCCCAAAGTAGCGAGATGGCGGGCTTTTAGAGGCTGAACAAAGATCGAGATTGTGCCTTTATTTAGTTGAATTTACTGATTTGGCGTTGGAGATTTCTCTGCTTTTGGCTGTTTTCTGGACTATAGATTGCCGGTATTTAAGGATTTCTTTAAGGAAATAGTACTTGTGTACTGATACTTCTTGTGCTAAAACTACTATCGAAGTTTCGGGGTTTTTATCCTAAATGAACAAAGCTGAATTAATTGACATGGTTGCAGACAAAGCTGAAGT
>JBCBIK010000055.1:0-26947 GCA_038524545.1 Cyanobacteria bacterium J06623_4 | reverse complement strand
AGTCTGCATCTTGAGGGAGCTTTACGGACTACGGCTTAACCCGAACTGACGTTAATTAGTCTGAGCAGCTGGTTGGCATGTACTGGCCTATGGCTGCTCAGAGGTGGGCATCACGTCTGGCTGGTCGGCGGGTGCTCGGTGAGCATCAGGCAGCGAGTCGAGCTTCACCGTGTTGTAGTGACCGTTTACATAGGTGCGATTGCGACCGTGCTGCTTGGCGTGGTACAGCGCCAGATCAGAGGCCTGAACCAGCATTTGAGCAGTCATTTCGTGCCCTGGCACAACGGTAGAAACGCCCATGGTAACCGTCACGAAGGGTTCTTCATTACCGGGTGCGTGAGCAATTTGCAGAGCCCGTATACTCTCGTGAATTTTTTGAGCGATGCGCCAAGCACCGTGAGTATCGGTATTGGGCAAAATGATGGCAAATTCTTCGCCGCCATACCGAGCGACAAGGTCAGCCGGGCGCTGAGGACCATTTAACAAGGCTCTAGCCACCCGAATGAGACAGCGATCGCCTGCCGGATGCCCAAACGTATCGTTGTATCGTTTGAAATGATCCAAGTCGCACAGGATGAGCGATAGGGGCTGCTGATCTCGGGCGAGTCGCTGCCACTCGTCTGCAAGATGCTCATCAAATCGCCGACGATTGGCAAGAGATGTTAGACCATCGGAAAGGGCAAGCTTTTGCAGTTCCTGATTTGCCGTTAGCAGCTCTTGGTACTGCTGACTTTGAGCGATCGCTAGGGTCAGCTCGACGGCAATACTCTGGGCCGCAGCGATCGCACCTTCTGTCCAAACCCCGTGCTCTGGCAGGGTGAGCGCCATAGCGCCCCAGCAGGTTTGGGCGCCGCTGGCTGTGCCCATCTCTCGGTTGCGAATGGGCACTATCAGCCAGCTACCCGGCCATTGGGCTAGCCAGTGCCGACACTCTTCATCCAAGGCATAGATGCTCTGTTCTAAAAAGTCTTGCCCATGCGCCGCTTGCTGAACGTTCAATGGTGGCGAAGCCTGTAGAGAATCGGTAAAAGACGTTGCCAGCTGCTCTGAGAAAATCCGTAAAGACTGCCCCTGCCAAAGTCGCTGCACAAGCCCGGGGAATTCAGACAGTGAAAACGAAATAGGTGGATTCCAAGCCAGTGCTTCATTCTGACAGTAGCGCGTCACCTGTTGAAACGTTTGAGCATTTGGCTGGTAGCGCAGTAGGCTCACATGCTTAGCACCAAAAAGCTTTGCTGCCTCTACGACGACCGTGCCAAAGATGGCCGATGCCGATAGCGTACGGCGCAGCTGACGCTCTACCTTTCGCAATTGGGTTTGCTGAAGGACATATTGCTTCAGCTGCCTGAGCTGACGGACCTCTTCGATCAACGCGTCATCAGTAGATAAATCAGATCCAGATAAGTGGGATGCGATTATCTCACCGTTATCCTTAAAGTGTCCAGCCTGAAACGCAACCGGGTCGCGCCATGGATGCTTTGAACAGCTATCTGCAATCTGGTCAGGCTCGTAAGCACTATCATGACTAGACCAAACAGACACACAAACCTTACTTTCTTGGCCAGTGCGCTGGGTCAGTCCTTGCGAACCTTCCGCGGCATAGCTTTTCTGAGCAGTAGGCTGAGGCGTTCCTGATGTCACATTGCCGCTATCAGAGGTGGCTGAAGATAGCCAGCCCGCGGCAGCAGACGGAGCATTATAAGGGCGCTTGAGCATATCAGATTCACCGCAAATGCGGGAAAAAATTGCTGAACACTGACGACATAGCAACCACACCACCTACACACCGCAGCATTCCTTAGTCCTTGTACGAAAAAGACAGGATTAGGTAGATACTCAGGAGTCTACATATATTAGCTCGGTCGGCATTTAGGCAGATCCGTGTATACCCTGATACTTATCCGAGAAAAAACGGTGTTGGGATCAAGATCTACGCGCCCGTATAATTTAACACTAGATTTACACGGACCTTATAAGAACATTACACTTACCACAGAACGCCCTACTCATTATGCATAACTTATGCGCTGCGGTCTTTGGTACACGTGCAATCCACAGCGCATGCTTACAGGTTTAGGAAATGGTCTAGAGCAGTCACCATTTTTGGCGGCCAGCGTCTCACATTTTTCACCCAGTTCAAGTCTTTGTAGCGAGTATCTAGGCCAACCACGGCAACCCAATTGCTTTCTGCTTCACCGCCTTTTCCGGCCTCCCACAGCGCAGCCGTCAGGGCAGCACGCATATCCGCAAAGCTAGGATACTTTCGCACGAGGCTTTTCATCAGCTGCAGGGCCTGCTGTGTCTCACCTGTTTGATAAAGGGCAAGCGCGTAGTTGCCGTAGGCGAGTGAAAAGCTGGGCTGTAGCGTAATCGCGGCTTGATAATCAGCGATCGCTAGCTCCCACTCTTGCAAACCAGCCTCGGCATTTCCTCGATTGTTATAAGCGGCTGGATCATCAGGATCGAGCTGCAGTACCTGATTGTAGTCTGCGATCGCCTTTTGCCACTGACCCATGGCTTCCCAAACTGCGCCGCGGTTGAGGTAGGGGTCAGGCTCACTGGGGGCTAAGTCGATGGCCTGCGTATAATCTGCGATCGCCCCGTCCAAGTTATTTTGCCGAACGCGCACGTTGCCCCGATTGCTCCAGACGGCGGCCTCCTCAGGTAGCTGCTCTATTAATTCGGTCCATTTTTGCTCTGCGAGGTCAAACTGACCGGCCTGAGTTGCGGTGAAGGCAGCTTTTCTGAGCGTGCCGAGGGTGCCCCAGTCTTGCTCCGCCGCTGCGCGATTCCAGCCAGATAAGGAAAGGCCCACCTGGGGCATAACGCTTGCCTTGGCCGGGCCGGGCGAAACAGCCCAACAAGACCATACAAAAATGATGGCTATTACTGCTGCGCTGAGTTTCTTTATCAGCCGAAATATCGGCACTATTACTGAGATTTGGGTGCTATTAGCATCCTGATAAACACGGAAGCATTTACTCAAAACTACTGATTCCTAAGAAGGTGGCAACTCGCACAATTCTGGTAGCTAGCATAAACCGTTTACGCCGTCTCATCGACGCCAGATGGCGGGGAAGGTGATAAGCCATCTCCACTTTTTTGAAATGTAAGATCGGATTCAGTAGATTTGACGATGCGCTCATCAGAGTCAGCTGCAGACGCGATCGCACCAGCAGGTGTCATCAGATTAAACAGCGGTGCATCTTGCATAAAAAATCGACTGTGCGGTACTTCATAGCCCAAGTGACGGCAGGCAGCCGCTGTCACCACCCGTCCTCTCGGTGTCCTTTGTAGGTAGCCAATCTGCAATAAGTAAGGTTCGTAAACTTCCTCAATCGTCTGAGCATCCTCCCCAGTCGATGCGGCCATCGTGTCGAGGCCAACCGGTCCACCGTTGAAGTTTTCAATCATCAAGGTCAGCAGGCGGCGGTCGGTCCAATCTAGACCGCAAGGATCTACATTGAATAGCTCAAGGGCTTCAGCGGCAATCGGCTGGTCAATAGGTCCTAGCTGCTTGACCTGCACATAGTCGCGCACGCGCTTAAGCAAGCGGTTGGCAATCCGTGGCGTCCCTCTGGCGCGCCGGGCAATTTCTTCGGCCCCTGCTGGCAGTACTTCAGTTTTTAAGACGGTCGCCGTGCGCAGCACAATTTGGGTTAGCTCATCTATCTCATAAAAGCGCAGACGCTGAATCAGCCCAAAGCGATCGCGCAGCGGAGAGGCCAATGCCCCCACCCGGGTCGTTGCCCCGACCAGGGTAAACGGCTGCAGCGGAATGCTTCGCGTCCTGGCGCTCTGCCCCTTACCAATCGTGATATCTAGCCGGGCATCTTCCATCGCTGGATACAAAATTTCTTCAGTCACCCGGGAGAGCCGATGAATTTCATCAATAAACAGCACATCTCCCGCCTTCAGGTTCACCAGCAGTCCAGCAATGTCTCTAGGCCGCTCTAGCGCAGGCGCAGTGGTAATCTTGCAGTCGACTTCCATCTCCTGAGCCAAAATCAGCGCCATCGTAGTTTTTCCCAGTCCCGGGGGACCATACAGCAGCAGATGGTCCAGCGGCTCCTGGCGAGATTTAGCAGCCTGAATGGCTATTCGCAGAACTTCTTTGAGCGCCTTTTGGCCGATGTAGTCATCAATGGCCTCAGGGCGAATGCCCTCTTCGTGCCGGGCCAGCTCAGTGGGCTTCGCCTCCTGCTGCAAAAGATCTGTTTTTTGGACAGGCGGCGGCAGCTCTTTTCCTTCGAGCCCATCGGCTGACGCTAGTGGAGGCATCGAAGACGCTTCTGCCTCTACAGACTTCTTTTTTCGCTTCTCGCCGCCATTGGAGGCCGATTGCTTGGAGGAGATAATCGCCATGGTGAAGCGCGTCCCAAAGACTGCAGAAGAACTATACAAACGTACTATAACAAGTGGCTTAAAGCATTAGAACATTTGCAGTGGGTTTAGCGCCTACGCCTTTGGCACTACACCGGCTGAGCGAAAAACATCTCGCACTGTCGGGTAGTTGTCCTCTAGGCCAAAGCTAGAGGGCGTGACCGGGTTTTCGTAAGTGAAATGGCGATAGTCCATGCAGAAGCGATCCCAGTCCGCCATGCGGATATTGAAAAGTTTGATCACCGCATTGGCTAGGCCAAAGGAAAGCGGAATTCTAAAATAAACCCGTTTGCCCAGATAATCGCTAATTTCTTCGACGATTTCATCGGCGGTCTTGGCTGGATTGCCAATCACAATCTCTCGGCTATCTTCAGGGCCAGGTGGATGGTCGACGAGATAACGCACGACCTCTGCAATGTCTTTGGCATGGATGTAGTGCAAGCTGCCATCGGCGCTAAGAAACCGAATCAACCCAATGTATTTGGCAACTTCGGGGAGGCCGCCAGAGATGTGGGAGTAGGGCTTATCAGCGCTGCCGCCAAACACCAGGGTGGGAAATACCGTGGTGACTTTGGGTGCGATCGCCATCGTCTGCAGCCTCTCATGGCAAATGTACTTGGTCCGCACGTAGTCAGTACCAATTTCACCTGCGGCCTTCAGCGGCGTATTGTCCCGGTCTAAAATGCTCGCGGTAGAGAAATAAATGACCTGCTGGCAGCGCTCCGGGTCGAGCAGGGACATTGTCTCTAGCGTTTTTTCTACATTTATTTCATAGCTTTCCTGCGGATCGCCCCAGGAAGTAGCTACCAAAATAGCCGTATCGACGGTCTTCAGTAGGTCTGCAAACTGAGCGATCTCGCGCATATCACCCTGCAGCACATGCACGCCAGGGCGCTGGTCGGTCGGCACCTGCAGCTTAGCCGGGTT
The DNA here is from genome assembly GCA_038524545.1 of Cyanobacteria bacterium J06623_4. Lineage (GTDB taxonomy): Bacteria > Cyanobacteriota > Cyanobacteriia > Phormidesmidales > Phormidesmidaceae > Phormidesmis. The sequence continues at coordinate 21,637 of JBCBIK010000055.1, read as the reverse complement.
GCGCATCATCAAAAACAGCTCGTGGTCGGTGTTTTCGATGAGCGTTTCCACCAGGTAATGGCCAATACAGCCACTCGCACCGGTTATAAAAATACGCATGAGCCTGCCTTCTGTACCTGCTTTTAAGACTGCTTTTGAGAAAGGAGCAACAATTTTGTCATGGAGACCTTAAGTCAGCAGGGGTATCGTGTGACAGTCTCCAGATATACACTCAGCCGTCAACTGGCCTCAAGATTCTCAAGCCTAGAATTGGTACTTCTCAGCTCCAGCAGAATAGATCGCAGAATCTCTTGCTGTGCATCAAACCGGCTTTGATAGGCGGTACGGTCTGCGCGGGCCTCGTCTAGTATGTTTTGAATAATTTGTGCATACTCAGAAAATTGGATTGATTGTTCGAGTATCTGTTGTGACTGCTTCGCAGAACGCTGAGCCGTATCGGCAGCAATCTGCGAAGTATTTTCTGCCAATTGCTCTAGACTGACCGATCTGTCACTCAACGGACGGATAGTATCCACAATCAAGGCACTCAAAACTTGCTTCAAACCCGCAATGTCTTGGCTATTTTGTGCGACTAGGGTCTGTAGCTCTTCATTTGTCATAATGTCAGGCGTGTTGTGTGTCTTTCACAGGTCAGTGATTCGCCTCTTTTAGTTAGCGATTTACTAAACAGTTGCCGCTAAGAACTCATTGACTCGCTTACCGGCCTCAAAGAAGTATGCCCCATTCTCCTCTGGTGTGCCGGGTAGGATGCCGTGGCCAAGGTTGAGAATGTGGCCTTTGCTGCCCGCCTTACGGACGGTATCGATGATGCGATCGCGAATCACTTCTTTAGAGCCAAACAGCACGCCCGGATCGACATTGCCCTGTACCATCATCTCCGGTCCGAGGCGACGGCGAGCATCGGCCATATCCACTGACCAATCCACACTAACGATATCCACACCCGACTGACCCATCAGCTCTAGCACGCCCGCACTGCCACTCACCAGCAAAATCAATGGCGTATCCGGGTGAGTCGCCTTCACCTGGCGCACGATCTGCTGCTGATAAGGAAGGGCAAACGTCGCATAGTCTTGGGGGCTGAGCTGACCGGCCCACGAATCAAACAGCTGCACGACCTGAGCGCCGCAGTCAATCTGGTGGCGCACGTAGATAGCGATGTTGTCAGCGATTTTGCTCAACAGCTGGTGGAGCATCTCCGGCTGAGAAAATGCCATGTTTTTGATAACCGAATAGGTCTTGGAGCCCTTGCCTTCCACAATGTAGGCTGCCAACGTCCAAGGCGCACCGACAAAGCCCAACACCGTAGACTGGTTGCCTACTTCGTCACGTAGCGCACCTAGAATTGTACGAATAAAGGGCAAAGACTCATCTGGATCTAGCGTTGTTAGCGCATCGATCTGAGCCTGGGTTCGAATCGGCGATTCGATGATGGGGCCTTTGCCTTCTGCCACGTCCATGGCAACGCCCATGCCCGGTAGGGGAGTGACAATGTCTGAAAAGAGAATCACACCGTCGGGCTGGAAGGCTTTCCAGGGCTGGAGGGAGACTTCGATGGCGACTTCTGGGATTTCAGAGCGATCGCGAAAGGAAGGATACTTTTCTCTGAGATCTCGGTAGGCCTTCATGTATCGGCCCGCCTGCCGCATCATCCAAACCGGGGGACGCTCAACCGATTGGCCTTGGGCAGCCCGCAACAGCAAAGGGGTCTGGTTCGATCCGGTCATGGGTGAAAGCTCTTAATATCTGTTTTATTTTCCATGGCTAGCTTATCATTCGCTGAGTTCTCCTTTGAATGCTGCGACGCTTCAACCAATGGTTTAGGCATCATCAGACAGGCGAGTAAGGCCAAACTCACCGGCTGTTTTGAATGGGAACGCTACCGCCACTTGAGCGTAAACTTAAAGAGCGTGAAGCACTGTAGACTACATTTCTAGCAGCCCCAGAAATCCCTCAGAGAAATCCCCAAAGAGCCCGATGGAAATTGTGAACTTTTTTGAAAAACTAGCCGGGAGATGGTTTTCGCAGCGAACCACTCACGCGCTGTCGACCCAACAATCCAAAGCGGGCAAGTCCGATCTAGAGGTTGAATTTTTGGATGCCGATGCTGCTGAGGTGCAGACGCTGTGCCAGACGGCGCGCAGCAGTGAGACCCAGCCACCCGACGCCGCCCCCCTCTGTGGCCTGCGCATTCAGCAAAACAGCACCATAGAAGGCGACACCCAGGCAAAGCAGCTCACAACTCTATTTGTGCCCCTCGTGCCCACCACGGCTGAAAACGAAAACTATAGCGGCATACTGCTCCGTACAGGAACCGAGCCAAACACCCACGCCCAAGGCACCTACACCCTAGAAGACGAAGTGCTCACTATCGTCACCGAAAGCAATGAAGCGCGCTCTACTGAGCGCCTGTGGTTTATCAACGATAATCTGCGCATGCGAACGGGCATGACCGAGCTATCCAGTGGTCTCAGAATCGCCTCTTTCTGCTCAGAAATTCGTCTTGGCGTGAAGCCACCAAAGCAAGACTAATTTACAGTATTAGAAAGTGCCAACGCCTTTTGTTTGGCAAGTCTCAGCGTTTGCGCAGAGAAGGGCAATGCGGGCTTAAAGGGCTGAATCGCTCTGGCAGAGGGTGAGAGAATGCCGTTTAGCTGACGTTGCTCTTTGAGAATTTCAGCTGTTTCTGCGGCTAGGTCAGCGCGATCGCGCCCAGTGGCAATCGCAGAAATCGCAGGACTATCATCTTCTTGCGCTGGAGCCGCATGTTTTTCAGACAGATTGAATGAAATAGAAGAGAGGGACTGGTGCGTACGGCGGCTAGCCCGCGTCAGGCTAGGCTCACGCTGAGGCGCAGGCGTCGATGCAGCCGGAACCACTTTGGTCGCTAGCTTGGCACCACCAAATTCGCGGCAGACCGCCGCTTCAAAATCGTGGGTGACATGTCGAATAGGCTGGCCACGACGCTGCCACAGCTCCAAAATCTGACGTACTGAGATGGACTTGTAGCGACCTTGGTAGAGCGCTTCTATCACCGCATCTCGAATCCACGCAGGCCTGTAAAATTCGAGCCATAGGGAAATCCACTGGGGCGCATCGTGATGCCCAAGCTCAAAATGATAGGCTTCAAGCAAGGCAGCAGCCTGCTGTGCCTCTACAGACGTTGAGAAAGTAGCCAAAGCCATAAACTGCTACCCACTTACAGAAATTGACGGAAGTTGTCTATCAGAGTTGACGAAAATGAGCTAACTAGAACACCAGCTAAAGCGAAATAGTGGCGTTAATGACTAAAAAGCAGAAAAAGCGGATAGGTAATTAGGCATACCACATACATACTATTACTCAATCCGTATTAGTACTGAGCTGCTCAATTTACATTAATTAAAATTACAGCCCTAGCTTATCGTTTCTTTACTAGCAGGATTCGATACTAGCGGGATTCAATCACGCCCCCTTCTACCCGGCGAATGCGAGGGGTATCGAAGGGGTTGGTATCGCCGATCCAGCTAAAGTTGCTCAGGCGAAAGCCAATAGCACCAGTATTTTGTGTGGTGTCGTATTCCAGGAGGATGCCATAGGTGCGGCGGCTGTACTCAAGGGTATAGGTGGTGTTGATGGGTTCTCCCTCATCGAAGCTGATGGCGGTTTGAAAGCCGAGGAGAAAGGGGCCATATACCTGCTGAGTAATACCCAGAGAGAGTACGTTGCGGTCTACTTCACGGTCGAACAGGAAGGGGGAAGTGGCCTGGCCCAGAAAGGACTGGGTGTAGCCCAAATTTAGCCGGGTGTAGTCGCCTACGTTGCGGATGAGATGGCCGAGCTGCGCTTCAAGCTCGACGCGGGCAAGCAGGCTGCTCTGAGAATCGCCATTGCTGTAGTACGTGCCGGTTGTGCGTACGCCAGTTTTGAGCTGTAGGTAGGGAACGACCGGTTCTGGGGTGTAGCGCAGCCCTTTGAAAGGGCCGTCGACCCGGGGCGATCCTCTCCAGAGGTCAAAGTTGCGACGCAGCGCTACGCTTCCTTGATAACGGCCAAGGGTCACTCGCCCGGTGGTAGACCCCCGGGACGCAAGCAGGTCTTCTTGGTCCGTTTCTGCATTGATTAGCTGAGCGCTGGCCTGGTAGGTGAGCCGCAACCCCGTATCACCAAGGTTAATCGTCGGCGAGAGCAACACAGCGCCCAAGCTCGCCTGCACGTCTTGAAATCCTAATGACCCATTAAAAAGGCGCTCCCGGTAGCTCGATTGCAAAGATAGGCGATGGTCACCAATGAGCTGTTCTAGCCGTAGGCTGGCGCGCACGTTTTCAGTGACTTCGGAGAAGTCGAAGCTGGTTAGATCTGCGCCGCCTACGAGGCGGGTGCGGGGAGCGATTTGAGATCTGAGTTCGGCAGCTGCACCGAAGTTACGAAAGTCGACGGGTGAATCGGTCTCTCCGCTAAAGGCACGGTTGAGAAAAAACTGTGGGGTCACCGATAGCCGGGTCCGGTCAGTCGTCACGAGCGGCACCTTACGACCGAGAAAAAGACCGCCGCGATCGCGTCCATCAATCCCCACCGGAATCGGAACCGGATTGACATCATCAGGATTGACGGCACCGCGGCTGAGCAAGATGCGCGATCGCAGCAACGGTAGAGACAGCCCCTGGTCGAACACCAGACGAGGCCGCCTCAGCAGCAGCTCATCTTGAGTTGGAGAAATATTGCGCAGCAACAGGCCCGAGGTCCGCAGCTCAATCTCCGGCGGCGAGAACGGATCGTTTGTCACCCTGACTTGGTCGGCCTGCCACCCTTCTACACCAAACGAAAGCTCATCGGTCTCAAAACGTAGCTGCCTGAGCTGGCCATCGTCATCATCGGCGAAATCGGCCTCTGAGCTGAGCCCAATTTGCAGGCTGCCATCGCCGCGAATTCGCAAGTCTGGATTGCGGCTGATAGGGTCGTAGGCGGATCGAGAAGCGGTCGGCCCATCTAGCGGTGAGGCGAAGTCTTCATCTAGCGCTGGCAAAAAGAGGGTGCCTACCGCATCTCGGACAACGCCTGCCTGCTGAATAAAGTTGTATTCAGCGCGGCGGCCCCGCACTAGCTGCGCGCCTCTGGTCAGCAGTACATCGCCTTCTGCCAGCGCGTAGCGATTGAGCAGATTAACCCACAGGGTGTCGGATTCGATGATGGCGTCGTTGAGCCGGAGGAGCACGTTGCCCCGGGCGGTGACGGTCTGCGAGATGGGGTCGTATGACTGAAAGTCGGCGGTTAGCCTGAGCTGCGATCGCAATTCTTCAGGCGTTAGCTCATCTTCACCCAGCTCCGTCTCCAAATCTATCTGCAAAGACTCCTCTGATTCCTCTGCAGCCTCGTCTGCCGGTGCAGCAGCCGGTGCAGCCTCGAGACCATTCTCGCTCTCTGTGTCTTCTTCGCCATTCTCTGGCAGGGCAGGCACTCCCACTTCCGGCTCAAGGCCATTCTCATCAGCCGCCTCATCTTCCAACGGCTCGCGCAAGGTCGGCAGCTGAGAAAATTCAGGCGATATTTCCGAAATAACCTGTGGATACTGTTGGCGCTTCTCTACCTGAGCCGCCTGCATAGAAGGCATTGCCCCTGTGGTGTCTACGCCTGTACGAAGCTGGTTAAGCAGGGGCTCGTGAGATGTCGTCAGCGAACCGCCGGCTGGCGTAGCGGCCTGCAGGTCGGCTGCGCTCGTAGAAACAACTTCAACGATGGGAATGGGCGGCTGCTGTGGCGGTAACTCAATATGCATATGCGCCTGTCTCTATCGCCTTCACCACGCTGCTTTGGAAAACCATTACATCACAAGATGATGCACTACCTAGGCATCCAGTAGGCACAGAAAAGGACAGCCCGGCAAAGCGGGCTATCCTAGCAATCTGAAATAATATTTTTATCCAGCCGTTCAAAATCGTATGCAATATCGCCTGTAATGCGATTAGACCCACGAATCGAAGCTTAGTCGAAATCTCGGCCACTGGGATTACGAGCAGGGTCTCCGCTCAGGAAGCCGAAAATAAACAGACCAACAAAGAAAGACACTGTGATATAAACAACGATTTTGAGCGTTAACATCTTGTACTTCCAAACGCGATTAAGAGAATATCTGACATCATATCGCACTCTAAAGCCATATCAGCAGGCGATTACGTTGACCTAGGCTGGCGAACATAGGGGTGTATACGGCGGCAGCCAAGCCGTTCAAAGATTTCAATTGATTAAAAAAAGATGAAAGAATGTAAACAAAGTTTACGGCCAGAAACAGGCATTTAAATCCTCTGAGCGTCTGCAGCATCCACAAAAACCCGCTTCGGAACCAGTAATTCTCCGCTATCCTCCTCTTGCCCTAGCCCTTTCTCTGACGTTGGTTCAGATGGTTCATCATGAAAATTTTGATTGCGAATTTCGCCGATGCCTAAGAAGATGCCCGTCTCCGCCATCATTACCCGAACGGGTCGTGACTGTGCCTGGCCCTCTTCTGCTGAGTTACCAGGATTGCTGAATAAACGATGCGCCTTGGCTGACAGTATTAGCTTTTGGCCCAGACACCAGCGACGTGCAAGGTCTGGTGGAAGTGCGATCGCATTCAAATGCGCCACAGCTTTGCCTGCTGGCACCAGAGAAAACGTCTCCGCGGCTAACACTTTCTGCAGCGCTTCCAGCGTGATGCTATCGGATAGGTCAAACCCATTGCTATACGTACGACAGAGCCCAGCTAGGGTAGCGCCCGTCCCGACTGCTGCACCCAAATCCCGGGCCAACGAACGAATATAAGTACCTGGGCCGCAGTCGATATCTACCGTCAGCTGTGTATGCGGCTCTGTCCGCCAATCTTGAGAATTTAGCTGTGAAATCACCACTTCACGGGTAGGCACATCGACAACTTTGCCCTGGCGTGCCAGCTCATACAGCCTTTTCCCTTTCAGTTGCACAGCGCTGTACATGGGTGGCTTCTGCTGTATCGTACCGATAAAATTGCCTAGGGCAGCTTCCACTTGCTGCCGGGTTAGCTGATCAGCTGACTGCTGCGTCAGCGCCTCACCCTCTAAGTCATCTGTTGTCGTAGTCAGGCCAAAGCGAATGGTCGCCTGATAAGCCTTTTTTTTGGGGAGATATTGCAGCAGCCGAGTCGCTCTACCCACAGCAATTGGCAGCACGCCCGTTGCCAGCGGATCTAGCGTTCCTGCATGGCCTATTTTTTTGGTGTTTAGGAGCCGTCTCAGCCGGGCGACGCAGTCATGCGATGTCCAGCCAAGTGGCTTATTCAAATTGAGAAAGCCGTGCATCGTTATTACTGGCTGCGGCAGCGTGCTGAGTCAAACCGAACGGAGGAAAAACTTAGTTTGGCATCGGTCGTCCCAGTGTGTCTAGCCGGGTGGTGTCTAGCTGGGTGGTATCTAGCTGAGTAGCGTCTAGCGGAGGGGTGTCTGGCTGGGTCTGAAACGCTGACGGCGCGGCCTGACCTTCTTGTTCAGCTAGCTGGAGCTGCAGTGCTAGCTGGTCTGGCTCTAGGTTGGCAATGATGCTCAGCGGCATCTCAGGCTGACCGAATCGGGTCGTAAACGCACTTGTCAAGATGGGCTGGTAGCGACGATCACCTCTGAGATAGGTGTTTAAAAAAGCCATGCTCATTACCTGTGTGTACCGACGCGACACATCAGAGACAGGGCCTAACACATCTGGAGGGAGCTGAATGGTTTCTGTTCCGGTCAGACCGATGGTCGAAAAATGGGTACCGCCTTCCAGCACCAGCAGATAACGATCTGCCATGGTCAGCCAGGTAAAAGGGCGGACCTGCTCGGGCAGGGCCGGGGCGACCGTATCGCGACTGCCCGCCACGAGCAAAACGGGGACTTCAATTTGGGCAATGCTCTCTTGTCCAAAGATTTTACTCGTAATGGGGTTGATGGCAACCACTGCCTTGATGCGAGGATCTTTGAAGCTAGGGGTGAGACGTTCAGCCGGATCGAGTTCGATGGCCTGGCACTGCAGTAGCAGCGACAAATTTACGCTGAAAGCAGGCGGACAGTGCTCAGAAAGAAGATTGTAGTTGATGGGCGCACCGGCTAAAGCTAGGGCGGTGTAGCCTCCGAATGACTGGCCGATGATACCCACATTGTTGAAATCAATCATGCCGATGTTTTTATCTTTGAAATCGGGTAGTAGGGCTAGCTCATCGAGCACGCGAGAAATTAGCAACGGGCGATCAACAAATTCCTGATCTGGCACGACTTGGTTTGTTCGACCTGAGACCAGAGCATCTAGCTGCTCTGCGCTGCTGCCACGATGCTCTACACTGATCACCGCAAAGCCATGCTGGGCCAAAAACTGAGCCAGATAGGCATAGGAGGTGCGATCGCTCCCCAACCCATGAGAAATAACGACTGCAGGCCAAACCGGCCCCTCACCAAGGTCTAGCGGGAAAGCGGGTAGCTGCGGCACGTAAACGTCGACTGGCTTAGGGCTCGCCTTGACCCGTAGCGGCAGTCGCCTCACGGTAAACGGACCTGAGTCTGTTGCCAGCCGGAGCAGCTCACCGGCAGACTGACCCAGCGGGAAAGCATTTGTTGCACTTTCTAGGGCAATCTGTTGCACCAGCTCAAGGGCCGCATCTGACTGCTGGAAAGCGTTACTTACCTGGTTAGCGATCGCAACCCCCTGACGAATATCGACCCGCAGGACCGGCGTAGGAAAATTGCGCACTACGTTGAGAATTGTCAGACCCTTTTCTCGGTCAGCCGCTGACACAATCGCGGCGCCCCGCAGTCCCTTCTGACCTGAAAGTCGGGCACCCGTACGAAAGACCTCACCCGCCTGAGAGAGAAGATATTCACCCTGGGGCGTGTAGGCAAACTGCGCAACGGTGACAACGTCTAAGTCGGCGCGCTGGGTGAGCACTTCGCGTAGCTGCTCTCTGGCTCGCGGATCAAATCGGTCAATGTAGGAGAGATAGGGGGCAAGCTCATCTGTGATTTCTCCATCTTCGGCGTAGCGCTCTAGAGAATCAACAGAAATAGAGCGCTCAACACTAGCGCCAAAGGAAAAAATAATTTTCTCAGCTGCTTGGCTCGGCCTAGCGCCCCCAGTCATCAAAGCGATGCCTAGCGACAGGGCTCCCAAACCGATACGCTGCCACCATCGTCGGCTCCATCGTCCGCTGAACTGTTTGAATGTGTCGTGGATTACATGGGGTAAAGGAGAAGCCCCTTCACCTCCCCTCAACCAAGCGCCGGGGGAGTCAGAGATCGGACGGTAGGAACTGTTGAAAAGATTTCGCATCAATCTCATCATAAGTCAAAGGCCTCGGACTTGGAGGGAACCACACAGTCAAAGAGGCTATGTCTGTGAGTCTTTCACTTCTCCTGTATCTAACAGGGAAAGTAGGGCTGCTTCACTTAGCTGGGTAAGCCCCAAGGCCTCAGCTTTAGCTTGTTTGGATCCTGCATTTTCACCGACTACAACATAGTCTGTTTTCGCGCTCACTGAGCTACTTACCCGTCCGCCAACAGCTTGTATGCGAGCTTTTGCCTCGGATCGCTTGAGCGTGGGTAGTGTGCCAGTCAGGACGAAGGTTTTACCGGATAAGGGCTGAGGCGAATCGGCTTGGGAGGGTAATTGAGACGATAGCTGCAGGCCAGCGGCTGCTAACCGGTCGACCAGCTGCTGGTTGGCGGGCACTTGAAACCACTGGCAAACAGACTGGGCAATTTCTGGACCGATGCCATAGATTTGCGCGATCGCAGCTTCATCTGCCTGGGCCAGCGCCTCCACCGACAAAAAGGTATCGGCCAGCAGCTGAGCATTCGTCGCGCCCACCAGCCGAATGCCCAGCCCGTAGAGCACCTTCGACCAGGGCCGCGCCTTGGAGGCCTCAATCGACTGCAGCAGCTTATTGGCCAGCTGCTTACCCATCCGCTCTAGGGGCAGCAAATCTTCTGGGGTCAGATCGTACAGATCGGCAATGGAGGTGACCACGCTCTGGTCTATCCAGCTCTGCACCAGACGCTCGCCTAGCCCGCTAATATCTAGCGCGTCGCGGCTGGCCCAGTGTCGCAGCGAGCCACTCAATATAGCCCGGCAAGATTGGTTTACGCAGCGAGTGACCGCTTCTCCCTCCGGCTTTACCACTGGCTGACCGCACTCTGGGCAGGTCGCCGGGAGCTGGTAGGCCTGGGCACCTTCTGGCCTTAGCTCTGCCAGCACGCGCACCACTTCGGGAATAATTTCCCCTGCCTTGCGGACAATCACGGTGTCTCCCAGATGCAGATCTAGCTCGGCTAGGCGGTCGGCATTATGCAGGGTAGCTCGGGACACGGTGGTGCCTGCGAGCTGCACAGGGCTTAGCTCAGCCACTGGGGTAATGGCACCGGTGCGCCCGACCTGCACTGTCACCCGGTTTAGGATGGTGGGCACTTCTTCGGCGGGGTACTTGAGCGCGATCGCCCAGCGCGGAAATTTGTTTGTAAAGCCCAACCGATCTTGCAGCTCAAAGCTGTTGAGCTTCACCACCACACCATCGGTTAGGTAGGGCAAATCGTGACGCTTTTGCTCCCACGCGTCGTAGTAGCGGGCCACGGCAGCGGCTGACTCACATCGCTGCCGGTTTGGATTCACACGAAAGCCCAAGCGCTGCAAGCATTCTAAGGCGTCCCACTGGGTGGTAGGAGTGGCTAAGTCGCCGCTGCCTTCTGGTAAGAGCAGCGTGTAAGCAAAAAAGTCGAGCCGCCTCTCGGCGACCACTTTGGCATCGAGCTGGCGGAGGGTGCCCGCTGCTGCGTTGCGAGGATTGGCAAATAGCGCAGTGCCTTCCGCTTCGCGCTTGCGGTTGATATCGTCGAAGACGTCTATAGGCAAAAATGCCTCACCCCGCACTTCTACCACTGGTGGCGGCGACTGTCCGGCAGGCATCTGGAGCCTGAGGGGAATCGTACGGATGGTGCGCACATTTTGGGTGATGTCTTCGCCGACGATGCCATCGCCTCGGGTCACCCCCCGCACAAGCAAACCGTTTTCATAGGTTAGGGCCAGCGCGTTTCCGTCGATCTTAAGTTCGGCAACGGCTTCGGCTTCGCCCACATCGGGCTCTAGACGCTGCCAGCGGGCCTGCCATTCTGAGTACTCCTGCGTATCGAAGGCATTTTCTAGGCTGTAGAGCGGAATATTGTGCGGGACTGAGGTGAACTGGTCAGCGGGCTGCGCGCCTACTCGCTGGGTAGGGCTGTCGGGGGTGAGCAGGGAGGGGTACTGCGCCTCTAAGTCTTGCAGCTCGCGGTACAAACGGTCGTATACCGAATCGGGCAGGTCGGGCGCATCGAGAACGTAGTAGGCGTAACTGGCTTTTTGTAGCTGCGATCGCAATTCGGCAGCACGCTTGGCAATGGCCGCCGTAGGGTCTTCTGTCGACACTCTAGATTCCTCAGACCCTGAATTGATAGCAGCTCCATTGTCTGCTGATTTTTCTTGCGCTGTCGCCATGCTGCTACTAGATCCATCACCGCGTTAATTTCACAGGCTAATTCTATAGTCCTTTTGATGAAAGTTCCTGACGACAACGGGTTGAGTCACCGAAAGCATACTGCCGACAGGTTTCAATCGAAATACTATGGCTGAAACGGCCTAACCAGCATGAAAATCAACGCACCTTAGCCGACATTACGAACAAACAGGACCAATTCACTTCAAAATGCACAAATCATAGGAATTTTCCTCACTCATCAGGCACAAACACAGCCAAAGCGCTAATGCTGGGCATACTCATTACCAACCCATCACCCATAGACTCACTCACAAAGGCTCACGCGTACACCGTTCAACTCATACCTTTATCAGCGATCTTATCGACGCTTTCATCCTGCAGCGAACGAATCATTTTCATTAGGAGCTGCACCCGTGAACGTGTGACAGTTGCCTTTGGTTTGGCTGTTGTTTTGCCACAGGCCTTATGAAAATCACGACCAAATTTATCGGCTCCTCTGCACTGCTAATCGCACTGACGTCGGCACTCTCTACCAGTAGCTATCTGATGAATCAACGCTCAGGCACTGCCCTCGATGAGCGCTACACCCAGACCCAGACAACGGTGTCTAGCGTGGTTCAGCTGGAGTTTGCTATTCACGACCAAATGATGGCCCTCAGTCGATTGGCTGTGCTAGAAGGCAGCACGGAAGAACAAGCCCGATATATGCGATCACGCCAGCGTTTTTTTTCAGCGTTGAACCAGCTCAGTGAACTGATTCCCCCAGAAAATGGCCTCTCCCACGCTCAGCTTGAGGGCATTCGGCAGCAGCATCAGTATCTAGAAATGCTAGCCGAGCGGCTAACTTCACCAGAAACGACCGACAGTACCGAAGCGCAAGATATTACGCGATCACTCCGGCTATACGAAGCCCAGACCGGCAGCTATATTCAGGCCCTACTCGACAGCGCGCAGGCAGAAACCGCTGCCTACAGCCAGCAGCAACAGACCACGCGAAACCGCGCTGCCCTGCTCGAACTCTTGAGCTTTAGCACGGTCATTTCACTGCTGTTTGCCCAATACTACGGGCTTTTGCGTCCGGTAATGAAGGCAATCAATCGCTTGAGAGCAGGCACCGACGATCTGGGCCAGCCAGACCGCATGCCCATAGCAATCAAAACGGGGGATGAACTCCAGGCGCTGGCAAAAGCGTTTAATCAAGCCAGCGATCGCCTGGCCAACACCCAGCAAATCCTCGAAACGAAGGTCCGAGAAAGAACCGCCTCACTCAAGCAGGCCCAAATGCAGCTGGTGCAAAGTGAAAAACTGGCGAGCTTGAGCCAGCTTGTGGCTGGCGTCGCCTACGAAATCAACAACCCGGTGAGCTTCATTCAGGGGAACTTGGAGCCTGCCCGCAGCTACCTCGTTACTCTGCTCTCGCTGCTGGCAACCTACCAAGCAGAGCATCCCGAGGCCTCGGCAGAGCTGCAAAACGCGCTTGCGGAGGCCGACCTAGCCTTTATTCAATCTGACTTTCCCCAGTTGCTAGACTCCATCGAAACGGGCGCAGAGCGAATTACGAGCATCGTGCGATCGCTGCAAACCTTTTCTCATCCCGATGACTCTGAGACCACTGCCGTCGACCTTCACCAGGGCATAGAAAGTACGCTGCTGATTCTATCGTCACGCCTCCAGGCCACCAGCCACCAGCCCGCCATCAAGATCATCCGCCACTACGGCAATCTGCCCAAGGTCTACTGCTATCCGGGCCAGCTCAACCAGGTCTTCATGGGGCTTTTGAGCAATGCCATCGACTCGGTGGCCGCTGCCAGCGGCGAACCCACCATCACCATTACCACCGAGGCCGGTCCCGACTGCGTTCGCATCGCCATCCAAGACAATGGCGCGGGCATAGAAGCCGACGTTCTCCAGCAGATATTCGACCCCTTCTTTACCACTAAGCCCGCTGGTGACGGCGCTGGCCTCGGCCTCTCGATGAGCCATCAAATCGTGCAGGCGACCCATCAGGGACACCTTACCTGCCATTCCCAGCCTGGGCAGGGCGCGACCTTCACGGTAGAAATTCCGCTGTCGCTCAAGATTCAACACGACTCACCGACTGCCTGGGCAGCTTAGGCTGCAAGATCTTTGCCCATCTACGGCTAGCGCCGGGACTGCAGCTTGCGGTATACCGCGTTGAGATCGACATCGTGATGGGCGATCGCAACCAGTGTGTGGTACAGCAAGTCTGCAACTTCCCCAGCAATCTCATCCGGCTCGTCGTCTTTGCAAGCCATGACGACTTCCACGGCTTCCTCGCCGATCTTCTGGAGGATCTTGTTGTCGCCGCCTTCGAATAGCTTGTTGGTGTAGGAGTCGGGTTTGGGGTTTTGCTTGCGATCGCAAATGACGCGAAACACCTGGGAGAGGGTGTCGGCGGGGGGCGGCACCACCTGCACGCCGGTGGAATCTTCTACCTGATGGAAGCAGCTACGCTCTCCGGTGTGGCAGGCGATATCGCCCACTTGCTCAATGGTCACAAGTAGCGCGTCGCTATCGCAGTCGTAGCGAAGGCCGCGCACCTTTTGGATATGGCCGGAGGTGGCGCCCTTGTGCCACAGCTCCTGGCGCGACCGGCTCCAGTACCACACCTCGCCTGTCTCCATGGTTTTGCGCAGCGCCTCTAGGTTCATCCAGGCCAGCATGAGCACGGTGCCGTCCAGATAGTCTTGAGCGATCGCTGGCACCAGCCCCTGCTCATTGAAGCGAATCTTGTCGACAGAGATAGCAGCGTGAGACATAGCCAAGCAGTTTTTCGCGCGTTTTTTGCGCAATGATTTCGCAGTCTCCATGCTACATCGCCCCAGCGCCCAACGCGCGCACAGCCACCTGTCAGAAAAAGCCCACCAGTAAAATAAATGGGTTCGATACATTCTTTTACATCTCAAAAGGAAAAGGGATCTTTACCCGCTAGGATGAAAAATACTGCGCATTGGGACATCATCATTCCATAGCCAGAAAAACAGCCCGAAAAACCTTCACCCTTCTGCTCAGTAAACCAAGTTTGTGAATAGGCAGCCACGCAAAGGCTACCGGACACAAGGCCCTACTGAGCAAATTGATCACTCTATCTTTTTTGAATACCGTAGGAGCGCGTTTTGGTTAGCACCACGACTCTAAAAACCACCAAGTCTGACGAAATTTTTTCAGCAGCCCAGTCCCTCATGCCCGGCGGCGTCAGCTCTCCGGTTCGCGCTTTTCGCTCTGTTGGCGGTCAGCCCATCGTCTTTGATCGGGTCAAAGGCGCTTACGTTTGGGATGTAGATGGCAACCGATACATCGACTATGTCGGTACGTGGGGACCGGCCATCTGCGGCCATGCCCACCCAGAAGTGCTTGACGCGCTCAAAGCTGCTATCGACAAAGGCACTAGCTTTGGCGCCCCCTGCTATCTGGAGAATGTTTTGGCCGAGATGGTAATCGAAGCAGTCCCTAGCGTAGAGATGGTCCGCTTCGTAAACTCCGGGACCGAAGCCTGTATGGCCGTGCTGCGGCTGATGCGCGCCTTCACCCAGCGCAGCAAGGTCGTCAAGTTTGAGGGCTGTTACCACGGCCATGCCGACATGTTTTTGGTGAAGGCAGGTTCTGGCGTAGCCACTCTGGGTCTACCAGACTCGCCCGGCGTCCCCAAAGCAGCCACTGCCGATACGCTCACCGCCCCCTACAACGACCTCGAAGCCGTCAAGCAGCTCTTCGCTGACAATCCGGGTGAAATTTCAGGCGTCATTTTGGAGCCGGTGGTGGGTAACTCTGGCTTTGTTACCCCCGACGTTGGTTTTTTAGAAGGCCTGCGAGAAATCACCAAAGACAATGATGCGCTCTTGGTCTTCGACGAAGTGATGACGGGCTTCCGCATTTCCTACGGCGGCGCGCAGCAAAAGTTTAACGTCACCCCCGATCTCACCACGATGGGCAAAGTCATCGGTGGTGGTCTCCCTGTGGGTGCCTACGGCGGTCGCCGCGACATTATGGAAATGATTGCGCCAGCAGGCCCTGTGTATCAGGCAGGTACGCTATCGGGCAATCCATTGGCCATGACGGCAGGCATCAAAACCCTAGAAATTCTCCGTCGCCCCGGAACCTATGACCAGCTAGAGCGCACTACCAAAAAGCTCAGTGAGGGCCTGCTAGAAGCAGCCCGCGATGCAGGGCACGAAGTCACCGGTGGCAATATCAGCGCGATGTTTGGCATGTTCTTCACCGGCAGCCCGGTGCATAACTACGACGATGCGAAAAAGTCTGACCTCGAAAAGTTCAGCCGGTTCCACCGTGGCATGCTGGAGCAGGGCGTTTATCTGGCGCCCTCTCAGTTCGAAGCTGGCTTTACATCTTTGGCGCATACCGACGAAGACATCGACCAGACAATTGCGGCAGCGCGACGAGTGTTGGCAGATATCTAGACCGAGCTGGAGATAGAAGGAGCGCAAAGGGAAATGCTGTAACAGCGAGAATCCCTGCGCTCCTTCTTTTCACAACCTTTTCAGAATGAGCGGGTTGCAGTGAACAACATATACGAAGACGAACTCTCAGTATTAGAAGCCGAGATCGGCGGGGCAACGCCTCACGACCCGCTAGACTTGATCGCACTGGCAGGCGAAGACAATGAGCCGAAGCCAGATGCAGACGTCATGCTGGCACTGCTCTACCATCCTGACAGTCAGCAGCGTATGCTCGGCGCCCGTGCCTTTTGCGAGATGGACGATGGGCGGGCAATTCCTTTTTTGATCGGGCTGCTGGGTGACCCTTGTCCGCTGGTGCGGGTCAGTGCGGCCAACGCGCTAGGCCGCAACACCAGCCCGACAGCCGTTGCCCCTCTGATTGCGCAGTTTCACCGCGATTGGAATGGCTATGTGCGTAAGGGACTCATTTGGGCACTGGGCAACCACCATGATGCCCGAGC
Source organism: Cyanobacteria bacterium J06623_4 (assembly GCA_038524545.1). Taxonomy (GTDB): domain Bacteria; phylum Cyanobacteriota; class Cyanobacteriia; order Phormidesmidales; family Phormidesmidaceae; genus Phormidesmis. The sequence goes on along the minus strand of JBCBIK010000055.1, from coordinate 5,219 downwards.
TTTAGAAACGCTGACAGAGGCGCTGAAGAACGATATTGCTGCTGTGCGCCTGTGGGCAGCGAGCGCCCTGGGCCAAACGCCGAAAATCGACTACGACGCCATGATCAAGGCTGTGCCAGCACTGATCGCCGGGATGAGACGCGATCACATGCCTGCCGTACGGAGCAACTGCGCCTGGGCCATCGGCCAAATTTGCGCGGAGCTACCTTCAAACGTTGTATATGCAACGGCTATTGACGCACTGATTGAAGCCTTTGCAGAAGACCCTGAATTTGGCGTAAAAGAAGACGCCCGCTCTGCCATTTTGGGCGTTGGTGATTCGCGTGGCCTGCAGGTGATCGAGGAAATTGAGCAAGACGGTTATTTTTAAGGCTGCCCGAGACCAAACGCTCAGCCGAGAACTGGCCGAGTGAGCTGGTAGACTTCGCTGGATTGGAAGGCTTGGCGAAAGTAGCTTGCCGACAGCTGGTGTCTGCGATCGCACACTTTTAAATACTCATGTGCTTCTCGTATCGAGTCGAGCACCATCACTTTTTCAGCAGCTTCTTGCAGGCTGCTGGCATACAGCGGATAGCCCTTACCCAAATATTCCACAACGGCGGGGTGCGGATTGACCACTATCGGAGTTGCCCTTGCAATGCACTCAATCACGGTATTGTTCGCGCTGCTATCGTGCAAAAAAGCAAATGCGATATTTTCTGTCAGTAATGTGTCGTATTCGAGATCGCTCAGTCTGCTAAGTTCCCTTGTGTTTTCTAGATACTGAGGCATCAGAGAAATGTTTTCAATCTCTCTTTCTTTCTCTGAAAGTGAGTTTATGAGTTTGACAGATTCCGGCTTTGAGGATGGGTTGAGCCTAATTTTTTCGTAGCCTATGGGGTTATGCCGTGCGATGGGTAGCTGGTAAATAGCGTTGAGCTGACGCAGCCACCAGCCAAGCTGAACAATCTTTTTGTGTGGGTTTCTAACAAATTTATTGAAGTCGAACTGTCTAGTGGGGATTTCGGTGGGGTGTATGAGGGTGGAGACGGGTTTGCGGATGTGCGATCGCACCCATTCAGCCTGATATTCTGACAAACAAAACAACCCCACACAGCTCTCCAAGCTTTCTTGCCATGCTGGTTTTGAGAAAATGGACTGCGGCGAATCGTGATAGAGGAACCACTTGGGCATGTTGTGCGGATTGTGCAAAAAACCTGCCCAGGGTCGGTGATAGGGCACTTGCCGACAAGCGGGCAAATCGCGCCCCCAGCAAAACGTACTCTCTAAAAAACCATCGAACAAGATACCTTCAGACTTATGCAAAGGTTGGAGCGCTTGGAGTGCGTAGTTCCAACCACAGCGGTGCGAGGTAAACTTTTGCTGTGATAAAAGAGAAAATCCTCTCGGCTCTTGTCGCATTTTGCCAAGGGCAGGAGGACTTGCCAGTTTTTTACGGGCGGCCTCTGTCGATACTTTCCTGAGTGGCAAGACTGTTTTCTCTTTAGCTTGCATTTGCCCGATAACTTCCCGATAAAGCTAAATGCTGACACAGCCTTTGCACATTCAAACTCTATCCTGCGACTGCTTGTTGGGTAAGCGTAGGTAAGGGATCTGTGTACTAATCAGTCATATCCCATACGTGGCGACCGCACATGAAGTCACTTACAATCAGGCGTGTGCATGTCCCAAGGCACAAACGAGAAAAAGAAAAGGGAAGATGCCATTACCAGACCACTGCTGAAAAATTGCCAGCCTGAGGTGTAGCCAATGCAAGCAATGCTGTTACAGAGTGGTAGTGCCAGCGCCGCCAGATGTACTAGGCAGACGGCTGTAAAGCAACGCGATCGCATACCCACCGCCATCGCCCCATAGCCCACCGCACACAGCATCAGCCACAGCAGACACAGATTCGGCAAAATCAAAGCACTGCCGTAAAAAATGCCATAGGCCGTAGCTACCGTCCCCCCGGTCATCAGCCCGGCCCATAGAACAACGACCCAGCGCAGCTTGGCGATGCCAGCGATCGCCCAGGTCAGTCCTGAGGTGGTCGCAATACCAACTCCCGTCAGCGCAGCATCGAAAATCGCTTGGACAATCCAGCTGATAGTCGAGAACTGGGCCAACGAGAAGATAACCAACGTGATGACACCCCAGATGAAGAATGCTTGATCAATCTCTGTAAAACAGATTTTGGGAAGCGCGTTCAGCCTAGAGGTGGCGTAGGGTTTTGAGAAGTCGCTAGCGTTGAAAGCAATCATGATGGTTGTCCAGATAGCGGTGCTTTGCATCTCTATTAGACAAAGCAGAAGGCTACGTAGAGAGCTGTGAAGAGCTGACTTATGGTTGACTTGTAGATGCAAGCCGCCAACGCAGCAGGAGACTGGTTTGGCGGCATGCTTTCAAAGCATCAAAAGTAGTCAGCTATGGGCAAGGAGCGACGCCAGGCGTGCCTTCTGAAAACGCTTCATTGGTCTCTATATCGGCTGGGCTAAAGGAGCCGATATTTCGGTCGGTGACATTTGCCAAGTCAACTATCTGAAACTGACCTTTTCCATCACTGAGCAGGTTAAAACCGTCAGCACCAGGATTTGTAACCGTGTTGTTATCGAGTGCGAGGCACATGTCAGTATTGGCTGTGTGCTCGATACTGACACCATCCCCGCCAGGATTGGTAATCGTGTTGTCGTCAATCGTTAGAGTGACGTTGGCATTGTTTTCAATTACATCGAATCTTATGCCGTCGCCGCCCACGTCAGTGATCGTATTGTCACTTACAGTGATATTTGCTGTGGTCGTGTTTTCAATGTCATCGAAGATAATGCCTTCTTCCACTGCATTGGAGATTTGATTATTCAGGATGCTGATAGTGGCATTGGCATTGTTTTCTATCCTGTCGATTTCGATGGCTTCTTCACCGGCCCCGAGAATCGTGTTCTCCGAGATAGAAATATCAGAAACTGTGTTGTTCTCAAGATCGTTGATAAAAATGCCACCTCTTTTCTCGGAGTTCAGAGTGTTTCCTACAATAGTGATGGTCGCATCGGCGCGGTTCTCAATATTTCCGAGGTCAATACTCGTCTGTCCGCTGGTGACTTGATTATTAACAATCGAAATTGTTGAGACCGCGTCATTCTCAATATCGCGAAGATCAATGCCTTCAAAAATGACATTATCAATCTGGTTGTTGCTGATATCAATGGTGGCATTGGCGGTGTCTTCAATATGTGAAAACTCTATACCATTCTTTCCTCCACTGATCACATTGTCTGCAACAGCGATCTCAACGACAGCATTTCCTTGAATATCATCAAAGAAAATATTATCGCCCTCCACATTTGTAAATTGATTTCCCGTAACCGCGATATCAGCAGTAGCATCACCCTCAATAAGACCAAACGCTATGCCCGCATCGTTCGTGGTGTCTAGCACATTATCAGCAACGGTAATGGTGACATCATCCGTTTCGTTAATATCATCGAAAACAACACCGTCAATCGTATTCGAGATTTGATTGCGAACGATGGTCACGGTGCCATCAGTGTCAGTCAGGTTAATACTCCGGTCGACATTGGTAATGACGTTATCTTCAATCGCGATATTCTCTCCACGAGCCACAATGCCATTGACAATTCTTCTTGCTATCAATATTTCGGCACCTGGAAGCTCTTCTGGCAGTGGGTTCTCTTCCCCGTTTTCTAACACACCCAGATCAATCTCTAGGCCAGAAACCAAAGAATTATTTCCAATGGTGACAGTGCCATCGACCGTCGGTAAGTTACCACTTCCTGAACCGGGCAAAATAACCTCTCCAAACTGAGTATCCAATAGCTGAACAGGCCCAACAGAGCGCACCTGTACACCATCTGGCAGGGTAAAGCCGCCACCTGCATCACCCGCTTGCACAAAGATAATATTGTCAGCGTTCGCGTCAGCGATATTTGCCGCCTCGGCAATCGTACGCACAGGATCTTCAAACGTGGCATCTCTGACTAGCACCTCCTCTAGAACCCCATTGACCACACCGTTCGCGCCAACTGAAGGATCCACATGGCGAAAGACAAACGCTTGATCGGTCTCTGGGTTAATCGCAGCGATGCCTTCCTGAAGGAGCTCAATATTTGTTTGGTTTTCGATGAGCACAGTGTTGGTACGAGCAATGGGTTCTGCCGCTCTAGCCCACAGTTGCGATCGCACATACTCTCCCGCAGGACGCTCTGCAGAATCTTCTTCAGCATCGTATACAGGTCGTGAGGAGGAACCCAGCAGCGCATTTACAGAAAAGATCGCATTAGTGCCGAACACACCATCATTTTGCACACCGACCCCGAAGCGCAAATTGTTGTTCAATCGGTAGTCAAGCGACGTCCGGAAGCCCAAGCTATCTTCTGAAGCTTCTCCTCCCAAAAAGTACACTCCTCCTCGGCCCCACAGGCTGCTACCTTCACCAAAATCGAACAGCTCAAGTCCCCCATCTAGTGAAACGGTGGTGAGGGCGGCCTGTGCCTGCTCCACTTGCTGCTCATCTAAGAGCAGTTGATTTTCTACAAACCGAGGGTTTACCACTTGGGTTTCGGCAGACAGGACCTGACGAGCATTTCCCAAAGGCAGGTTAGCGTTGAGGGTGAGGTCCCAGTTTTCGCCGAGGAGTTCGGTGCCAACGGTTGCTTGAGTGAAGGTGCGATCGCTCCCCGAGATAGCGCCACCATCCGCCGTACGAACATCTACGCCAGCATAGGCGCCCCATATTGTGCTGTCGTTCAGCAGGGCGCGGTAGCCAGCCTGCAAGCCCCCACCAAAGTTACCATCATTGTCTACAGTGACACGACCATCAATGAATGTGACATTTTGTCCTGGCGATTGAAACAAAGGGAGAAAGCCGCCAACGCTGGTGAATCCTTCCTGACCGCCACCTTCTGTATGGTTGAGGTTGAAGAAGGGGCGCAGACGGAGCGCGGTAGAGTCTGTTGTAATTTGAGCTGTTTGCTCTTTTTCTGCGACTTCAGGAGAAATGGGCGTAGCGATCGCCTCAGCTGAAATAGCTAACACACTGGCCAAAGATAAACAATAACTCAGACCCAAGCGCAATCGCTTTAGGATACGTGACTGAGCGGAACGAAAAGTGTACTTCATGGAAACGGCCTCGGTAATGAACATTTCCATTAGACGAGGCAGAAGGCTACGTTAAGGGCTATAGAAAAGCTGACTTGTGGCTGACTTAGAAAGAAAGAGATAAAAGA
>JBCBIK010000054.1:0-27075 GCA_038524545.1 Cyanobacteria bacterium J06623_4 | reverse complement strand
TTTTGGACTATCTGTTTGAGATGCTGCAGCGGTTTGTCGGCAGCGATCGCGAAGCCGAAGACGACACCACACTCGTCGTCATGAGAATTACTCAGCCTGCAGAATTCAGACAGCTCTCCACGATGTAAACAGCCGCAGCATCAACTGGAAATGTTCAGTTTCATCACAGTACGGGCATTGTGAAATATATCTAAGAGATATGTCTGAGTACCTGCTGGATAGTTATGGAATCTTCTGCAATTTACTTTGCTCAGTTTGAGACAATCGCCACATCAGGAACCCCTGTCATCGCAGAAGCCAAGCACTTCGATCAGGATCTGATTGGGGATACGGGGACCATGCTGAAAGGATTTTACGAATCTGGTCAAATGTGGGCCTTGCTCATTGGCATCGTCATCGGCTACGGATTTAAGTCTTTTGCCTCATACGGCTAAGCTGCCGGCCCCATTCAGTGACCCACAAGTAACACACCTCTGTCCGCATCCTAAATCCTGCTCCCTCAGACGGTCGATGCTTAAATAGGCAAATATCTGCGGCAGCTGACGAATCGTGAAAGCTTAGCTGCTACTGTATAGGTTGTAATTTTTTTGACCGTTCAGCGTCGAAAACCCTTCAGCCTTTCGTCTTTTCATCAAGGAGCAAGCGTAGCCAGTGGTGACCTCTACTCAGCAGACCTGGAGCGATCGCTTTGAATCGGCCCTGCACCCCGTAGTGGCCCAGTTCAACGCCAGCATCGGGTTCGACATAGCGCTCCTAGAATGCGACTTAACTGGCTCAATTGCCCATGCCAAGATGCTCACAAAAGTGGGGCTACTCTCTGACGCAGAGTGCGAGCAAATCGTCTCTGGATTAGAAACGATTCGCCAAGAATACCGGGCAGGCAAATTTAATCCGGGCATAGATGAAGAAGATGTTCACTTCGCTGTGGAGCATCGACTCATCGAACTCGTTGGCGACGGCGGCAAAAAGCTGCACACCGCGCGATCGCGAAATGATCAGGTAGGCACCGATATTCGGCTGTACCTACGCGAGCAAATTGAACAAATCCGGCAGCAAATTCGAACCTTTCAGAAAGCAATTTTTGACTTAGCCAGTCAGCATGTAGAAACGCTGATTCCGGGATACACCCATTTGCAGCGGGCGCAGCCCCTGAGCCTCGCCCACCATCTGCTGGCCTATTTTGAAATGACCCAGCGAGACTGGGAGCGCCTCGGTGATGTACTCAAGCGGGTGAATATTTCACCACTTGGCTGCGGAGCGCTTGCAGGGACCACATTTCCCATTGACCGGGCCTATTCGGCTGAGCTGCTGGGATTTGATGATATTTATCACAACAGCTTGGACGGGGTGAGCGATCGCGATTTTGCCATCGAGTTTGCCAGTGCAGCCAGCCTGATTATGGTGCACCTTTCCCGGCTGTCAGAAGAAATCATCTTCTGGGCCTCAGAAGAATTTCGCTTCGTTACCCTAGGCGACAGCTGCTCCACCGGCTCAAGCATCATGCCCCAAAAGAAAAACCCAGACATTCCAGAACTGGTGCGGGGCAAGACAGGCCGTACCTTTGGCCATCTGCAGGGTCTGCTGGTAATGATGAAAGGCCTGCCCCTGGCCTACAACAAAGACCTGCAGGAAGATAAAGAAGCCATCTTTGACACGGTAGCCACGGTCTCAGGCTGCTTGGAAGCGATGACCATCTTGCTGCAGGAAGGCATTACCTTTCGCACCGAGCGCCTCGGCCAAGCCGTTGCCGAAGACTTTTCGAATGCGACAGACGTGGCCGATTATCTGGCAGCAAAAGGGGTTCCCTTCCGCGAGGCCTACAACCTGGTGGGCAAAGTGGTGAAGACGTCGCTAGCAGCGGGTAAATTGCTTAAAGATTTGAGCCTGGAGGAGTGGCAGGCGCTGCATCCTAAGTTTGAAGCGGATATTTACGATGCGATCGCCCCAGCACAAGTCGTCTCAGCTCGAAACAGCGCAGGCGGAACCGGATTCGAACAGGTTCAGATTGCTCTAAAACGAGCAGAAGCACTGATGCAGTAGTCATTCGGGTTGACTAATCACAGTACTCACAGAAATAGAAACATCTGGAAACGCCATTGGCGCTATATTACCGTCTGTGTAGGAACTTTGAGAGCAATACTCACCATCCCGAGGGTTTCTAAAAACAAGCAGCGCTTTGGCTGAAATATCAACTATCCAATACTCAGCAATATTAGCTTCCGCATACACTCGACTTTTCAGCTCAAGGTCTTTGTCTAAGCTGCTCGCTGAGTATTCAATTAACCAAAATATATTTTCTGGGTAGGGGTGATGGCTAAAGTATTCTGTGCCCAATCGCTGAACGATTGCAATATCCGGCTGTGGTTCAGATTGTTCTGGCAAGGTAATGGGATTACCGTAGCGAACCTTTGCCCTGTGACCCAATAGCAAACTGAGATACTCTCCCGACTCAGAAATGGAATAGGCATGAGGTTCTCCCTCTGGCGGCATCTCAACAATTTCTCCTTTGATCAGCTCCACTCGCCTGTGGGCGAGTACGCCCGACTCGACCATGGCGTGATATTCCTCTAGGGTCCACTTCGCGACGACGACGGTCATAATTTCACCACGCTAGCGGCAATCATGCGATGATGATCTTCCAACACCCACTGAGCCGCTACAGTTGTCACTGATTGCGCTGCCTACCGTTGAACGCAGAGTAAGCACAGAAAGAGTGTAGGGAGCGGGCTAGCCACACTCACAATTGTAGCAGTGCTCTTTTCAGAGCCCTTCATCAAGGAACGTTGTACTGATGGCTACGCTTAGCCTCTGCATGATTGTTAAAGACGAGTCGGCAAACTTGCGACGCTGCTTGGCCAGCGTACAGGATTTAGCCGATGAAATAATTGTGATTGACACGGGCTCTGGCGACGATACGCCGATGATCGCAGAGGCCGCTGGGGCAAAGGTGAACTTTTTGATGTGGGGCGATGACTTTGCCGCTGCTCGCAATGCCTCGCTCGATCAGGCAACGCAGGATTGGATCCTAGTGCTGGATGCCGATGAGACTTTGACTCAGGCTGGCAGAGGACTGATTCGATCAATTAAAGAAGGGCGATCACTAGGCAAGGTGAGCCCTGATGAGCTGCTGATGGTGACCGCCCTGCGCAGAGAAATCGGCGCAAATCAGTCTCCCTACACCCAGGTTTCACGCCTATTCCGCAATCTCCCAGCAATCAAATACATTCGGCCTTATCACGAAGGCGTGGACGATAGCGTACAGGCCCTCATGGCAGCCGAGGCGCACTGGCAAATTGCACAGTTTGGCGCAGTGGCAATCGACCATACGGGCTACGGCATAGATGCGATCGCAGCCAAAGACAAATTCAAGCGAGCACAGCGAATTATGGAAAAGCACCTCGCCGCTCACCCAGAAGATACTTACATCGCCAACAAACTCGGCGCGCTATACACCCAAAACAACGATTGGCAAAAAGCCTCTGACCTCCTGCACACCGCCCTACGCTCCGGTAACTTCGACCCGATGACAGCATACGAGCTACACTACCATATGGGAATTGTGCACCGTCACCAGGCAGCAAACGGCACAGTCTCCAAAGAAACAGCACTCGAAGCAGCAGAAGCAGCCTACCGGCAGGCGATCGCGACCCCCATCGCCGAATTGCTCAAGCTCAGTGCCTATCTCAACCTTGGCAGCGTCCTGAAGCTAAAGGGCGACCTAGAAGGTGCGATTGCTCAATACGAAGCCGCCGGACGCATCGACCCGAAGCAGCCAGTGACCTTTTTTAACCTTGGTGTTGCTCACCGGGCTCGGGGCTACCTAGAACCGGCACAGCGGGCTTATGAATATGCGATCGCGCTAGACCCAAACTACGCAGCCGCCTATCAAAACCTAGCCGTTGTCCTCTTCAAGCTCGGCAAGCTACCCGAGAGCAAAGCCGCCTTTGAAAAAGCCATTCAGCTCACAGAAAGCCAAAACCCCGCCGAGGCAGAACGCCTCCGGCAGGGCTTGAAAAGTCTAAAAATTGACCAGGCCATTGCAAACGGCTCTATGCAGCGGTAACGTCAAACCACCAACATTGGCAGGTTGCTACAACTACTGCTGATAACGCGGGTCAGACCAAGAGTGATTTTGTTGAATTTCTGTTTCTGCTCGTGAGTGGGCTGTGCCTTTGCTAAGCGTTGCGCGGGCCTTTTCCCAGGGCTCGGTGCCACCATGGGTGCCCGGCTGCCAAAAAGCCTTATGTTGCGAATCGTCTTTCAGGGGTGGGCGGTCGGGATGGTTGCGAGGGAGAAGCAATCGCTTGCACTTATACATGATGTCGTCCCACGTTAGCTCAGGCTGGTTGAGCATGTTGCGGAATGCGGTGAGAATCGCTTCTGACTCATCGTGCTTGCGCACAGAGAGAGGTTGGGAAGCTCGCAGTGGATCGACCTGTACAGCTGCGATACCCTGCCGTACGGCCAGTGCCACTGCATCGGCATGGGTTTTGCCAGCTTTTTCATATTGCATTTGCCAGCCTTTCTCGCTAGAAGCGTAGAGCGCAGGCAATCGGTTCAGCGCATACGTCTCAACCTCGACGGTTTTGATATATTCGCGTAGCTTTGGCGGCAGCTTAGACTTTTGACGTTCGACCTCTTCAGCGACCAGCCTTTCCATAACGTTGGTGTAGGATCTATCGGCCTGTTGGGAAGCACTCATAAGAATTGAAAACCGGGTGACGATGGATGCAAATGCCGCTGATGGCAGGGTCTTTCGCTTAGATTACCCAGTCGGTTTGGTGGGTGGAACAGTACGCATACTTACTGGATGCATACTCACTAAATATCGTCAAACGTCTACTGAGTTTTCATGAAGATTCCTACTGCTACTGGAGAAAACAACAGCATCCACATATAAAGAGAGGTATTAGGAAATATTGATAGGCAACAGCCTAGATAGGTCCACTCAGGGGGCGATTCTCTCAATTGCAGGTATTTGTTTAGAACTGTGCTGAAGCACAGCGAGTAGGAAAGTCATGAGAAAAACGCTGTTGGCGATGGGCATTGCGATCGCATCTTGCATCATTCCGGCTTCCGTAAAAGCCGCCTCCTTTGAAGCGCTCAATATCTTCGGTGATAGCCTGGTCGACACGGGCAACCTCTTCAACCTAACCAGCGCATTCGCAGACCAAGGCATCCCTGCCCTACCCCCTAGCCCGCCCTACGCTCAGAAAAACTCAAACGGCCCCATCTGGATTGACAACGTAGGCCAGGCCTTGGGCCTATCGCCCACATTAGTGACCGATCTACTCCTCGACCCAACCACACCAGCACCCACCCAAGGAATCAACTATGCCTTCGCTGGTGCGCTGTCGTCAGATATCCACATTTTAGATAGCGTTGCACCACCGCTCGCTGACTTGTTACCCGGGTTTCAAGAACAGGTCGAGACTGCTACAGCGATCGCTGCCACCACTCCCATAAACCCAAACGCGCTCAACGTAGTCTGGGTAGGCGCTAACGACTACAACGAAGCCTTTTTCAGCCCCGATTCACTAGGAGGGCTGACGCTCGAAGCGTTACCAAACGCGGTTACCGACAATGTCATAAATGGGCTCACGCAGCTCCACAGCCTAGGCGCAAGAGAATTTTTAGTGCCCAACATTCCTCCCATCGAAGAAGCCCCCGTCGCCGATTTTTTAGACACTCAAGCCCAGCAAGACATCTCTTCAATTCTCGAACAGCTAGTCGGCGCGCACAATGCACTGCTCTCTGCCAAGCTTGATGCCTTTGCACAAAGCAAACCCGATGCCAACATCATCACGCTAGATATCAATACTTTGATTGAAGATATCGTGGCGGACCCAGATGCGTTTGGCCTAGCCAACGTCACCGACACTTGCCTAACGAACTTTCAACCGGGATTTCTCTTTGAAGGGATCTGCGACAACCCAGACGAGTTTTTGTTTTGGGATGATGTGCACCCCACAACAGCCGCCTATCAGATTGTGAGTGACTTTGCCCTAGAGGCTATCAGTGAAGGCAAAACACCCACCAGCGTCCCAGAACCCGGCTCCCTCACAGCGCTGTTCTTCTTTTTTACGATGGGGGCCAGCGCATTGGCAAAGCGCAGCACAGGCAAGTCGCCTGTGAGAAACTAACGCCTACAGACGACCTGCCGTGTTTCTAGCAGTGAAACGCCTGCTTGTCTAGAAACGCTGTTCTCAGGGGCGCGTTCGACTCTCTAAGCTGTGCGTTGAAGCGCAGGCTACCAGCACCTGAGACCCAGGCGTCTCCAGTACACTTCGCACGATCATCTCTCTTGAGGCAGAAACAACAGAAGCTGCAACAATGGCCTTCCCTCAGTCACTCACGTGCACAGCTGAGCGCTCCACAGACTCGTGATTTTTAGTCAGCGCTTTAGCAGTCGCAACTGCGGCATTCGAGTGCGTGGGGATATTCGCTGCAATTACACATAACGGCAGCGAACAATACCGAAAAAATCGCATAAGTTTTATCTATACCTCATCAGTTCTACTTAACTTGCCATTAGGTACATGCGCCGAAAGACAGAATGAAATAGTTTGGTGTTTATCACTCACCTACGTGAACAGGAGAAGCAACAGTCTGAACGCTGAGCAAACGTTTAACGTTTAGAACCTGTTTTTGTTCTGTCAAAGAGAATTCTCTACTAGATCATATCTAGGAGAACAAGTCTGTTCTTCGGATGCGAAAGAGAAAACTTCAGGTTCCTCTGCACGCTTATTTTTCATTACCTGAAAATATAAATAAGCGTCCGCAACATAAGTCAAGCTTATCGCTTGGATTTGAGAATACATACTGAATTCCTAAGTATTCAGTAGTTTTTCTGCATAGGCTTAGGATAGACTTAAGCAAATGACAAAAATAAAAATCATTTACTTTTTTCTATTCTTTAGTCGCTTTTTTCCGTAGAAGCATGCCGTGCTTTTGGCGAGCTTTCGAGCGTAGTAGGACAGAGAGTTGATGCTCAGATCGCACATGTACAACCCGATCACCTGGCTTTTAAAACCCCAAATTCGCTTTAAGGAGGAACTCCATCATGGATTTTTTGTCCGATTTTTTAACGCTCTTTTTGAGTAAGCTGCAGTCTCCGACGCTAGGCTTTCTGATTGGGGGGATGGTCGTTGCCGCTGTCAACAGCCGGTTGACCATTCCAGACCCAATCTATAAGTTCATCGTATTTATGCTGCTGATCAAAGTCGGCCTCAGCGGCGGTATCGCAATCCGCAATGCCAATCTATTTGAGATGCTTCTACCTGCTGCATTCGCCATGTTGGTGGGGATTCTCATTGTGTTTATTGGACGCTATACCTTGGCTAAACTACCCAACGTCAAAATTGTCGATGCGATCGCAACGGCAGGGTTGTTCGGCGCTGTCAGCGGATCTACCCTCGCAGCTGCCCTAACCCTGCTAGAAACAGAAGGCCTCGAATACGAAGCCTGGGCCGCAGCGCTCTATCCCTTCATGGATATTCCAGCGCTGGTAACGGCAATTGTTTTAGCCAGCGTTTACACCACCAAAAAGAAAGCCGCTGCAAAGTCTCTTGGTAAGCAACAGTCTCTTGGCAAACAGTCTCTTGGCAAACAGTCTCTTGGCAAGCCAGAATCGCCCAGCCCACAAGCGGCACTGGGCCAGCAGGTATATCTCAGCCAGCAGAAGTCTTCTGGCGAACAGCAGTATGTTGTCAATCAGGGAGGGACTGCCGTCCTCAACAGATCACGCCCAGCAACATCTGAGCGCGTTAAAATATGGCCCATCGTCCAAGAAAGTCTTCAAGGCTCCGCTTTATCGGCCCTGCTACTCGGTCTTGCACTAGGCATCCTAACCCGCCCAGAAAGTGTTTATGAAAGCTTCTTCGATCCGCTCTTCCGGGGCTTGCTCTCAATATTGATGCTGGTGATGGGAATGGAGGCAACCGCAAGGCTGGGTGAACTGCGCAAGGTAGGTCAGTGGTATGCCCTATACGCCTTTTTTGCCCCACTGCTACACGGATTCATTGCCTTTGGACTGGGCATGATTGCTCACGCCATTACAGGCTTCAGCTTAGGCGGCGTCGTTATTCTGGCAGTTATTGCCGCCTCTAGCTCAGACATTTCAGGACCACCGACGTTGCGAGCTGGCATTCCATCGGCCAACCCCTCTGCCTACATTGGCTCGTCTACCGCTGTCGGCACGCCGGTCGCTCTCGCCTTGGGCATACCGCTCTTTATTGGACTTGCACAGGCGCTGATGGGCAGTTAAGCCTAGTCAGGCAAATCCACCTGTTAACTCATAGATAAGTTCCACAAAAACACACATTGGGAGGTAACACACATGGCTAAGCCAGCCAGCAAGCTAATCATTGTCACAGAGAAGTTGTTGATGAAAAAGATCGCCAAGATCATTGATGACGCTGGAGCCACTGGGTACACGGTGGTGCCCGCTGGCGGGAAGGGCAGTCGCAACGTGCGCTCGTCGGGGCAGCCTACCGTTTCTGCCGACAGCTTTACAGACATAAAGATTGAGATACTCACCGAAAATCGAGATATGGCACTCAAAATTGCAGATGAGGTTGCACTGGAGTTTTTCGAAGATTATGCGGGGATTGCCTATATCTGCAATGCAGAGGTGCTGAGCGCTCACAGATTCTGCGGGCCAGATGGCTGTTGAATCGAATAGCAACTTCGGCAACAGAATGGCCGGTCAACGCTCGGATATGTTCCCGAACGTTGACCGGCCATTCTGTTATGCCGTGATTCAACAGTTGCCAAAACAGTTTTGAAACAACTGCCAATTGGCAGCGACTAGGCAGTCACCAGCTCAGCAGGCAGCCGTTTGAATGCCAACCGTTCATTTTCTACATCGACGAAGATCGTATCGCCTGGCAGAAATTCACCTCGCAAAATGGCTTTGGCAATCTGCGTTTCTACCTCGCGCTGAATCGCACGTTTCAGAGGCCGTGCACCATAGGTCGGGTCATAACCCACCTCAGCCAAGAAGTCTAAGGCCGCATCCGATAGCTTCAGCGCGAGCTTCCGCTCTTCGAGCCGCTGCTCCAATCGCTTGATCTGAATCTTCACGATGTCGCGTAGCTGAGATTTTACCAGCGCGTGGAAGATGATAATTTCGTCGATTCGGTTGAGAAATTCGGGGCGGAACTGAGCACGCAGCGCGTCGGTAACCCGCGATCGCATTTCATCGTAACGACTATCATCACCCGCAATATCCAAAATGTACTGCGAGCCAATGTTGCTCGTCATGATAATGATGGAATTGCGAAAATCTACCGTACGCCCCTGAGAGTCGGTAATGCGCCCGTCATCCAATACCTGCAAAAGAATGTTGAAAACATCGGGATGTGCCTTCTCAATCTCATCGAACAAAATCACCGAAAACGGACGCCGACGAACCGCCTCAGTCAGCTGACCGCCTTCGTCGTAGCCCACATAGCCAGGAGGCGCACCCACCAAACGAGAGACTGAGTGCTTCTCCATATATTCGGACATATCGATGCGTACCATGGCATCGGCAGTATCGAACAGGTAGCTAGCTAAGGCCTTTGCGAGTTCGGTTTTACCTACGCCCGTCGGCCCAAGGAAGATAAAGCTCGCCATGGGGCGATCAGGATCGGCCAGCCCAGCGCGCGATCGCTGAATAGAATCAGCCACTGCCGTCACGGCCTCATCCTGACCAATCACCCGCTGATGTAGCTCATCTTCCAAGTTCAGCAGCTTCTGCATTTCAGATTCCACCAGCTTGCTGAGCGGAATACCCGTCCACTTAGAGATAATCTCGGCAATATCGGCCTCGGTCACCTCTTCGCGCAGCAGGGTTTTGCCAGAGACCTGAGAGTCGCTGAGCGCTTGCTCCGCCTCAGCCAAGCTGCTCTGCAGCTCAGTGAGCTTGCCATACTTCAGCTCCGCACCCCGGTTGTAGTCGTAGTTGCGCTCGGCCTGCTCAATTTCTACATTGACCCGGTCAATCTCTTCTTTAATCGATTGAATGTTGCCAATGGTGTCTTTCTCAGACTGCCACTGGGTACTCAGCTCAGCTTGCTCCTCCTTAAGGTCAGCCAGCTCTTTTTCCAGCTTGTCTAGTCGCTCTACCGAAGCCGCATCGCTTTCTTTTTGCAGCGAAAGGCGCTCCATTTCGAGCTGCAAGATTTTGCGGTCGACCTCATCTAGCTCCTCCGGCTTGGAGGTAATCTCCATTTTGAGCTTGGCAGCCGCTTCGTCTACTAGGTCAATGGCCTTGTCTGGTAAGAAGCGATCGCTGATATACCGGGTAGACAGGGTCGCTGCGGCGACCAGAGCACTATCAGAAATTTTCACACCGTGGTGCACTTCGTAGCGCTCCTTCAGTCCGCGCAAAATCGAAACCGTATCGGCCACCGAAGGCTGGTCGACATACACCTGCTGAAAACGACGCTCTAGGGCAGCATCTTTTTCAATGTGCTGACGGTACTCATCTAGCGTCGTCGCACCAATACAGCGCAGCTCACCGCGAGCCAGCATTGGCTTCAGCAGGTTGCCCGCATCCATTGCGCCCTGAGAAGCACCCGCACCCACGACGGTATGAATCTCATCGATAAACAGGACAATTTGCCCCGTAGACTCTGTCACCTCTTTGAGGACCGCCTTGAGCCGCTCTTCAAATTCACCCCGGTACTTGGCACCGGCAATCAGCGCCCCCATATCCAAAGAGATTAGAGTGCGATCCTGCAGCGACTGTGGCACATCGCCCCGGACAATCCGCTGAGCCAATCCTTCTGCGATCGCAGTCTTACCCACCCCGGGTTCGCCAATCAGCACCGGATTATTTTTCGTACGCCGCGACAAAATCTGAATCGTGCGGCGAATTTCATCGTCTCGGCCAATCACCGGGTCGAGGCGGCCCTCGCGGGCATAGGCCGTCAGGTCACGGCCATATTTTTCCAGAGCTTCGTATTTACCCTCAGGGTTTTGATCGGTCACTTTGTGATTTCCTCTTATCTGCGTAATGGTTTCTCTTAAAGCTTTTTCAGTAATGCCAAAGTCCTTGAAGATTGCCTGGCCGAAGCGCTTGTCCTTGGCATAGCCCAAGACGACATGCTCAATCGAAATGTAGTCGTCGTCAAAAGACTCGCGGTAGCCATCTGCGCGCTCCAGCAAAGAATTGGCGCTGTTACTGATGTATACAGAATCGCTACCGCCTTTGATTTTGGGTTGCTTGTCTATGAATTGTGTAGTGCGGTCACGCAGCCGATCAGTCGCAATGCCCACTTTTTGAAAAATGCGGGAAGCCAAACCCTCTTGGTCGAGCAGTGCCAGCATCAGGTGCTCAGGCTCTATTTGCTGATGGCTCGACTGCTTGACGATCTCGATAGTGCTCTCAAGGGCACTGCGAACTTTCTCGGTAAATTTATTTGGATCGTTGATATTCATAGATCTTGACCCCCACTACAAGGTTTCGGCGACGAAGGAACGAAAAAACAGAACTAACGATACCTCTGCATTGTAAAAACTCTAGGATATTTCCAGATTCGGTGTTCACGGTCCAAAGAGGTAGGTATTGCCACACTCCAACCCAAAATTACTTGCCCAGCATCACCTGACAGTATCCATGATCGAGATCACTGATTTTCTGGAACTGAAGCGATGGCACTACGTCTTTCAGGACAGAACCCAGAAGTACAGAGTTTGCAATTGTGCTAGGTGACGTACTCTATCCAGCAGCCAGTGGCCGACGCCGTCGCCGCAGGGAAAGCATCCTAATCAAATACGTCCAGCAAAGCCTGCTTACCGTAGTCGCCTTTGTCCTTGCTGCGTCGTTGCTCAACCAGATTATTCCAAGCCCCAGCATCCCGGCCAACGTCGTATTCGTAGGGCCAAAATACAAGTTCTACACAGCGCACAAGGACGACTACACAGCGCTTTTCTTTGGCTCTAGCCGAGTTTTCAACCAGGTCATTCCCGACGTCTTCGACCAAACGGCAGCAGCCGAGGGCATTCAGGTCAATAGCTACAACTTTGGCATTCCTGCCATGCGTGCTCTCGACAGCGCCGTACTGCTAGAAGAGGTGCTCAAAAACCCACCCGAAAATCTCAAGTGGGTGTTCTTCGAGAGCGTGCTAGACAAGGGATACGAGCCGATCCAAAACGCTCGGACGCACCGAGCGATGTACTGGCACACCTGGGAAAATACCCGGCTAGCAGCCCGCTACATTCTGACCTCAGAAGAGTCTTTGCCTGGCAAAGTAGCCCTGCTCACCAGCCATCTACTGCCAGCTCTCTACCGTCAGCTAAATGTTGGCCGACTATTCAACCAGGTGCTGCCCAGCGAATTCTCCGCTGAGGAAATAGCCGTCACCGAAGAATTTACCGCCAACGAAGGGTTTCGCCCGCTCACCGACCAAACAGCCCCCAAACGGCTATCTTTTCTAAACAATCAGGTTGACTACCAGAAGCAGGTAGACAAGCTGAAGAACCGGCGGGCAAAATTGGCGACTACCGACCCTGCGCTTCCCGAAAACAAGCGCATGCTCCTATCAAGAATTTCTCAAACCATTCAAGAAACCGGCGCCGAACCTATCTTCATTGAGCCGCCGTCGCTAGAGCTAGAAATGGACTTTCAGGCAGCCGAGGCACTGGGCGAAATTGGCACGCTGCTCTCTTACAAAGATCCCCAAGCGTTTCCACACCTATACAAGCCAGATAATCGCTTCGATGCCGACCACCTAAACCCATCGGCGTCAGGTCAGTTCAGCCGTCTGCTTGCCAAGGATTTCAGCCGAGTCCTGCAATCAGAAAGCAGTACAGGCCCAAGTAATGCTGGCCTAAACAGCGGTGGCCCAAATAACCTGGGTTTGAAATAAGACATGATTTTTACAGAGTTTAGATTCTTTCTCTTTTTTGCCATTGTCTTTTGCATTTACTGGGCGTTGCGCAGCAATCAATGGCGCAAGGCGTGGATTCTGTCCTGCAGCTATCTCTTCTACGGCGCATGGGACTGGCGCTTCCTGTCGCTAATCGTGGGCTCGACGCTGATTGACTATGTCGTAGGGCTCAACCTAGCCACTCCAGGTGCAACCCCAAAGGCAAGGCGAAGTCTGCTGTTGCTAAGCCTCAGCGTGAATCTTGGCGCATTGGCCTTCTTTAAATACGCTAATTTTTTCGCTGATTCAGCGGTAGACCTCTTTGCCCGGCTAGGACTACCCGTCAACCAAGTGACCTTGGGCATTGTCCTCCCTGTCGGCATCAGCTTCTATACATTTCAAACACTCAGCTATTCAATAGACGTATACGCCAAGCGACTTCAGCCTCGAGAAAGCCTCTTAGATCTAGCTACGTTTGTCGCCTTCTTCCCTCAGCTGGTCGCCGGACCCATCGTGCGCGCATCCGATTTCTTGCCGCAGCTCGACGAACTTCGCAAGTTCAACCAGGTCAACATTCGCGCCTGCCTCACACTCTTTCTGGTGGGCTTTTTCAAGAAGGCCTGCGTCTCAGACAATTTAGCGCCCATCGTAGATCGCTATTTTGCGGACCCTCAATCCTTCGATGCGCTTAGCAGTTGGATTGGGGTACTGAGCTACACGGCGCAAATTTACTGCGACTTTTCTGGCTATTCAGACATGGCGATCGCCTGCGCTGGACTGCTGGGCTACAAGCTTTGTCTCAACTTCAACTTTCCATATTTTGCCAGCAGCATCACCGACTTCTGGCGGCGCTGGCACATCAGCCTCTCTACCTGGCTCAAAGACTACCTATACATTCCACTCGGCGGAAACCGGGGTAGCAAGTGGTTTACCTACCGCAACCTGATGGTGACTATGGTGCTCGGCGGGCTGTGGCACGGCGCGGCTTGGACCTTTGTAGCCTGGGGCGCGCTCCACGGCGGGGCGCTGATCATCCATAAAGAGTGGCAGCGGCTGACGCGCACCATTCCCGCCTTGGCCAAGCCATCCGATGGATGGATTATCCTCAGCGTTCTGGTAACGTTCTACTGGGTGTGCATCACTTGGATTTTCTTTCGGGCAGACAGCTTTGGCTCAGCCATGACGGTGCTGCAGTCTTTCGTGCTATGGCGATCGCCCGGCACCGAAACGCTTAGCATCAGCATATTGGGCGTGCTATTTGTACTGTGCTGGCTACACTGGCTCACCTCAAAAGAAGTCTGGACAAGAGCCATCGAAAGCCTGCCCAACCAGCTCTATGCCGTGGGCTACGGCTTTGCTGCAGCGCTGATTCTGACGCTTGTTCCGGTCGGCTACACAGCGTTTATTTACTTTCAGTTTTAGCGCCCAAGCGCCTAGGCTACTTGTCAGGATCTGTCCACGTGTCTAAAGCTTCCCGTAAGATCGCTGCAGACGGATTGTAGGAAGTAGGGCATGTAGTTAACAATGTGATTAACCACATGACTCACCAGACAACAGACAGGCTCAACGGATAGAGTTTTCTTTGGCACCTCAACATCGCGCTATTTCAAAAAGAATATACGCGACTTACTGTCAGCAAAAGCCGCTAAAGCGTATTTGGCGCACGCTTTCTCCTATTGAATTTGTGCGGTTTTTGAGCTACATCAACTTGCTCACCGTGCGACGAGTAATTCGCACCACATTTCGGCAGCGCCTCCCGAGCCTAGCCTCTGAGATGGCCTACAACTGGATGCTGGGCCTATTTCCTGGAATTCTGGCATTTTTTACCGCGTTAGGTCTCTTTAGCTCCCTTAAGCAGACTTTTATTACCCTTGCCCAGCAGCTCAGCGAAGTGGCCCCCGTAGGCGTACCAGAACTGATTTATGGCTTTGAAAAAGCTGTCACCGATAGTCAAAACAGGGGCCTGTTTTCAGTCAGTTTTGCCTTTGCTCTGTGGGCCTCAGCCGGTGCCATGAGCGCCGCTATGCGTGCCCTAGACCAGATCCATCAAATTCCTGCTCGCAGACGCCGACCCTTTTGGAAAGCCCGGCTCATTTCGATTGCGTTGACTCTAGGCACCATCGCGTTGCTGATTACAGCCTCTAGCCTGGTGTTTGTCAGCGACTGGGTGGTCAATCAGCTGGTAGACCGCAGCGGTGAGATTGGGCTGTGGGTGAAGGAAGCCTGGGGGCTGTTTCGCTGGCCACTGGCACTGAGCGTGATGTCTGCCGCCTTTGCGTTCATTTATCGGTTCGGCCCTAGTCGGTGGATGCCAGGCAAGCCACTGATGCCGGGCGCGATTTTGGCGGCACTATCTTGGGCAGTTGTCTCGGGTTTATTTCGCCTGTATGTCACTCATTTCGGCAACTTCGTTTACAGCGCTGTCGCCACGGTGATCGTTCTATTGCTGTGGCTGTGGATTACGTCTTTAGTAATGCTTATTGGCGACTTGCTCAATCTGGCAGTTGCTCAGGCAATGGACGAGCGACACCGCGCGCTAGCGCATAGATTGCAAGCTATTAAAAAGGAAAACGCCTAAGCAAGCAATAATCAACAGCCAAAGCACAAGCCCTGGCAAAAAAGAAAGCAGGGTAAGGCCTCGCAGCACCCAAACCCCAATCGTGAAGCAAATCAAAAAAAGCAGAAGCTGCGAACCTGGCTTCAGACGAAAGCGATTAGACATAGACAGTTAGGCACAAATAGCAATTAGACATAGCCCTATTCAAACACTCGCAGGCCCAAAGGCTTGTGGACATAAGCCAATTTTATTTTGCCTGTTCTATTAGTTTAATTTTCTCACAAAAAAACACTTGAATTTCCGTATAAATACGGCCAGAAGATGAAGCGTCTACTAGGACGGCGGGGCATTCTTTTTGCAGAATAAGCTAAGGCGCCAAACAGCTCAGTATGTTCACGAAAAGTTCACCCACTTATCGTATGGGCTTGACGTTGTCTCCGTAGAACTAGGCAATAATGGCAGGAATCGCTGCCTATCGCCGTAGGGATAACAGCGCCGTAGCAGTCACTAGCAAAAGTAGTAAAAAGCACAGCAAATACCCAGCAGAACAGAGTAATCAGTAGATAGTGAGCCCAAGGCTTTGACGTCCGTGGCTCCTTATAAAAGGCTTTTTGAACTGTATGACCTCTCTATCTTTGTCCAGGCCCAGCAATACTGTTAACAAGAGCGCCAGCAATACCGCCAGCAATACCGACAATGCCTGCGTCACGCTACAGCAAGCGCAGTCGCTTTTGCAGGGCGATGTTCTCATCTCGACCACGCCATCATCTTCGGGAGCAGCCGTCACCGCGACGATGTACGTTCCCCTGGTGCGATCGCAAACTTGGCAGCGCCTCACCGACTACAGCAAGTGGGTCCACTACTTCCCCGATATCGTTCAGAGTCAGGTGCTAGAAGCCAAGCGCCAGACCAAAACCCATCCAGCGACCCGCCGCCTCTATCAAGTCGCCCGCAAAGCATTCATGATGTTTTCAGCGCAGGTAGAAATTTACCTGCAGGTGATTGAAACCCTGCACCAAAAGATTCAGTTCCGATTTGAGCGCGGCACATTTTCAGACTTCGCCGCAGACCTTACCCTAGAAGACTACGGCACAGGCACGCTGCTCACCTACTCTGTGAAGGCAACTCCTCTGGTGCCAGTGCCAAGCTTTTTGATAGAGCAGGCCATTCGCCACGACCTGCCCGGCAATATGAAAACGATGCGCCGCGTCATGTGCGCCGCCTGATGGCCGCAAGCCGTTAGAATAGCGCACATGTCTAATCAATCTATCGGCCTAAGCGATCAGCTCTACGGCTACCTATTATCTTCTACGCTACGCGAACTACCGATACAGGCTGAGCTAAGAGCTCGCACCGCAGAGCACCCTCAGGCAAGAATGCAGATTTCGCCTGAGCAGGGCCAATTTATGGCCTTGCTAGTGCAGCTCATCGGCGCCAAGAAAACGCTGGAGATTGGCGTCTTTACCGGATACAGCACCCTGGCAGTTGCGATCGCACTCCCGGAAGATGGCCGCATCGTCGCCTGCGACATCAGTGAAAAAGACTGTGCGATCGCCCGCCCCTACTGGCAAAAAGCCAATATCATCCACAAAATAGACCTCCGCATTGCACCCGCCCTAGACACTCTAGATGCCCTCTTAGCCAATGGAGAAGCCGAAACCTACGACTTCTCCTTCATCGATGCCGACAAACGCAACTACGAGCAGTACTACGAAAAATCACTCCAGCTCGTTCGTCCTGGTGGCCTGATCGCCATAGACAATACGCTCTGGTACGGGCGCGTCGCCGACCCCGCCGTGCAAGATGCCCGCACACAACACATCCGCCACCTAAACCAAAAAGTGCGTGACGATGCGAGAGTCACCATAAGTCTTGTTCCCATTGGGGATGGATTGCTGCTGGCCCACAAACGACCATAAACGCATCCTGCACGCCAACTGCGAGCGGTTGCCTCACATCCTTACATTCAGCCATCAGCAGAACAATTGAACAGATAGATGACGAATCATTGTTGGTCATCTTACACAAGATTAGCTAAGGGGTTCTGGGTAACCTATATCAGCTCAATTCATTTTCTTCGAGCACGCTTAAACAAGCGCTGTTCACAGAGAATCATGCCTATGTTTTTTGGAGAATACCCATGCCTGGTCTATTTGGTTTCTCAAAACAGCATCTCACCCAAGACTGTGCTGCCAAAACAATTGAACAGATGCAGCGAGTTCTCTCCTACGATGAGACGTTCTCTCAAGATACTCTCTTTCAAGACAGCTCAATTTGTGGTTCTCGAATACACATAAACGTTTTCAACCCTGGGCCGCAACCTGCAAAATCTGGCAATATTCAGGTTTGGCTAGATGGTGAATTTACGAATCGATCTTTTCTACAAAACATTCTGCAAGTTCCAGATATAGAGCAATCGCTAAGCGACCCCGAAATTCTAGCAGCGCTGTACGATTTGCGAGGAGATTTCTCTTTCTTAAAGGTTATCGACGGCATATTTTCAGCAGTCGTGTACGACCCAAGCCATCGTAAAATTCACTTGGTCAGCGATCGCTATGGGCTGAGGCCGCTGTATTGGACGGTGCACAATGGAGAACTGGCCTGGAGTTCGGAGCTTAAGAGCTTTTTGGAGCTGCCAGAATTTGAGCCCACTATCGACCCGCTAGCGGTAGAAGACTTCTTTGGACTGCGGTATTTGGTAGGCGACCGCACTTGGTTTGAGGGAGTAGAGCTGCTACCTGCGGCAACGGTGCTCACTTGGGACCTCGTAGCAGAAAGTAATGAGCCGAAAACCACACAGCATGTTCAGCGCGATCGCTACTGGTGGTGGGACCAAATCAGGCCGCTTCCAGAGGGCCTAAAAGAAGACGAAATCGCCGAATATTTGGGCAGTCTCTTCAGAAAGGCGGTAGAAAATCGCAGCCTTCAAGGCGAAAAGACTGGGCTCACGCTCAGCGGCGGACTAGATTCGCGGGCAATCATCGCGGCAATGCCTAACCATGGACCAAAAATTGAAGCCATCACCTACGGCAAAAAAGGCTGCGAAGATATTCGGATTGCCAAGCGGGTTGCCAAGGTAAAAGGAGCCAACTTTCACGCTGTTGAAATAAATGCAGAGAACTGGCTAAACTCTCGCATCGCCAAAGTTTGGGAAACAGATGGATCCTGCAGCCTTATTCATATGCAGTTTACCGCCGCCCTAGACAAGGTAAAAGACAATCATTTATTCTCCTGCATTCTCCACGGCGCAGGTGGCGATGGCTTCGTTGGCGGCGATCATCTCTTTGATAATGAACAGCTAGACTACTACATTCTCAAGCGGCTTAACCTGATCAATTTTGCCGACTCAGAAGCACATGAGAAGTCCGTGCTTGATCGCTTCAAAGCCTACTACAAAGAGCTCAGCGATTCCCCTCACGTCCTCTACATCGACAGCAGAATCCGGTCTTTTCTTCTCAAAGACATAAAAGTCAGCGCCACCTACGGCATAGAGTGCCGCATGCCCTTTCTCGACAACGATTTTCAAGAGTTTTTATACGCCGTCCCCAACGAGCTAAAGCACAACAACTATCTGTACTCAAAGATGTTGTTGGCAAAGTTTCCAAAATTCTTTGAGACCATTCCTCGGCAAGGCACAGGCGCGCCCATCAGCCCCTCAGGTCCCGCCAGGAAAACAAAGAAAGCCCTTGAACAGTTTGCCTATCGTGTGCACAACAAAATCAAGCGCGTTGTCAGAAGCAAAGGCTTCTCTTTTCCAGAATGGGATCCCGCCAAGCCCAAAGGAGACTTTTACGACTACAATGCTTGGCTACGGGAAGAGCCCGCCCGCAGCTTCGTAGAAGAGATTTTGCTCAATCCTGAAGCGCTCTACCCAGCCTACATTTGCGAAGAGAAGGTAAAACAGCACTGGCAGACCCATCTTTCTGGAGAGGCGGACCGGTTCGACAAGCTCGGCCAAATTTTAACCTTTGAAATCTGGCTGCAGCAGGTCTTTAACGGTCGCTATCGGACCTAAGCGCCTGGCGCTGCAGGCGTCGCTGACGCTTGCGCTCACGCAAATACTCACGTCTCTCCGCCGTAAGCTGCTCAATGCAGTGCGGGCAAGAGACCTCACTTTCATAGCTCTCTTGCGCCTGGTCAGCTTCTGAAATGGGGTGGCCGCAGGCGTAGCACATCGCATAGGTCCCCGGCTTAAGCCGATGCTTGATAGCCACCCGCTCATCAAAGACAAAGCATTCACCTTCCCACAAGCTCTCTTCTTCAGGCACTTCTTCGAGATACTTTAAGATGCCTCCCTTTAGGTGATACACCGATTTGAAGCCCTGACTGAGCATGAAAGAAGATGCTTTTTCGCAGCGGATGCCACCGGTGCAAAACATGGCAACTTTCTTGTTTTTTCCAGGGTCTAGGTGCTGCTTAACATAGTCAGGAAATTCATTGAAGACGTCTGTTTTGGGATCGATAGCGCCCTGAAAGGTACCCATGCCCACTTCATAGGCATTGCGCGTATCAATCACGGTCACGTCTGGATCCGCGATAATATCATTCCACTCTTTGGGTGAAACATAGGTGCCGACCTGTTTTGTAGGGCTCACCTCAGGAAGGCCGATGGTCACAATTTCTTTTTTGAGGCGGACTTTGAGCTTGGCGAAGGGCGGCTCGGCAGCCTGAGACGTTTTGATATCCATAGCGGAGAGTCGCTCATCTAAGCGAATGTGCTGCAGTACGGCATCGACCCCGTCATCGTGGCCAGCAATGGTGCCATTGATGCCTTCTTTGGCCAGCAAGATAGTCCCTTTTACCTGGTGACTTTGGCAGACAGCTTGCAGAGGGTGCTGTAGGTCTGCGTAGTCTGGCAGAGAGGCAAATTTGTAGAAGGTGGCGACGGTAAAGGACATATCAGTGGTGACAAAGGCGCTTATCTCTTATTTTGCCATTGCAGCAGCTGATCATAGCTTGGCTTTCATGCTGGTCGATTCGGTCAGCACAGCTTTAGCGGCTCTGTGCAGCAGGGAATGACGGTAAATGAGCGCTGCCATATCATCGCCGTAGCCCCCGCCAATCACGCAGGCGACAGGATAGCCTGCTGCATGGCAGGCCTGTAGCACCGTGCGATCGCGCTCAAAAATGCCCTCATTAGTCAGCGCCAACTTACCGAGCCGATCCGCTTTGTGCACATCTACGCCAGCGTCATACATGACCAAATCAGGCTGCACAGACCTGAGCAAATGTCCCAGCTGCGATCGCAACTCAGCCAAATACACCTCATCCCCAGTGCCCTCCGGCAATGCAATATCGAGATCACTCTGCTGTTTGCGCCCCGGAAAGTTCACACCGCAGTGCATAGAAAAGGTGAAAACGCTGTCATCACCTTTGAAAATGAACGCGGTACCATCCCCCTGATGCACATCGAGATCGATGATTAGCGCCTTTCGAACGAGGTTTTGGGTCTGGAGAAGTTTGAGTGCGATCGCTAAATCGTTAAAAATACAAAACCCAGAACCATACCCAGGAAACGCATGGTGCGTCCCACCCGCCGTATTACAAGCCAAGCCATACTGCAGTGCCAGCTTAGCCGTCAAAATCGTACCGCCCACGGCTGTACAGGTTCGCGTCACCAGCCCCTCACTCCAGGGCAAACCAATTCGCCGCTGCGCCTTGGCATCTAGCGTGCCATCGCAGTAGGCACGCACATAGTCAGCATCGTGCACCAGCTCCAACCATGCTCGCGGCGGCGCACCCGGCTGAAAAAGTTGATCCTGCTGAATTACGAGATCGCGTAGCAGCAGGTCGCGCAACAGCTGAAACTTTGGCATCGGAAAACGATGGCCCGGCGGCAGCGGCGTCACATAAGCCGGATGATACACAACTGGAAACTGAACCATTAACCTCTTTGCAGATTAAGCATCGCTAAGGCAACCTACTCCACAATGTCATCGGTCGCATTCCGCGTATCGACCGATGGTTGCTTTTGCCCAAACATCACCTGCGCAGTGTCAGTACCCACATAGCGCCAGTGCCAAGGTTCAAAAGAAATCCCCTGAGGATTGTTTTCTGGAAAAGACAGCTCAAAGCCGTGGTTAGGCGCATTGGCAAGCAGCCACCGATAGGCCGCCGTCTCACCAAAGCTGTCACTAATGTCTTGATTTTGAGGCAGCGAGCCATCGGCCAAGTCGACCGCATAGCCAGTGTGGTGCTCACTGTAGCCCGGTGGCGCACTCACCACGGCAGCGGCTTCTGGGCTACCCGTTTTAGCAATTTGCGCATTAAAGATCGTGCGCTGCTGAGCAATCGTACGGTAGCCAGAAGCAGGCACAATCCACACGCCATCGACCCGAGCAGCCGCCACCAAGTCGAATAGGGCCTTGGCAGCATCTGGATGGAGCATTTCTACCCGCTGACTCTCACCCTCTGCGTAGCTCGCGACCGGCACCATCGCCGCCGTCTCCACCTCGTCATAGGGCTTGTGACCATACTTAGCCGCCGCAGTATCGATAGCCGCATCATCCACAGTGACAGCAGCGCGGCTAGAAGAGCCCGTAGTCGAGACATCTGTAGAAACGGCAGTACCACTCGCTTCTGACAGCTCACGCACAGCGGGCGGTAACGCACCAGAGTAGGCGCCAGAGGCAACACCCGAAGACATTTCAGAAGAGAAATTAGAAGCAGCTTCAGGAGAGGCATCAGAAGAACGGCCAGCGGGGGAAGCAGCCGTCGCCTCAGATGCAATAGAGCTTCCGGCAAGTTTCGCCGGAGAAACCTGTAGCTGCGGACGCGCTTTGAACGCAGTTGAGCGGGTCTGGATAGACTCGACAATTTCTGTCAGGGCGATCGCATTAATCGCCACACTTATTGAAACGAGCGTCGCTGGCAGCAAAATCCTCAGCCAGCGGGGAAGTCGGTTGAACTGCTTCATGCAAGCCCCTCTCACACACAAACGATTCAAACAAGAACATAGCTGGCAATCTGTAGTAATCTGCGTCAGATTGCCGCACTTTGCTCACGGCATAACGAAAGGCGACAGCCACTGTTCTACAGCGCAAAATGCATGGCAATTGCACGAATGCGTCCGCGCAATACAAAACGAGCTATCTGGTTAATATCAAGCAAGCTTTATGTAGCATAAGGTACCTACGCTCAGAAATGCGAGCGTTTAAATCCATCAACCCAAGGCAGACATCTCATAGGGTCTTGGTTAAAAGCGGTAGCCACACGGTTACGGTCGTACCCGCTTCCGCAGTCGATTCGATCTTTATCTGGCCGCTATGCGCTTCTACAATGCGCTTAGTAATCGCTAGCCCCAAACCATTGCCATTGGACTTGGTGGAGATGAAAGGCTGGGTGAGCTTGGGTAGCACCTCTGGGGGAATGGGGTCGCCGCCATTGTGCACTTGAATTTCGAGCCGCCGCTCAGTGGTGGGCCGAATGCGCCACATCACGGTCGATTGGGGCGAAATGGCCTCGCAGGCATTCGTGACAAGGTTGATAAAAACCTGCTTGAGCTTATCGCGATCGCCCATCACTAACATCGGTTCAGCCGCCGCAATCAGCTGAATATGCCGGTTTGCTGCGGCTGGCGTATCGCTGAGCGATCGCACCAGCTCCTCAGACAGCGTCGCCATATCCACCGTCGTTGTCGCCAGCCGCTGCTCTTTGGAATAGGCCAAAATCTCATTGAGCAAACGCTTCAGCCGCTCCGATTCTTCCATCGCCAGCGCCAGACGCATCTGCGCCCGCTCCGGCAGCGACATTCCCTGAAACGCAGACAGCGCCATATACACCGTTGTGAACGGGTTGCGCACCTCATGGACAATCATGGCCGCCAGCTCACCAATTTCTGCTAGACGGGCCTGCGCTTTTTCGGCTTGCTTGCGATCACTAATGTCGCGCACCAAGCTCAAGACCCGCTGCTCACCCCCAATCGTAATGAAGTTGCTGCGCACCTCCACCGGATACTCACTGCCGTCCTTGCGCCTGTGTACACTCTCGATGGTCAGCGGCTTACCAGCCTGAAGCTGCTGCCAATGGGCAGCGTAGTCTTCCGGTGTAAAGACGGGGTTAATATCAAATACCCTCAGCGTCAAAAGCTCTTCGCGACCATATTCCAAAATGCGCTGTGCAAAGCGGTTACAATCCACAATCTGGCCCGATTCATCGACCACCAGCATAGATTCTGACGCCTGCTCTACCAGGGTACGAAAGCGGTTTTCGCTCTCTCTGAGCTGATTTTCAGCCTGCTGGCGCTGTGCGATCGCCCGCGAAATCCGCTCAAACATCTGCGCAAACGCATTGATCACAGCTCCCAGCTCATCGTTGCGGCGACTGTAGCGTGCCGAGGTAAAGGGTCTCAGCTGCCTATCCTCGCCCTGTAGCGCCGACGGTGCCGCCTGCAAAAGATCGTCACACAGCGCCAAAATAGGCACGATTAGCACCGAACGCAGCACAATCATAGTCGTGAGCGTCACCACCGCCGAAATCAGCACCACTAGCCCAAATATGCGCCAAATAAAGGCACGAACTTCGCGTCGCACACTCGCGGTATCGTGCCGCACCACCACCCAATAAACGCTATCTCCAGCCAACAGCGGCTGAGCCGTTTCGTAGCGCCCCGTCGACCGATTAAGGTTAGGCTCAGGCAGGCCCTCCCCCTCAACTTGAGTCTGAGACTCAGACAACGATGTCGGCGCGGGAGGCGTTAGCTCGGGCAGCTCGCCAAAGCCGTCGATTCTTTGACCTGCCGGATCGTACAGCGCGCCACCCACCACCATGGGCACGACCTGCAGCTGACGCAACCTCACCATCAGTTGCTCAGTAGTTGCTCCACTTGAAGAGGCATCAACATCATCAGCTAAAACCTGTAGGCCAACCGCTGACTGCTCTGCCAGCTGGCGCAAGAATTCTCGCTCCCGGCGGTAAACAGAGGGCACCAATATCAAAGCCTCAATAGCCACAATACTGCTAAACACAGACAGTACAATTCGCTGAGAAAGGCGCGATCGCAAAAAGCTCAGGGGACGAGGGCGAAGTTTTTGCTCGGAAGGGAAGTGCACAGTACTGCCAACTGGGTTGCTATTGAGCAAGGCTTTCCGGTTTCGGAAAGCCTTCAATCGTGCGGTGCAGACATCGTAGTGCAGATAGGGTTACAGATTCTACACAGCAGACAGATAGCATCTTAAAACAGCAGCTACCCGCAGTAGTGAGCACCTGCAGACTGTAAGATAGAGAAACAGTCGATCAACAACCCAGTTTGCAGGCATTTGCTAGATTCCCTACATTTTTGGTGCAATTAAGATTTATCGATATCACAAGAATTAAGATTTATCGATATCACAAGAATTCAAATATTTCATTCCCTCATACGCTTCACACTTACATTGCAACGTTAAATTTCGATGAGTGTATCGAGCGCATTATAAAATCAAAGGATCTTCGTTACGCCGCCATGATAAAGGGTATGTCTTCGCGGTCGAACAATCAGCTGGCCTATTCCTGAGTCGCTAGCGCCGACTCTTCTATGCGGTTTTTGCCGTAAGTAAACTGAGAGCGATCGCCCAAACTCTGGCCATGTCGCCACAGCCGCATCCCTAGCGATAGCTGCCCGTCTTCCCAAGCCTTGAGAGCGTTGGGCACATCATGATCATGCTTGGCCAAGGCTTCAGTGAGCGAGATCGCGTTGGCTGCGGCCTTTGACGCACTTGCTGCTGTATGCGGGCGAGGAATAAAGGCTGAATTCCCTATCAGTACCGTTCTGCCAAAGGCCATTTGAGGAACGCCCAAATCGAGAATGGACTGAACAAAAGGGGCTTTGGTCGCTGCAATCAACTTCTGAAAAGGACCCACGAGCATACGACTCGCATAGTCGCGCATCTGTTGTTCAGCGGCAGCAGACATCATCCCAGGCGGAATAGAGTGCATTCGGCGTTTGCCGTTTTTATCTGTGAGCAACTGAGGCAGTTCTGTCACTTCGTCGTGATTCACATACCAAACCCAGTTAAATCGTCGCTCGCCAGGAACCAGAGATTCATCCTCGCCAGGAATGACATACTGCAAAATATGAGAGTTCGGAAATTGGTAGAACACGAAGCGTTCTGTCAAAATCTTAGCTGTTTCAACATCGAGATCCCCCTCATCTACTAAACCTCGATAGCCTACATAGCCTGCATACTGAGGTTTGTAAGTCGGCAAGAGTTGCCGCCTGACGGTAGAGGTGGGGCCATCTGCACCAATCAACAAATCGCCTGTTTCAGTCGAACCGTCTGCAAAAAAGGCAGTCACTTTTTCATCTTCTTGCTCAAATCGGTCTAAAACTCTGCCCTGGTGATAGCAGTCATCTGGCAGGTGACGACGCATTACGCCATAGAGCATATTCCACGAAGTGAGCGTCTGACGCATGGGCATCCGGTCGATGTCGCCGTTTTTTTGCAGGTAGTAGCGTTCTTTAGCGACAACACCTAATCCTTGAGTAGCAATGCCTGCCTGCTCAAAGGCAGCTTCTGCGTCTGGCTGAAGCACAATGCCCCCACCACGACTATCGAGAGAGTGTGGCGATCGCTCATAAATATCGACCTCCCAACCAATAGAGCGCAACAGTACGCTCGAAAATAGTCCTGCAAGTGAGCCACCGACAATGATGGCGCGCTTCTCTCTTTTCGTTTTCATCGTCTTTCCTCCTGGCATCATCCTGAAAGGACGCTGTGACATGAACTCTACTCAGAACTCGCCACTTTCATCTCTTCTACTGCACTCTGCAACATCGAAACCAAAGCTTCTACAGGCTGCGCGCCAGAAACCATTTTGTGCCCGATCTGTATTGTTGGAACACTCCGAATTCCCTGTAGGCCGGCCTCTTTTTCCAACGCTCGAATTTCTTGAGTCCCTACATCAGAAAGCAAAAAAGCTTCAATCTCTTTCGGCTGCGCAATACCAACCTCTGCCGCCAATTCTGCCAGCGTAGACACATCGCTAATATTCCAACCTTCGCTAAAGTAGGCTCGTAGAATCCGCTCAGCCATCTCAGTGGCCTTACCGCTTCGACTCGCAAGCCAGGTAAGTCGATGCGCCTTAAGCGTATTAGGGGTAAGGGTCATCAGGTCGTAGCGAAATTCAACTTTATCGGCTGCGGTCGCCTGTACCGTTTGAGCATCAAGCTGCTGCGAATAAGCCCAGCTACCGAACTTTCCACTGCGATAGGCTTTTCGATCCATACCGGATTCCGGCATATCAGGGTTTAGCTCTAGCGGATACCATTGCCGCTGAATTTCAATATCTGTACCGAGTTGCTCAATCGCCTGACTGAGGCGAGCGTCTAAAACTAAGCACCAAGGACAAATAAAATCAGATGTAATGCTGATGGTAAGTGACATAGTCAGCCTCCTTTCCAGTTGACGCTATCCATTGATTCTATGTTGACTGATTCCAATTGATTTGATAAGACCCAAAAATGGAATAACATTGATTCGCAGAGGGAATAAGTAGCAGTTGCTGGTGATGGATAGACTTGATGGGATGAAAAGCTTTGTGAGGGTCGTGGAAACAGGCAGCTTTTCTGCAGTTGCTCGCGAGCTAGGCACGACTCAGCCCACGGTAAGTAAGCAAATTGCAGCATTAGAAACCTACTTAGATACCCAGCTACTGACGCGCTCGACCCGCAAACTAGCACTG
>JBCBIK010000053.1:0-27231 GCA_038524545.1 Cyanobacteria bacterium J06623_4 | reverse complement strand
ACATCGAGCTAGTTGCCATCAACAATACTTCCGATCCCCGAATCAATACCCATCTATTGAAGTACGATTCTCTGCTAGGTCGTTTGGATGCAGACATCTCCTACGATGCCAATACAATGACTGTGAACGGCAACGTTATCAAATGCTACTCAGACCGGAATCCTAGCAATTTGCCCTGGAAGGATTGGGGCATTGATCTCGTCGTTGAATCGACCGGCGTTTTTAACAGTGAAGAAGGCGCTTCTCGCCACATTGAGGCAGGTGCTAAGAAGGTTTTGATTACAGCGCCTGGCAAGGGTGGCCATGTTGGTACCTACGTCATGGGTGTAAACCATGAGGACTACGACTACGACAAGCAGAACGTCATCAGTAACGCCAGCTGTACAACTAACTGCTTGGCGCCGGTCGTCAAAGTTATCAACGATAACTTTGGCATTATCAAAGGTACGATGACCACTACCCACAGCTACACTGGCGACCAGCGAATTTTGGATGCTAGCCACCGGGACCTGCGCCGGGCAAGAGCTGCCGCTGTAAACATCGTGCCAACTACAACGGGCGCAGCTAAGGCAGTGGCCTTGGTGATTCCTGAAATGTCTGGCAAGCTGAACGGTATTGCGCTGCGCGTCCCGACACCAAACGTTTCTATCGTTGACCTAGTTGCACAGGTGAGCAAAAAGACGATTACAGAAGAAGTGAATGAAGTGCTCAAGAACGCTGCGGCGACTAACATGAAGGGCATTTTGGGCTACACCGAGGAGCCTTTGGTGTCTGTTGACTTCCGGAAGACGGATGTGTCTGCGACGATTGACTCGCAGCTCACTCTAGTGATGGACGGTGACATGGTGAAGGTCATCGCTTGGTATGACAACGAGTGGGGCTACAGCCAGCGCGTAGTCGACTTGGCTGAGCTTGTTGCCAGCAAGTGGAAGGGTTAAGGTCTACCCGATTCGGGTTGATCTCTCATCCTGTTAATCCTTCGTATTGGTGGGTTCAACTTTCAATTGGTTCAACGGTGAGAGCAGGGGCTTCGGCTCCTGCTTTTTCGTTGCGTTAGGCTTGAGGTGAGATCAGGCGGGGAGAACATTCACGCCTAAAGACTTTAATTTTTTTGACTTCAATTTTTTGCACTGCTATCTATTTGCTACTCGCCTGTGACCCGCTCAGTTTTTTTAGATGAGAAACGTCTGTTTACGCCTGCTGCCCACAGTGCCGACGCGGTGCCGCTGATTTTTGCCTTTCCAAACGAATACAGCGTGGGGATTACCAGTTTGGGCTATCAGGTGGTGTGGTCGATGCTGGCGCAGCGAGCCGATATCGATGTGCGGCGACTGTTTACTGATGTGCAAGAGCCTTTGCCTGCTCGGGCTGAACTCATGGGCTTTTCGCTCTCTTGGGAGCTGGACTATGTAAACGTGCTGACCCTGCTAGAAGCGCGGCAAATCCCGCTGCGGTCAGCGCAGCGTACAGCAGCGCATCCGCTGGTCTTTGGCGGCGGTCCTGTTTTGACTGCAAACCCAGAGCCGTTCGCTGCGTTTTTTGATGTGATATTGCTGGGTGATGGCGAGACGCTGCTGCATGACTTTTTAGATAGGTATGGCGAGGTGCGAGCGGCGGATCGGATGACGCAGCTGAAGGCACTTGCTCAGGTCCCAGGAATTTATGTGCCTGCGCTGTACGAGGTGACCTATGTGGATGAGACGGGGCCGATCGCTGCGATCGCACCCATCGATCCAGCCGTTCCCGCCACCGTCCAAAAGCAAACCTACCGAGGCAATGTGCTCTCAGCCTCTACGGTGGTGACTGAGCGGGCGGCCTGGGAGAATATTTTTATGGTGGAGGTGGTGCGTAGCTGCCCGGAAATGTGCCGCTTTTGCCTGGCGAGCTATCTGACGCTACCTTTTCGGGCGGCGAGCGTAGGCGCGTCTTTGATCCCGGCTATCGAAAAGGGTCTGCAGGCGACTCGGCGGCTGGGCCTGCTGGGCGCATCTATTACGCAGCACCCAGAATTTGAATCGCTGCTGGACTACCTCAATCAGCCGCAATACGATGACGTGCGCCTGAGTATGTCGTCGGTGCGGACCAATACGGTGGATGAGAAGCTGGCGCAGACGCTGGTGAACCACGGCTCAAAGTCGATCACGATTGCCGTTGAGAGTGGTTCGCAGCGGGTGCGCAATATTGTCAACAAAAAGCTAGAGACCGCAGAGATTGTCGAGGCGGCTCGGCAGGCAAAGGCAGGCGGCCTGAAAGCGCTGAAACTCTACGGCATGGCAGGTGTGCCCGGGGAGACGCAAGACGATTTGGCTGAGACCGCTGAGCTGATGGTGTCGCTGAAGAAGCAGGTGCCTGGATTGCGGCTGACGCTGGGCTGTAGCACCTTCGTGCCGAAGGGGCATACGCCGTTTCAGTGGTATGGCGTGAACCGTCAGGCCGAGAAGCGGTTGAAATTTTTGCAGAAGCGGCTGCGTCCTTGCGGTATCGACTTTCGTCCGGAGAGCTACAGCTGGTCGGTGATTCAGGCGCTGATTTCTCGGGGCGATCGCAGGCTAGCCGATTTGCTAGAGCTAACCCGCGGCTACGGTGACACCCTGGGAAGCTATCGCCGGGCATTCAAAGCTCTAAAAGGAACGCTACCGCCGCTGGACTTTTATGTGTATGAAGACTGGCCGACCGAGCAGGTATTGCCCTGGGAGCACTTGGCAGGGCCGCTACCAACCGCGACCCTGCGTAAGCATCTGGCTGAGGCGCAGGGTGCTATGTGAGCGCGCGCGTGAAAGAGATGCTTTTTAGCTCTCTGCTGTAGAGGCCTGCATGTAGGTTTGCTTGCGGGTCTGGGCGGTGCGTAGCTTGCTACTGAGAATAAACGGCAGCGTGATCGGCCACAGCAGTGTGGCGACTGCGATGAAGACCCATGCTTTTGGATTGAGCTTGGCGGCTTGCTGATCTTTTAGGAAGGCTTTCATGATGGTGATGAAGGTTGCGCCAGCGATTGTCCAATATGCGATAGCCATTGACTTGTAAGAGTGATGATTGGTGTTTAAGTCTGCCCTTCTGGAACAAAGAAGCGCAAGTTCAGGGATCAAAACTTGATAATGTAACCCAAAAACTGACACAAAACGCAAAAGTTGATGGGCCTGTAGAGCACTCAACGTTGTTGCGTAAGCGTTTGCTGATAGTTCGGTGCGACAGAGCACAAACAGCGCCAGATAAGTCTCTTGCTGCACGCATGGCTCTGGTGGTCGTTACTTATGCGCGCTTTTAGGCGCGCTTGGCACAAGCCTGCATAGACTTTTCACAGATTTTGCAACCTGTTCTGCCAGACACAATGATTTGCTTAGCTCAAGTCACATCCCGCAGCCATGGTCGAAGGCTGTTGTCGGTAACCTGAGACTCACTGTGATCTCTGTCGCAATTGTTGTTACAAACGTTGTTGTACTTTTTTCAAGTGCTTTTGCAGTGCACGATGAAAGGACTTGCGATGAGAGTATGAGCAGCGCACAGACAAGTTTGAATAGGGGTTGAATGGGGTTTGAATAGGTAGCTAAATAACAGTTGAGCGGATAATTAAATGGTGATTCGGAAGATGCAACGCCAGCATGACCTTAGCTAATCTGCACTTTTGGCGAATCGCTAAACAAGTGTACGCTTCTATACCAGGACTGCGTACAGAGGACGATCTTTTTATGGTCATGTACGGATGTTAATTGTTCTCAGCAGTCTCTTGAGTGAAGATTCTTCTTTTAGTTGGGAGAGAAATGTGAATATATGATGGCTTTAGGACCTACTTGTCGCGGCGAGGTGCGTAGTTGTTTGTGGGAAAGGTGCTGTACTAGCAGCAGTGTACTGCAGTTGTTTGAGGGTATGACGTAGATGCTGGGCGGCTTGCTGCGGTGAGCAGCCGGTAATGTCAATTTCGGGAACGGGGCGATCGCGCTGTTCTAATCCGTAGCGATAGGTGCGGTCGTAGTAGTCGAGGGTGATGGTGACGGCGGTAGCTAGGTCGCCTGCTTGAATCGCTGCGATCGCAGCTTGGGTTCTCTGGCCGCCGAGTCGCTTACGGATGCGCTCGGTCGCGGCGACTAGGTCTGCGGTCGTGGCCTGCCCGTAAATGTTGACTAGCAGGGCAACGCGCTCGGGCACAGGGCGGGTGACTTCTAGCGCGAAGGCGGTTTCCATCTGGGCAAAGAGTTCTTCGGGGATGCGGCAGGCTCCCACCCGGCGACTTTCGGCTTCTATCCAGATGGGGCGATCGCACTCGAAGCTGTGCCACTGGGCCGCCAGCATATTTTCAAAATGTTCGGTGCTGGGCTGAGGCGGTAGGCACAGGGCACCGAAGCTGCTACCCCGATGGTTGGCATGGCCTTCGAGGTCGAGCACCTGTTCGCCTTGGTTTGCGAGGGCATGGAGAATGTCAGTTTTGGCGGTGCCGGTCATGCCGCCCAGGAGAAGGATGGGCTTCGGGGTGGCTAGGATGTGGCGGACCCATTGCCGGTAGGCCTTGTAGCCACGCTGAAGGGTGAGCGTTTGAAATCCGGCCATGTTGAGCGCCCAGGCGATCGCCCCGCTGCGCATGCCGCCTCGCCAGCAGTGAATTCTCACCCTGCGCTCGGGGGCCAGCGCTTTGGCTTTGCGAATAAAGTCGCCAAGCTTAGGCCCGACCAAGTCAAACCCTAGCTCTACGGCCTGATCACGGCTTTTTTGCTTGTAGCAGGTACCGACTTGAGCACGTTCTTCATTGGTGAACAGCGGAAAGCTGACGGCTCCGGGGATGTGACCCTGTTCAAATTCTCCGGGACTGCGCACGTCCAAAATAGGACCGGGTGACGCTAGGAATTCATCGACGGAGACTGAGCGGGTTTCGGACACGTGTACTAGGTTGGTTCGGTATTGGGTAGATCAGGTGCTGCGAAGGCCTGCGCAAAATAGGTATGGTCTGACCTTTGTTGAAAGGAGGATTTGAGGCCCGGCGCTGCGCTACCACTTTGTAATTGTAAGGGGTTTGGTAGGGTTTGGCGCTTTTGGGCTGGGTGGCTTGGCGGTGACGGTGCCAATGCAGCAGCTGTGGCTGTAGCCGAGACGGTGTAGCTGGCTGAGGCAATCGTTGGTTTGCTCGCTGGGGATACCGGCCAGCAGGCCGCCTGCGGTCTGCGGATCGAAGAGAATTTGAAAGCTGGGTAGGTGGGACGGTGTGCGACCAAGGTGGATGGCGGGGAGTGCGTTGTCTTGATTGCGTTGGTGGAGGGAGCTGATGAGCTGATTTTCTAGCGTGTGGAACGCGCCGGGGAGATGGGCGATCGCACTTATCTCCAAGTTCACCTGTGCATTTGACGCTTTGGCCATTTCGAGGAGGTGGCCTGCGAGGCCAAAGCCTGTGACATCGGTGCAGGCGGTCGCTCCGTGCTGCCTTAAGCAAGTCGCTGCGAGTCGGTTGGACTGTTGCATGCTAGCGATCGCAGCTTCTATCCAGCGGCCCTTTGCCTGCAGTTGCTGGTCGGCGGCGAAGAGTGTCCCGGTGCCCAGTGCCTTGGTCAGGATGAGGGATTGCCCTGGTTGTAGGCCGCTTTTTTTCCAGGTTTGACTGGGGTCGAGCCAGCCATTGCAGGCTAGGCCTAGGGAGAGAGTGGGGCCTTCGGTGGTGTGGCCGCCGACTAGGAATGTTTTCGATTCGCTCAGGCCATGCATCAGGCCCGAAAGCAGCTGGTAGAGGGTCTCTTCTTGCAATTTGCTGCTGCCGTAGGGCAGGGTGGCTAGGGAGAGCGCGCTGTGGCTCGTTGCGCCCATGGCAAACAGGTCACTAAGGCAGTGATTTGCGCAGATTTGGCCAAAAATAAACGGATCGTCGACGATGGCGGTGAACTGATCGACGCTGTGGACGGCGAGTTTTTCGGCGGGGACCCGGATGATGGCGGCATCGTCGGGTTCGTCGAGTCCGGTGTAGATGTTTTCGCGGTGAGGCCAGTCGGCGTGGCGGTCGGTTTCGGATCGCATGCGGCTGAGGGCGCGGATGAGGGTTAGGTTGCCAACTTTGGAGCCGCAGCCGGCGCAGTGCATGTGGGGGGCTGGTTGGGACGGAGAGGTCGCTGGGGCCGACGCACTAGGAGACATCCTAGGAGACATCTCTGGAAAGTCGGAAAAGAGCGACATGAACTTGCGATCAATGCTGTCTTTCCAGCTGCGGCACCATTTGGCATGGATGGCAAAGGGACCCCAGGACGCAATGGACGTTTGGGTATCGGTGTCGATAATGTTGAGATAGCGGCGCTGAGGCTTGAAGGGCTTGGGTGAGCGTCCGGTGACGTGGCGCTTGAGATTTTCGTAGAGGGGAGGCCCCTGACGAACGGCAAACACACCCGCCTTGGGACGCTGGTGGTTGACCATGGTGGCAACGTCACCGGCGGCAAAAATATTCGGGTGGCTGCGGGTTTGCAGGGTGTCTTCGACGGCGATGAAGCCATCTTGGGTGAGGGAGAGGTCGGTCTGTGTAAGCCAGGGCGGGGCAGAGGCGTTGGTGACCCAGAAGGTGCGATCGCACTTCACTGCTAGCCCGGAGTCACAGCGCACGGCATCGGCGGCCACTTCACATACATTTTCTCCGGTGTGCACCTGAATATCGCGCGCCTTGCACATGCGCTCTACCATGCGCTGAGTCCACTGGTTACGCCCCTTTGCCAGATGAGCCCCCCGCTGAAAAATATGCACGATTACCTGTTGTTCGGGTGTTTGGGTGTAGTGTTTCATCAGCGCCCAGAGTCTTACCTGCATGGCAAAGGCCATTTCTACACCGCCCACACCGCCGCCGACAATGCTGATAATGGCGGGTGTTTGAGGATTTTCTTTGAGGGCTTTTTCGAGGCTGTTGAGATACTGGTTCCAGGCATTTAGAAGATTGGGAACAGGCTTTGCTGGAATCGCGTGCTCGGCGGCTCCCGGTACGTGAGACTTCGTGGGTGTGCTGCCAATATCAATAGATAGGGTGTCGTAGGCGATGGGAGGATGGTTCTGACAAATGATCTGTTGTTTATCGGTATCTAGGCCGATCATCTGATCCATCACCAGTCGACAGTTTGCGAAGCGGGTAAGCGGGCGCAGGTCGATGTGGGCAGTGTCAAAATCGTAGAGACCTGCAATGTGGCAGGGCAGCATGCCAGAGTAGGGTGTATCTGCCAAGTTTGTAATCAGGGTGAGTCTGACATTGGCGGGCCAGGGACGCATGCCCATTCTGCGGAGGACGAGTGCATGGCTATGGCCGCCGCCGACAAGGACTAAATCGTGATCGATGGGGTGAGAAGGTTGCATGGTGAGCCGTACGGTTGTCGCTGGGCAGGGCCAGTGCCGAAGGATGAAGAAGGAACGGTCTCTACTGTAGCGAGAACGGGATGGATCAAGTTGAAAATTTGCTGAGTCGTGAGCGCGGACGGCTAAGGAATGATGTGGGTGAATTTCGGGGTGATTATTGTTCGCTTTTGAGAAGGGTGACTTTTTTGTCGAGGGCTTTTTCGAGGACGTAGCGATCGCGCCTAGCTGCCCATAGCTCTATGGCCATATCGCCACTACCAGATGGAACAATCTCAATCGCATCTTCTTTCAGATGGCAGGTGAGTGACGCGACCTGCTGAGTCTTTGCCCTATCAAGGCTGATGGCAATTCTCAGCAGACCCGCTAACACCCACACGATGTGTTGTTGTGAGTCGGAGAGTCTTTTGAACTGTTTGTGTTTTGTTTTTGGGTGGCTTTTGCGGTGATAGCGAATAATGTGGCCAATTAGTAGCATTTCCTCGTCAGTGAAGCCGCGCGGATCTTCTCTTTTTAGAATGTAGCGAGAGCTTTTGTGATAGGCCTTGAGGGAAAGATATTGACCGATGTCGTGAAGTAGGGCAGCATATTCGAGGATTTCTTTTTCTGAGTTGTTGAGCTGATGGAGGGGCCGGGTTTGCTCAAACAGCTGATGGGCGAGCTGCGCAATATGCTGGTTTCTCTCCCAATCTGCGCCGTATTTGACCACGAGCTGGGCTGCTTTGCGATGGCGTAGGTCTGCCTGAGGCAGCGCGTCTGACACGGCTCTAGGATGGCGCTGCAGGTAGTCGAGAATGAGCCCTTCGCGCAGGGAGGCGTCGCATAGGGTGAGCTGCTGCACGTCTGCTTGGCGGAGAAGCTCACCAAGGAGAATGCCGCCTAGGTGAATGGCGTCTACCCGTTTGCTACTGATGCCTGAGATGTTTTCCCGTTCTTGAGGGGTGAGCTTAGCGAGCTGGTCGGTGAGGGCAGCGAGAGCCTCGCGAGAGACCACTTCGGCGTTCACAGATTGAAGCTTATTTGGGGTGTCTTGGCTGGCGAGGTAGGCGGCTTCGCCTAGGGTGCGAATGGTACCTGAGGTGCCGATAACTTGGGTGAATCCGACCTGCTTGGCTTGAGCGATCGCACCTTCTGACAAAAAGCGAATGTGGGCTTCGAGAACGCTTCTGGCCTCTTCGCCAATGGGGCCTTGATCTTTTACCATATCGAGCAGTCTGAGGACGCCGAGCTTGAGGCTAGTGGCAAAGAAAATATCTTCGTGGTTGCCGACGACGGCTTCGGTGCTGCCGCCGCCGATATCTAGAACGAGGGCATTTTGTGATTGGAGTGCGATCGCGTTTCTCACCGCCAAAAGAATTAGCCGGGCTTCTTCTTTACCGGAGATAATGCGAGGTCTAATTTTGGTGCGCCGAAAAATTTCTTTGAGAAAGGCGCTGCCATTTTGCGCTTCGCGGGTGGCGCTGGTGGCAACGGTGATAATCTCTTCGGCGCCCAGCTGGTCGGCAAGCGTCACGTAGCGTTCGATGGTGTCGAGCCCAAGGTTGTAGGCGCGATCGCTCAGGTGATTGGTGGCAAAAACGCCTGAGCCGAGCTTCACCATCTCCTTAACGCGGTCAATCACCTCAAACTGCCGCCGCCGCAAAACCTGCACCACAATCATGTGGATGGAGTTGGTGCCAATGTCGATAGCGGCTAGCTTCATTAGGTGACCTCTCTGACTGACGCGCCCGCTACCCGAGCGCCTTCTCAATGGCTGCTACCAGCTCCGGGTCACTTGGCGTCGTGCGAGGGCCAAATCGCGTCACGGTCTCACCATCGCGACCCACAAGAAACTTGCCGAAGTTCCAGTCAATATCTGGGCCGTCACCAATCAGGAAGCTGTAGAGCGGACTGCGGTTTGATCCGTTGACGTCTTGCTTTTGTAGCAGGGTGAAGTCCACGTCGTATTTAGACTGGGTGAACTCTTTGATCTGTTCGGGGCTACCGGGCTCCTGCATGCCGAACTGGTTGCAGGGGACGCCGATGATGACGAGGCCGCGATCGCGATATTTTTTGTCGAGTTCGACGAGGCCTGTGTATTGGGGGGTGAGGCCGCACTGGCTGGCAACGTTGACAAAGAGCACGACTTTGTCTGCGATCGCCTCTGGTGAAAGCGCGGTGCCGTCTAGCGTCGTAAGAGTGGTCGGTAGGGCCATGGGAAATATACGTGTGAATAATCCCTTTTATTCTGGCATGAACAGATCAGACGGTGACGAATCTCTGCGAACCTCAATCATAGAGATTTGTCGATGATAGGCAAATCTCTATCATCGACAAATCTCTGTATCCCAGCATACGTCAAAACATTTGCCCAAACTATTCTCCTTTCTGGTCGCCCATCTGGGTATCTCCAATGTTGATGGTAGACTCCTCTCTTGTGGAGCCGATATTGATGTTGTATTTCCCCTGTTGATTTACGTTGTATGACCCAACGGTGTTGTGGCTACCGGTGGTGATGGTAGCGCCTTGCGCACTGCCTCCAATAGCTACAGACCCTGGGCCCGAAGCTGTTGTTTGGGTAATATTGCTACTTAGCTCACTGGGTGTAGATTCTATTTGGGGCGGGCGGGCTAGCTCAGGAGGTAGACCCTTCGGCTGTGGATCGCCGCCTGCGTAGTAAGCCAGAACAAAGTTATCTGCTTTGTCGATGTCGAGCACAGGATGCTGTTTATCTTCTGTGAGTGTGGGCACGATTCGGCTGGTATACATGGCCAAATCCATGGCCCGGACATAGCCGTCCTTTTTGGTTGTGCCTTCTCCGTACAGCCCTTGTAGAAGCGCGTGGGTAAATGCGCTGTAAGGCTTCCCGCCATAGGAAAGCTCCTCGGCATGGGACGAGCCGATGATGATTCTACCGTCTCCTTTGGAGAACATTTTTTTTGCTTCGGGGGGAAGGGGTGATTTGGCGATTTGAAAGTCGGAGAGATCGCTCAACCCGCCTGCGTGACAACAGTCTAGAATAACCAGTAGCTTTTTGGCTGGAATGTCTCGCAGCAGTTCTGTAAATTCGCTACCGCTAACCGCCGTTCCTTTTAAGTTTTGGGTGGAGTAGCCGTGGCATAAAAGGTGGTAAGAGTCAACAAACGAACTGCTCAGCTGGTAGCCATGTCCTGAAAAGTAAATCAACACCGTGGAGTCGTCATTTGTCTGACTGGCTAGGGCTTCGAGCGCCTGGATGACATTGTCTCGGGTAGCGGTTTCTGCCGTGAGTACCTGCACCTGTT
Source organism: Cyanobacteria bacterium J06623_4 (assembly GCA_038524545.1). Classification (GTDB taxonomy): domain Bacteria; phylum Cyanobacteriota; class Cyanobacteriia; order Phormidesmidales; family Phormidesmidaceae; genus Phormidesmis. Next base: position 16,672 of record JBCBIK010000053.1, on the reverse strand, counting down.
CAGGTGGGTAGGCGCAGCTTCCAGGATCTTTGAGAACACTGGCCAGCGCTAAGGCATCGGTTGTCGTATTTGGTAAATCGCCGCCGATGCCGATAATGCAGGCGTGTCCCTGTTCAAATTGAGTGCCCATTGGTTTGAATCCTACAGCTGTATTTTCTAAGACGGGTCTTTTGCGATGGATAGTGTAATTAGCGATAGTGATAGACCGATAAGGTAAAGATATCCTGCCACTTGATAAATAAGATTAGATTTCAGGTTAATTTCAATTCCAGACATATCGGTATTTGAAAAACTCTATTGAAATTTTTGACTAGAAGGTTGCTATGAAGAGTCTGAACGTTTCTATGGTGATGTTCTCATTCGTCAGCGCAGGTTTCGTGCTGGGTTTGCCCGTCGCCGCTCAAAATCAGGTTGAGATTATTCCTGAGGCGCTAATGGTGACGAGTACGCGTCCGAACCTGCTCGAACGACTCTTCAAAAAGGACGTATCTGAAACTCGAAACTTAGCCTTGCGGGTAACCGATTCTGTTGAAGCGGTACAAATTGATACGGTCGACTTATACAACAGTGAGGGCGATCGCATCTTTTCTAGAAACCTGATTGATGTCGAACCAGACCTTGCAAGTATCGCGGCCAATAACCTGCAAAATTTACCGGTGACCTTCGATCTACAGAGTGCTCCGAGCGGTGAATATCAGGGTTCTCTACTCTTCAGCTATGCCGACGGCGAAACCAGCATTCCCATTACAGTTCGGATAAAAGATCCCTGGCCACTGCCGCTCTTATTATTGGTGCTGGGCGTTTTGCTAGGTACCACGACCTCTAGCTACACGCGCTGGGGGCGCAGTGTTGACCAGCTGACGGTGAGTATGAATGACCTACGTGCTCAGGTAGAGGCCGATAGCGAGCTACCCAAAGCTTTTACCGCAAAGATTTTTCCCTTGCTGCACGATGCGACAGAACTCAGAGGTGCCAATCAGCTCAGCGACGCACAGCAAGCCGTTTTAGAGGCCAGTGGCCTATGGCGGAAGTGGGCCCGTGAGCGTGCGAGCTGGCTGGCCATCATTAGTGAAATGGAAGACCTTGACCGGGACCTGACTCAGCAGCCACAGCTGTCATTTGCAGATGATGATGACGCGACTACACGCTACACACAGGCTCTGAGAAAAGAGCTTAAGGAAGTATTCGCGGGTATGGCGGCCCTTGCAGAGCCCAGCGATTTGGTCATTCAGGTCAAAGCATACAAACAGCAGTTGACGGCCTATGAACGGCTCCGTCGCCGCTTTGATCAGTTGCGAGAGCAGCTGAATCGACTCAAAGGCGATACACTGACGCCTGAGGTCTTGGCCGATGAGATACAAGAAAAGCTCAGTGAGATAGAAACGAAGGCAGCAGGGATTTGGCGGCAGATTGTTGACCTGTTACCGGCAGATAGCCTCGAAACGTCGGGTATTAATTTTTTAGAGACGGAAACTGGGGAGGCTATGGATGCACTCTCCGAGCTTGAGAAGCTGAAGGCGGCGAGGGTACCGAAGGCAATTTCGAGGGGGTTTGAGCTGGGGGAAGCCAAGAGCCCAGAAGTAGTCGCTGCTATCGAAGAAGTCAACGCAGAGGTCTTGGCACCGGTAAGCCATGAGATAATGGCCCCGACGGCGCCGCAATCGGCAGAACAGCCCAGCTTTTCAGCGGATGAAAACTTTATCCTCAAAGGACTGAGCTGGCTGGGGCTGACGGCTAACCAGAGGTTACAGCTATTTTCTACGGCTGGATATCTGACGACGATTGTATTCCTGGCGGGAACAGGGTTTAATCAGCTGTATTTGGAGAAGCCGACCTTTGGCGCGGATGGTCCGGTAGATTATTTTGCGCTGTTGGCATGGGGCTTTGGCGCAGAAGCGACGCGCAATGCGATTACCAATGTGCTGCGCCGGACCGATGCAGACAAGGTTTAGGCAGATGACAGCGTGGGTTCGTTTGGCTTGGTTCTATGACAGCACCTTCAGACCTACAGGCGATTTTTCAACGGATTGATGCGGGGGCGCTGCTAAGCGCGGCTGAGCTAGATGCGGTGGTGGCAGCGGCTAGGAGTCAGGCAAAGTCTGTGGCGATCGCAACGGGAAAAGGCGCGGTGGCCATTGGTGGCAGTGCTGATGGCGCGGTGATTGTCACGGGCGATCGCAATATTTTTGTCAATGGTGCCAATGCCGAGGCTATCCGTCTGCTGCTAAAAATTCGCCCGGACTACGAGACGACTTTTCTGACTGTCGTCAGCGGGGAAGTTGCTTCTCGGCTAAAGCAATCTCTGTACTATGACCAGCTCATTCCGCTGAGAATGGTGTCTCATCCTGGCAAGGTTTACCGGCCTTGGGATGCTGAAAATAAGCTTGGCAACCGCCCTCCAGAACCTGTGCCTGACGGGTGGGATATTACGCAGGTCTTTGATGAAGCGGATGGGAAGCTGCTGATACTGGGCAAGCCAGGGACAGGAAAGACAACGCTGATGCTGGTATTGGCTGGAGTGTTGTGCGATCGCGCGCGAACTCAGACAGATGCCCCCATTCCTGTTTTACTTAGCCTCTCAACCTACCGACCAACCAAACAGTCTCTTTGGCTGTGGCTACAAACAGAACTTCAAGCAAAGTACGGTTTAAACAAAGAGACGGCCACGGCCTTGCTGAAGGCTCAAAAATTTGCCGTTATGCTAGATGGCCTAGATGAACTTCCCAGTCCTGTGCAAGCTCCTTGTATCGAAGATATCAATCAGCTCATGGCCAGCGAGTTTCGATTGCAAACGCTGTTGATATGTAGCCGTCAAGAAGAATACGACAGCTGCGAAGTCCCGCTTGCGCTAAACAGCGCCATTGTGCTCCATGAGCTTACCGATCATCAGCTCAAAACCCACCTGAAAACCCTCTCTCAAACGGACTTTCTGCATATTCTCGAACAAGACGAGGCGCTGTACGAACTTGCACACAATCCATTTTTATTGACTATTTCTCTACTCTCCCGCGAAGCGCTTTCGGTTGAAGATTTGCCGCAGAGAGCCTCTGTTAAAGAGCGGCGGACGCTGTTGCTGAGCGCCTATGTGCAGCGCATGCTCACGCGAAAAATAAAAAACAACTTTTACCACAATCAGCCGCAGCCAACAAAAGATCAAACTCACTATTGGTTGTGCCAAATAGCCGATATGATGACGCAGTCATCTCAGACGGAGTTTGTTCTTGAGCGATTGCAGCCCAGGTATATTAAAAGTCGAAATGGGCTTGCTGCTTACTTCACGTTCGACATTATTTTCGACTTGCTTGTGCAGCGCTCCCTTGCGGAGTACACCAGCAAACTGAGACGAAAGCTGGGCGATCGCACTGAAAGATCCGCTATCTACAGATATTTAGAGTTTCCCTTGTTGTCTTCGATGACGACTGCCTCGGTAGAGATTATCGTGTTGGCTGTGAATTACTTCCGCCGCCATGGCATAGAAGAAATCAGAGAAAAACTGAACGATGCTATGGTGACAGAGGCTGTCTTGAACGACTTCATGGATGAGATAGCCTTCTATGATGTGATGTCTTTACCATTTAGTAATGCTGTTGTCTTTGGGCAGGCTTTGGCTGGGGCTGCACTAGGTGCTTTGGTTGGTTATGGTGTCGGTAGGGTGATGTCTGCGGATGTCTGGATAAGTCCTATGCCGCTTTGGGGAGGTATCTTTGGGGTACTCTACGGCCTGTGCATCAGCTGCTTTGTTCAACTGAAGCCGAGTTATTCAATGTCGGACCTGGAAGACAAAAAATCTCCTGAACAGGGTGTGCGCAGCGTAATGTTGAACTCAGTGAGGTTGAGTGCTTTTCGATTGGTTGTTTTACTTGGGTTTTGTGGAATTTCTGCGCTACTGGCCTGGACGATAGAGCGAGATATTCGCCTTAGCGCTGCCCTAGGAGTGGTTTGTCTGTTTATTGGCGGGGTAAAAATTCTGCAGTTTGCTGCACAAGAAGGTGGCAAAGCCGTCTTTCGTCACTACATGCTGAGAACAATTCTGCAGTATGAGGGCACTATCCCAAGGCACTCCGTAAGATTCCTTGATTACTGTACGGAGCGCCAGTTACTACAGCGAGTAGGCGGTCGGTATCGCTTTTTTCATCTATTCCTACAAGAATACTTCGCCGAGAGAGCTTCATAGATAATCCAGGACTCAATGACTGTTAACAGTTTATCTAAAAAGCTACAACTTATCTAAAAAGCTACAACTCTTCAAAGCTACAACTCTTCGGTTGGGTCAATGCCTAACTCCCTGAGCTTTTTGGCTAAGCGATCGGCACGCTGCTGCTCAGCGTCAGCACGCTGTTGCTCGGCATCGGCACGCTGTTGCTCAGCGTCGGCACGCTGTTGCTCCATCGCTTTACCTTCCGCACCTGTAGGTAAAACCTGACCTTGTGAGTCGCACCAGCGGAGCCACTGACGAGTGACTTTTTCTTCAAAAGGGCCTTTCCAGAGAGTGAGCCCTAGCCCGACTGTCTCAAGCTGTGTGCTTTGCCCAACATCAGTAATACCTGCTGCTGGAGTCAGCTCAACGTACCGACCCGATACCAGACTCCACACTCGCAGCAGCGCACCATTCATGTTGTCTTCATCTTGAATTTGCTGCAGCGGATCGTAGACGACGTAATAGGTAACACCAATTTGAGCATAGAGATCCTTTTTACTTTTTACCTTGCCCTTACGCTTGGATTTTGCACTGAGCGAAACTTCATCCCCTTCTTTGTTAGAAACGATCTCAACACAAATTTCTGGAACTTTTCCAAACTCCCAGACAAAATAAGCCCGGTCTCGTCTTTCACTGAGATCTTCAGCACGCTGCACATCCATACTCAACAGCATATCGGGAACAACTGGATCCCCCTTAAGCTTGTAAAACAGCCCAACGTTGGATTCAGCGATAAATGGCAGAGGTAAAGTATCGTTACTACACAGCGTATCTACCAGTAGGCGCTGCTGCTGGGCGGATTGAAAATTATCCACAGGTGTGTCGTCTTCAATGGTGAGGTGGCTAATATCTAATTCATCAACCGTCTGGGTAGGCTCTTGTGTAGGCTCTATTGATTCTGTATTTAGCAGTTGTTGAACCATGGCCAAGCAGGGAATTCAATAGCATTCATTATGGCATAGGGTTCATTGGTTCTGCATATCTTACATATCTCTTATGTCTAATACGTTGTGGCGAGCCAGCCTGCGCCGGCGGCAGCACTACCGGATGAAATGAGAGCAATGAAGAGCCACCAAGCTGCGATCGCAACTTGTTTGCGGGCGGCTTCTGCCTGCTGCTGAATTTCGGTTTGAACTGCGATCGCGCGTTCAGAGAGCTGCGCTTGCACCCTTGCAATCTGGCTTACGACATACTGCCGGGTCGTTTCTACGGGCGATATATCTGGCAAGGACAATAGCTTTTGAGCTTCAGTTCGAATGGCCTCTAGCCACTTCCCAATCTGTTGTGCTTCGCCTTGCCATACAGTTTCTCCCCAGGTAAGAATCTTCTGAATTTCTTCTGTAGTGAGATCTTTTCGGTTTTCTAAGGCTTGTTGCCACATATCTTTATCCCAGAGATGTTGCCACAGTTCGCTGACATCTGAGGTGCTTATCAGTTCTGTCGGGTAGGGAACGGTAGAGAGGGTGCTAACGACAGTCTGAGTGAGTTGTTTTGCGAGTTTGGTGGGCTGCAGCGCTGACTTCTCTTGGTGAGATAGGCGCTGGGTGATTCTTTCTGAGAGTATCGTTGTGAGCTGCTGTGAAAGCGATTGACCGGCTTCTATGGCTACGGGCCCAGCAGCTGCTAATTTTTCTGTCAACGTGGCCTGTAGCCAGTTTGTGAAGTCTTTTTTTGCATCGGTGGGCAGGTGGATGCGATGAGTCAGAGCAGCCCAGTCTAGTGACTGCAACGTACCCGCTTCGAGCTGATCTAGTAGCAGAATGATTTCAGGCTTGATACCTTCTAGTGATACCTGTGACCAGTCTATGCACTCTAAGTGACTTTCTAGCGTTTGATTGGCTTGATGTGCGATCGCTCGAATTCCTGATACGGCCTCTTTTTGACTTGGCGCTATGGTTGGTTCAGAAGGAAGTGGCCAAGACTGGTGCAATGTTTCTACTAACTGTTGTTTTCTCTTCTCTGGCAGCTTCTTGCGACGGTCTAATACAGATTCTATGGCCGTTATGTCTAAACTGTACTGGCGCCATTCTGACTCGGAGAGCCCGTGTTGCTGCCGCTGGGCATCTATCTTATCAGCAAGGTGTTGAGGTGTGAGTAAATCTAGGTTGGTGTAGCGGCAGTATGAAACGAGCTTAGATTGGATAGATTCGATAGCAGCGCTGTGGTCTATTCTTTGCTCTGTTTTGTCTACTTCTGGAATGGATTTTTTGGTGAAAGTAATCGAATTGTCTCGTAGCGCAGCGATGTGCTGACTTGGCTGTATGTTTTGGGGAAACTGTTGCAGTAGTGTTTCAATATCTAAACCGGATAGATCTACTTGAGTTAAGGCTCGTTTGAGGATGCTTTGCCAACTGGGTAAGTCGAGCTGTGAGGCCATCGTAGCCGGTAGCGATGACAGAGCGGATGTAGCTGAGGATGAGGGCTCTACGATGACAGCTGTTGAGCTATGTTCTGTCAGTGGTGTCTTTGCTTCTGTGGGTGAGTTTTGTTTGTTGTCGTTGTTTTCTGATTGCTTTTCAAAATTCGTGTTTGTCGCGATCGCTTCAATAATGCTCTGGACTTCTGGAGGAGAGAGCTGGGTGCGATCGCAAATTTCAGCAATCAGCGTTTCCTTTTGATGGGCAAGAAGGGCCGGTAGCGCTTGTCGCACGCTGGCAACCTTCGAAATTTCTGCGGAGAGTTCTTTGAGGAGGCTAGACTGATCTGAAGCGGGAGTTGCTGGTGAGTCTGCTGAGGTGAAGGTTTGGGTGATTGTTGTGAGCAGTCGCCGTCCGCCGGCGATCGCAGTGCCTAGGAGCGAATTGGCTGCGATCACCACCGTCGTAGAACTCAGCCAAATAAACAGCAGCCAATAGGTCGCCCAAAGCACGATGCCAAAGATAATGCCCCTACGAGGGGCTAGCAGCTGGCTAAATTCGACGGCTAGCAGTGAGGCTACAAACAGCACTATCGATAGGCTAGCCGCCACGCCAAAGCCCAGCAGATGGGTGACTGGCAGAGAAAATTCAGTGTCTGCTGATGTATTTTGGGTCGGGGCATTGCCAGAAGGCAGCTGGCTAGAACTGGCTCTATCAGAATGCTCAGGGTCACTTGAGCGATGCGTAAGTCGACTTTTTGGACGCCAGTCTAGCAGGGTGAGGCCAATGGCGATACCGAGGTTTGCTGCGGCCAACTGCAGCGCAACGGCAATTAGCAAACCGCTCATCAGTGAGAAAAATAGCGTCATGTTCGCCTATCTGAAAGGCCAATCTATCTGAAGGTTGCTTGGGATCTGTCTAAAGGTAGGTATCTCGACGATAGAGAGCGTAGCAGTTAGCTGTCATCTGCCTAGAGTGTCAATTCAGGGCTATCCGGTATAAAAATAAGCCGCTCGGCATGTGATCTTTGTCATATACATTTTGCCGAATATAAAATGGCTCTTTTTTCTGCGCGTAGTGATTTCTGTTTGCTTTCGTTTCGTTAATAGCTGCTATTGAGATAGCGATAGAAATTTGTTTTCTCCTTGTCTGTGTGGATAACACTTTACTGAATCTATATATAAACGGTTATTGATTTTATGAGTGTTTTAAATCCTTTGAAACCTATGTGAGAAGAGAGGTTTGACGCGTTTTGTGGAAGGAAAATATCTTTGAAAATATGTTTTTCTGTGCTTTTCAGCATTCTTGAGCACCACATTTAGAAATGTTTTCCGAATTGGAATAGCCTACGCAGAAGTATTCAATACTCTGCAGATTTAGAGAGAAATTCTATGCTGTCGAGGTTAGGTGTAATGGCTTAGCAAAATAGTTGTTGTAATTTATACCGATATTGATAAAACACGGAAGTGACCTGCCTTCATAGAAGGGTCGGTGGTTTGGTCCGTGTGGTGAAGCGTTTTTTAAGAATGTCTACCTTCCGTTATATGAATACTGATCGCCCCTGGCCTAATTATTATTTTCATTATTTTCAACTTTCTAAGATCTCTAGGGTGCTCATACCTACTGCTGGGCTGGGTTTGGCCGTTACTCCCGATGCGATCGCTCAGGAGGCAACTGTTTTCCTTGACCCTGATACTCGTCAGGTAACAGTCGATAGAAACGCCTTCGACATTCAGACTGGCCCTTTAGATAACGGCTCAAACATCCCTCTTCCTGATGGCCTTGTAGGCCCCAGACAACCAACGCTCTCACAGCCCGTCTTTTCTGACGAGTTATCCCCTAACACCTTTGAAATTAGGCCCGATGTTGACTACATTGAGCGCTCAGTCGAGCAGGGCTTAGCGCAGCAGGACGTTGGCGGTCAGTATACTTTGGAGCCCACTTCTCTACAGTTTACTGCTGACCTAAAAATAGAAAGACGTCCGGGTACTCATGGGTTTGCAGAGGGCATTGAAGCTAGGGTTATAAATGAAGAGGGTGTTCCCCAAGGTGACCCCGCCACTGCGCTCGTCGCAGGCGATGGTGTGAAGATTGGCCCTGACGGAGAGACCCTGCCCAACGCGGATCAGGTGACCGTCGACTACGGTGTCAACGACACAGTGCGCGTGCGCGTGGTAAACCTGAGGCGTAACGACGGCTCTCTTCGCGAGTCGGGCGTATACTTTACAGAAGAAGGCGACTTTGCCGTCGAAGATTTGCCTAATGGCGGAGACAAAGACTTTGACGATGTCGACCTCTCCGACCTGCTAGGTGGCCGTGGTGAGGGGGATGTATCCCGGACTTCCACCACGAGCGAAACGAATACTGAAACGGTAGAGACGCCTTTGGCTGCGGAGTCTCGTGAGGAAGAGGTCATTCTCACTGAAGCGCTTGAGGGCGATATCGTTGTAGAGACTGTGACCGAAGAAGTTAGAGATTTTGGTGAAGTCGAAATCTCTAATTCTTCAGCGGCTAGGCTGGGCCACTCAAGCGGTGTCGTGACAGCTAGCGGTGAACATCTCATTTATCATCGCTATGCTCGCAACAGTCAGCTGCGTGCTGGTAGCGATGGGGCGACGCTATCAGGACAGCTCGCACCCCTGTTTTCTAATCCGAAGAGGCCTCCTACGCTGGTGAGCGGCGATCTCACCTTTAATCCGACGGTGGGCGACAATGAAGCGGGGCTGACAGCCACACTAGGTGTCTCACAATTTTTCACGCCTACTCATCGGATCGCGACAAATATGCTGGGTGAGACGGTGGTTGGTCCTGATGAGGGACCGGCGCTGCTAGAGCCCACAGGTTGGGGAAGTAATCGCCGTTTGGTTGGCTACGTACCGCCTTCTCCAGGGACTGCCAATCGGAGTGATCTGCTGACGGTGGTTGAAGGTATTGTCGATATCCCAGTGGACCAGTCCGTTGAGATTGCGCCTGCGGATCCGCAGAAAGTTGGGTTGGGGAATGCGGCCTATGCAAACAACGTGGGTGGGCTGCTGATTGAGCGTGCCGATAGGACGTTTTCGTTTGTGCCGCAGTGGACTGTGGGGGGCTATGCTCAGTCGGCGATTGTTCTAGCGCCGGGTGAGGCGAGGCGTGTGATTTATGCTTTGGTGCCACAGCCACCGGCTGAAGCGCTAAAGGTGGGAGAGCGCTACGAAGTCAACCGCACTGAAACGGGCTACCAAATTGCCAAAGGCGGACTGCCGGTGATTGCTGCTGACCAGCAACCTCAAAACTTTAGGCAGGTTGTAGAAGAGACCTACGCGGTTGAAGACACCCTTGCCAGCGAAAGCGCCAATGCCGTAACGGAGCTGTTCAATGGGATTCAAGGCATTTATGCTGAGGTGTTTGGGGGCGATCGCATCCCTACTGTAGACCTCCATCTGAACAGTGAAGTAGACGCCTGGGTTGGCAACCAGCTGTTTGCAATGGAGCCTGCAGCGAGTGATCCGGGGCAGCCTGCCTTTGCCAGAACGACTAGAGCCGGTGGCTTTTATTTGGGTGGAAGACTGACAGTCGGCATTGGCAACCAGCGCGATACGATTCGGCAAACGACAGCCACCATGGAAGTTGTCGCTGATGAAATCAAGACGATCCGTACGCTCAATCAATTTGAGACCGCCCTGACCCAAATCGACACGATTTCAACAGAAACGACAGAAACGGTGCAAGATACCGGGACGGCATTCTTTGACTTTACGAATAATGGCGAGCTTACCAATTTGAGATACGTTGCGAACCAAGTCATCAGTCGCGACAAAACGACAACGGAGCTAGATCGGAGTAGTCGCATCGTTCGAGGAGAGGAAGTGCTAGTTGATACCGTGGTCACAGAAGAGATCCAGGCCTCTGATGCCGAAATTGTATCGATGGATGAAGCGACCACCACCGATACAGATACCTACCCCAATGTTTCACCGCTGCAGGGTGAACTGGCTTTGGGCATGGTGTACAACTTTGGCAATACGCCCTGGACAGCGGCTGCCAATACCGTTCGTACCGAGCTGTTTACCCGAGCGATGGCGTTTGGTCAGCGTAGCAATGCCAGCGTAGGGTGGCGAGCCGAGGCGACTTTTCATCCTTTTGGTGAGGTTCAGCGCGAAGCTTACCACTACGACAGTGCTGGTAATGTCGTGCCTCTGTATCGCACGGAGCCGGTGCTAGATGCTGAGGGTAAGCAGCTGACAGAGACTGTGACACTGCCGGACGGTAGCAGTCAAGCGGTAGCTGTAAACCAGTTTTTGACCGATGAGGATGGCGTGCGATTTACCCAGTCGGTGGGTACGGGTCGACCAAAAGGCCCGGGCCTGTATCTCCGGTTAGAAGATATTTTGGACGATGAGGAGAGCCCAGTTTTGTCGGCGGGTTTGCAGATTACCTTTTAGATCTCAAGCGTCTGCCGAGATGCGCTGCCGCTATCCGTCGGCTTCGCCTTCGAACAGGGTATCTAGGGGGCTGGCCTCGACGTTCATTTTCTCATTGAGATAGCGGGCGAGGACATCATTTTGCCCGTGAGTGACATAAATGTTTCGGGCTTTGGTTTGTTCAATGGTTTTAATCAGGCCAGGCCAGTCGGCATGGTCAGAAAGCACGAAGCCTCTTTCATAGCCGCGTCGTCTACGGTTACCCCGAACGGCCATCCACCCGGAAGCAAATGCCGTTTGGGGACGCTTGAACCGTTTCATCCAGCTTGAGCGGTGGCCAGACGGGGGTGCAATGATCAGATCGCCTGCAAATTTGTAGGATTTTTCCATCTGGGAGACCGGCACGGTTGGCACCATGTCGATGCCGACCTCTCTGTAGATTTCGGTGAGGTTGTGCACTGCGCCATGGAGGTAGACGGTACGGTCTGTAAATTTGGTCAGTTCAGCGAGGACGCGTTGAGACTTGCCGAAGGCGTAGCAAAAGAGCAGTGAGGGGCGGGTTTGGTCATTTTGCCACCACTGGTATATTTGCTTGGCGGTGACTTCACCGCCATCCCAGTGGTAAATGGGTAGGCCAAAGGTGGCTTCGGTGATAAAGCTATCGCACTCGATCACCTCGAAGGGCTCACAGGAAGGATCTCGATCGCGCTTGTAGTCTCCCGAGATGGCCCACACGTCGTCCTTATGTTCAACGCGGATTTGCGCTGAGCCGAGCACATGACCCGCCGAGTGAAAAGACACCCAGGTCTTACCCAGTTTGAACTTATCGCCGTAGTTGACGCCTTTGAGATGGATATCTTGCCCGAGGCGACGGCGTAGAATGCCTTCGGAAATGGCGGTGGCGTAGTAGGTTTGGTGGCCGCTGTAGGCGTGGTCGGCGTGAGCGTGGGTGACGAGGGCGGTGCTGACGGGTTTCCAGGGGTCGATGTAGAAGTTACCGGCTTCGCAGTAGAGGCCTTCTGGGCGAACGGTGATGAGGGGGGGCATGTGGGGGAGGAGGAGGAATGATGAACGATAAACGATGAATGGGGAGATAGCGGGGTTGACCTACACTATAAAAGGAATAACAGTAGAAGGAATCTGGTTGCCTTCACTGCAGTGTCTGCTCTTGGTGGTTGCTTTTCCATGGCCGAGATTAATGTCAATCGAATTAAGCTCTCTCAGCTGCGAGCACTGGTGGCGATCGCACAGACGGGCACATTCAGCGATGCGGCGTCTCAGCTGGATTTGTCTCAGTCGGCGGTGAGTCATGCGATCGCCACCCTAGAAGAAGAACTCGGGGTCAGCTTACTGAGCCGAGGGCGGCAGGGCGCGGTGCTCACGCCAGTGGGTCAGCAGGTTACCGCCGAAGCGCAAACGATGCTCTCTCACCTCAAAAATATTGGTCGTAAGGCGCAAGATGCCAAGGGTTTGCAGGCGGGCCTAGTGCGAGTAGTGGGCTTCCGCAGCGTGGCGACGCACGTATTGCCCGTGGTGATAGAAGAGTTTCGGCGTCAGTACCCAGGCATCAGCGTCTCGATTGGGGAAGGTAATGATGTGCGCGGCGCTGAAGAAATTTTGCGGCGCGGAGAGGCCGATATTGGCTTTACCTATTTGCCGGTGAGTGATGCCTTCGATGCGTGGGAGCTATTTCGCGATGACTATGTGGCGCTGTTGCCTAAGGCCAAAGCGCCTAAAGGAAATGGGCCTCTGAGCTGGCAGCAGCTGACGGCCCTACCGCTGATTTTGCCGCTGCCAGAAGATGGCTGCCGCCACAATGTCGATCAGTATCTTCAGGCCCACGGCCAGTCAGTATCGCCTGCCTACGAAGTGAAGGAAGATTCGACGGTTGTAGGCATGGTTCGCCGAGGCCTTGGGGCGACAATTATCGCCAAGCTGGCGGCAGAACCCATCCCAGAAGATGTGGCAGTCTGCACGTTGCCAGCTCCTCTGCAGCGAGTCATTGGGGTAATCACTCTGGCCGACGCACTGCAGACACCCCCCGTTTTTGCCTTTTTAGATACGCTAAAAGCAACCTGGCAGCAGTTGGAGAAAGTGGCGTAGCGGCTACGGTTAGAGTATCTTGCGATACGGGCGATTGATCGTCAGTAATCGTCCATGCCTTGGAGCTTTGTAAGATTTACAATCTCTTCTAAAGTTTCAGCAGCTTCTAAGTCGGTAGCCGAAAGTAAGTGTCGTTGAACGTTAGCGTGTTGAGGCCCCCATCCCCGATTCCGGGGCTCTGAAGCAAGACGCTCAAAACCTTTTTGGCGGAGCGATCTAGATGTTTTGGGCTAGGCGCCTTCCCCGAAATCGGGGGTCGGGGGGCATAGACGACAAGTCGGCTTACAGTCATTTAATTAAAGCCGCCTACTTACCGTTTCAATAGCTAATTTTATTTTGCTCAGCAACCTCTTATCACGGAGTTTTCTAAAATCTCTTTCTCAAAAGTCTTTTTGAACTCGACTTTATGGTCTGCCGATTAAGGTAGCGCTATACTTCTGAAGGTCGGCGAGGATTTGGCTGCTCGATTCTTCCTCATCAATATGCGGCTCGGTTTAGTCAGGTAAAAGCAGAGGGCGATCGCGCTTTACAGTCCGTCTGCAAGCTTAATGAATTCTTCTGCATGAGAGATGTTCTCAAATGCCTCACCTGCTGTGATTGTACGAGCTGTACTGTAATCACTATCGGTACGAACTTGCGCTGCATCGATTAGATATCGATGGTACTTGCTTGGCAGTCGCTGTGTTTTTGCGAATGTTTTTCCAAATGAACTAATCACAGCCGCATGGCTAGAAAATGTGAGCCCTTCACCAAGCAAAAATGCCTGAGCAATGTAGAACATACTGTAGTAGGCCCTGGAAGTCGCGAAGCCATACATACTTTCATCAGACAAAATCTTAGCTGCTTTTAAGCTTTCTCTAGCCTTTTCTACCAGCAGTGCTTGGGATTCATTCATACTGCAATGCCTTCGCGCCTGACATTAATTAGCAAGGGGTCTTGTCTTGTTTTCCAGGCTTGCAAGTCTGTCCATACGTGAGTGAGCAAAATATCGTGCTCTAGGCAGAGTGCTGCAATGAATTCGCTAAGTCTTCTGTTCTCTTCAGGGACGTCTACTTCTTCGTCCAAGATGATCATCACATCAATGTCGGAGTCAGGAGTGGCGTCTTTTCTGGCCTGAGAGCCAAAGAGCATAAGCGAAATTAGTTGCTCACCGTAGATAAGCTCAAGGTGTTTTTTGAGTTTGGCTAGGATTTCTTTTAGGTTGGGATGTGTCATGGATTGGCTATGGTGAGATTCTGCACTGTGATGCATGTGTGAATTAGGAAAGTCTCTAAAGCGTATGCTTTGCTCTGCAAGTCAGTAAATTTTACTTCGAAGGCATCTGGCTCGTAAACTTCGACATATCCTCTTTCAATTGTTAAAAGCTTAGCGGCGTTACTCGGTTTTTCATTTGAGATCACGGTTCAAACCCTGGTTCACTTTGATTAATAGACTTCTGACAGTCAACCCAGGTTTTGTCTGGTTTCGTAGCGTCTATTGAGCAGCCAAAGAGTGTAGCTTTTCATTCTGTTAAGGCTAGAAGCTATCAAAAAGCTATTAAAAGCAGGCTAAATACGCTATAAGCAGAGCAGCAAGTCTATGGGTTAGAGATTACTGTTATGAGTGATCCGGCAACAGCAATTACCGTCGGGGTGATCGCAGACCTCGCCTTTCGTTCTTTTTTGAAGACGGCAGCGGGTGAAGCGGCAAAGCAGTTTACCGATGCCGCGCTGAAGAAGATGGGTGAACTGCGTCAAAAGATTGTGAACCGGCTGAAGGGCGTTTCGGGGGCGCAGGCTGCTATCGAAAAGCTGGAGAGTAAAGCGGGAACGTCGGCAGATGTGGAAACCGTCGCTGACTACTTGAAGATTGTGATGCGCGAAGACCCGAAATTTGCGGACGAGCTGAGGGTGCTGGCGAAAGAAATAAAGGCCGGAAAAGTGCAAGACAATAGCCAGATGACTCAAAACAACCACGGTAACAGCACTGGATTTCAAGGTAAGGCTGAGCAGGGCAGCACGCTAAATCAGGTTGCTACGCAAAATAACTACTACGGCGTGCAGCCGCCTGATTAGCTAGAGTCGCCCGAATGGGAACGGGCAAAGCCAAACCCCACACCGCAGCCCGCTGACTACATCAATGACGCGTTTCGTCCTGACACCAGACACTGGCAAGGACGAGAAAATGAGCTGCGCGATATCGTGAACTGGCTGCATGACCCGGCAGTGCAGCTGGTAGGCCTCAAGGCGGCGGGTGGATTTGGCAAGTCTGCGCTGGCGAGGAAAGTGCGTGAGCAGGTAAACAGTGGGGCCATGGCTAGCACCGCTGAACTGCCGCTTGAAACAGCGCCAGAAAATGAAACCGAGAGAGATAATCAACGCTTCGAAAAAAATATCGCTGTCACGTTTGGGCAGGCCTATCCGTTTGGCTTATGGGGTCGCTGGCTGATGGCCCATTTTGGTGAGCGGGTAGAAGAGAGCGTCGGTGATAGGGCACTCATTCAAGCGGTGGTGAAGCGGCTCCAACAGCATCGCTGCCTAGTGGTGTTAGACAATTTGGAAACTTTACTCGGTGCGGAGAATCGCGAGTGGAAGGATGCTAGCTATGGCGACTTTTTGATGACGTGGCTGAGTGAGCCGGGGCAAAGCGTGGTGATGGTGACCAGTCGGGAAGCGCCAGATATTCCGAACAATCTGATGCCCTATTGCCGGTGGCGTACGCTGAGTGGCCTATCGAAGAAGGCGGGGGCCGCGCTGCTCGAAGAGCTAGGTATTGTGGGGGAGGCGCGGGCGCTGCAAGCGTTTGTATCGGAGGCGAGTGGGCATCCACTGTTGCTCAAGTTGGCGGCTGGCTGGCTTTTGGTAGAAGAGCCAGAGGAGCCTAGGCTAGAGTATTTGGCCCGGCAGAGACATGGGCTCAACTTGTTTGAGTTTGTAGGGGCGCATCGGGGTCAGCCTGAAACCAGTGTCAAAAGAATTTTGGACGTAACGCTCGCTCGCCTGAGTGAACATAAGCGGCAGCTTTTACCAGCGCTGAGCCTATATAGGCTTCCTTTTTCGCTGATGGGCGCACAGGCGATGGCTGCAGCTCCCATTGATGAAGTAGACCTACTGCAGCTAGAAAAGAGGTCGCTGCTGCAGAGCAAAAAACAAGGGTCCGGCAGTGAACGGATTCGACTATTTGAGTTTCAGCCTTTAGTTCAGCGATATTTACAACTTCAGGCAAACGTAAACGATCATCGCCTAGCCATTGAGCATTATCAGCAGGTGCGAAAGCCCGTCTTAGAATCGACGGACGAGCTGGCTGCGACGGTTGCTTATCAGGAAATTTTTTATCACTATTGTGCATTGGGAGAGCGTGCAGCAGCCTACACCCATCTGACATCGCTCACCGATGAGCAGCAGCGCTACAGCAGCTGCGACATGCTGCTACAGCTGCGAGGACACAATACTGTGCGGCTAACCCTGTACGAAAGCCTGCTAGAAGGCTGGGAGCCACAGACAAAACAGGAAAACGGGCTGAGGGCCAACACGCTCCAGGCCATGGGCGATGTGTTGCAGTTCCTCGACCGAAGAGATGAGGCCATCGAAAACTACGACCAGGCTTTGGCCCTCTATCGCCAGGTCGGTGCT
>JBCBIK010000052.1:0-27766 GCA_038524545.1 Cyanobacteria bacterium J06623_4 | reverse complement strand
TCGAAGGCTTCTTGACAGCTGCGCTTGAAGGCAACTGCCTCTACGACAGTAAACGCCTTGCTAAGGTGGATCGTGCCCATTGAGTCCAATATTGCTGCTTTGAAGCTGGCTTGGCTGAACGTATTAGTTACGCTATCGAGGCTAGTCATAACAGATTTTTTTATCAGTAGCTATAGCGACCAAGCCCAACTCAGTTTTCCCAATAAGCTTTCTTGCTTAGCTTTTGGGTAGAGACTGCTCAGTGAAACCCTATTCCTGACAAGAGACGGGGGTTAGCGTGACAGTGATAAAACTGGTCGACGGCAGTCGCAAGGTCTTTCCGCAGAGTGAAGTGAGCTCTGCTGCACAGGGACGAGGAACAGTTAACACTTCACTAAATTCGACCTTAGCCCGGAAAATCGCATCACAAAAAGTTGATACGTCGACTTTTTACAAGCTTCTCTAAAGTGAGTCGGCTCAACTTTTTTATGGTTAGATCATTGACAAATCAGAAACATTTAAGTCGCTGTTAGATGCTTGCACAGTGTTACAGACAGTGTTTTTCACCTTAGTTAAGTGACAAACATCACAAAAAAATGCCTCCGAGTCAAGTGGAATAACGGGTAAGTATTGTTTAAAGGAAATTCAACATGTAGCGCCTCGCAGAAATATAATTTGATAAACTGCGCTACATCTAGCTGTCAAGGTCGTCTGTATGACTCAAGACCGTCAATCCTTCTTGCTTTCTGACTCTGCAATGCAAGCAGCAAGCTACTCTACCTACGAAAATTTTAAACCTCAGCTCAAGATTAGTGCCGCTGAACTGAAGGCATGGAAGAAAAGGCTAATTGGCTTTCAAACCCATTTGACCCCAGCCGCTACCCAAGGAGACCTATTTGGCCTTGCCTCGGCATGCTCTGACGATGAATCAGTGGCCTGCTCGATAGAGCCATTCTCACTGCGTCGGCAAAATACGGAATTTTGGCGCTGGCGGTTTGAGGATGTGGGCGTAGCTGCGATGTACTTTGTGATTGACTATGGCGCGATCGCACTTGGCAACCCCATCTTGCTCTACATCGGCGAAACCATCAAATCAAACCAGCGCTGGAAGGGCGAGCACGACTGCAAGCGGTACCTGCTGAACTACCGACAGGTCCACTATGACTACGGGCTAAACAGTGAGCTAGGCATAGCCTTCTGGCCTCAGGCCCCAACCGATCGCAAAGCTAGGCAAGCTCTAGAGTCAGCGCTGATCTACCGCTGGCGATCGCCCTTCAACAAAGAAAACTGGCGGTTTTGGAACACGCCCTTTGTCGATGGCAAGGCCTAGCTGGCTTTAGTGAGGTTTGCAGCGAGCCTTCGCACTAGATAATAACTGCGCCTAAAACTGGCACCGTACAATCAGCTACCCTCAGATATCCCCTTGCTTGCTATAGTTTCACCTAGCTGTTTTGTGCAGTTTGTTTTGGTGCGATCGCAAGGAAATTCTGTCTGTATGCGTCTAATCCGTTCTGTAAAGAAAAGCCTGCCACTTATTGCGCTTCCCTGCCTAAGTGCTGGCCTGCTAGTCGCCTGCAATCCCCAACCGCTCAATGATACTCAGTCACCCGCTGCAGAGGGAGTCAGCTCGACTGCAGCGGGTCAAAACTCGCAGACCTTAAAGCTGCTCTACTGGCAGGCGCCCACGACGCTAAATCCACACCTTTCTTCGGGTAGCAAAGACCGCGAAGCGGCAAGCCTCGTGCTAGAGCCCCTAGCCGCCTACAACGAAGCAGAGACCCTAGAGCCAATTTTGGCGGCAGAAATTCCCACCACAGACAATGGCGGCATCAGCGAAGACAATACATCCGTCACCTGGAAGCTCCAGGCAGGCGTTCTCTGGTCAGATGGTGAACCCTTCACCGCAGAAGATGTTGTCTTCACCTATCAGTTCATTACAGACCCAGCCGTCGGCGCGACTTCCGGCGAATTTTACGGCGACGTGCAAACGGTAGAGGCCCTCGACGATCTCACCGTTAAGGTCACCTTCAATCGGCCCAATCCAGCCCCACTCAGCCCCTTCGTAGGTGGCAGCGGCATGATTTTACCGGAGCATATTTTTGGCGACTATTTGGGCGCCCAGGCCCGCTCTGCGCCGGGCAACACCTCCCCCGTCGGCACCAACGCCTTTCAAGTAAGAACCTTCAAGCCGGGCGATACCATCGTCTATGAGCCCAATCCCAACTTTCGCGGAGAGCCATCTGCCTTCGAAACGGTAGAGCTAAAGGGTGGGGGCGATGCGGTCTCGTCGGCGCGGGCGGTCTTGCAGACGGGAGAAGCCGACTACGCTTGGAACGTGCAGGCTGAGCCAGCCGTATTACAAGGCTTAGAGGCCGCTGGAAAAGGAGAGATGACCTACGTCTTTAAGCCACAGATGGAACGCGTCTACATCAACTTTTCTGACCCCAACAAAGAAGTCAATGGAGAAAGATCTCAAAAAGATACCCCCCATCCTTTTTTGTCTGAAAAGCCTGTCCGTGAAGCAATCAGCCTAGCCATAGACCGAGAGACCATTACCAATCAGCTCTACGGTGAATCTGGCAGCGTTGCAACAAACTTTGTCGTGGCCCCCGACAAGTACACCTCGCCCAATACCAGCTATGAATTTAATCTAGAAAAAGCCGCTCAGCTGCTAGAAGAGGCCGGATGGCAAGACACTAACAACAACGGCATAAGAGATAAAAACGGCGTCGAGATGACCCTTCTCTTTACCAGCTCAGTCAACTCTGTGCGGCAAAAGACCCAGGAGATCATCAAACAAAATCTCGAAAGTATCGGCATGTCTGTAGAGCTAAAAAGCGTGGAGGCCGGGGTGTACTTTGGCGACCCGGCCAACCCGGATTCAGTGCATCAGTTCAACGCAGATTTGCAGCTGTTTGCCTTTGACAGTGAAACGCCCGAACCCGACTCCTACATGGAGCTATACGCCTGCGACCAAATCTCGCAGAAAGAAAACCAGTGGTCGAAGGAAAATTCTTCTCGCTACTGCAACCCTGAATATGATGCACTTCTAGAACAACTAGGGACAGAAATCGACCCAGAGAAGCGTCGAGCGCTGTTTATCGAAATGAACGATCTGTTAATTGAAGATGTTGCGTTGATCCCACTGGTGCGGCGCAGCGACCCCTATGCGATTTCCAATTCGCTCACCGGTCTAGAATTTACCCCTTGGGCTGCGAGCACTTGGAAGCTGAGCGGATGGGGGAAGCAGTAAAAGCCACCGATGCTCAAGTACGTTCTAAAGCGTGTGCTAATTGCCATTCCGACGCTGATTGCCATTAGCGTGGTGATTTATTTAGTGCTGGCGTTGGCCCCGGGCGATCCGCTGGGTGAATTGGCCAATAGCCCGTCCATCACGCCAGAAATTCGTGAAAATATTCGCCGTGCCCTTGGACTCGATCAGCCCGTTTACGTCCGGTATTTCAAGTGGGCGACTGCATTTCTCTCTGGCAATATGGGCTACTCCTTTGTCAATCCGGTGCCGGTGCGCGATTTAATTTTGCAGCGATTGCCGACGACCCTGTGGGTGGTAGGGGTGGCCTACGCTGTGTCGGTGGTGATTGCGTTTCCGCTGGGCATTCTCTCCGCGCTCCGGCGATACACCTGGATAGATCAGCTGGTGACGACGTTTGCCTTCGCAGGCTTTTCTATTCCGCCCTTTTTTACGGGTTTACTCTTTATTTTGCTATTTAGCGTTGGCTTAGGCTGGCTGCCGTCTATTTACGACAGCAACCTAGTGGTCAATAGCTTGGGCAGTGTGTGGGCGCAGGCTAGGCAGTCTATTCTGCCGATTGCGGTTTTGAGTTTGTTTCAAACGGCTGTTCTCATGCGATACATTCGCGCAGCCGTGATTGAGCAGCTGACCATGGACTATGTGCGCACAGCTTATGCCAAAGGGCTCAGCAGCTGGCAGGTGATTATACGCCACGTGCTTAGAAATGCGCTCATTCCTGTGGTGACGCTGATTGCCTTAGATGTGCCGAGCGTCTTTACGGGCGCGCTGGTAACTGAGCAGGTGTTTCGCGTGCCGGGGATTGGCTCGCTGTTGATTGACTCCATCACTCGCAGCGACACGCCTGTGGTGATGTCGATTACGTTTATCTATGCCATTTTGATTGTTGTTTTCAATCTGGTGGCAGATGTTTTGTACGGTGTGCTCGACCCGAGAATTCGCTTTTCGTAATGTGGTTAGCGGGCGCGGCTAGCGGGCGCGATCGCACTCAAAAGGAATCGCCTCACCCTCGCAGGCCACATAGGCGCAGGTGTTCTCCACAAGGTCCACTTCGTACCCACCGGTAAATTCTCCGAATGAGGGCAGAGTAAGCCGCCGCTGATCACGCTCTACGAAAAAGCAAGGTAGGCGCAGGCTATCGGTGCGCGATCGCAAACTGACAACAGGATGAATATGGCCGCAGATATTCAGCGCTGAGCCCTGCGCCACTTCAGGTTCATGGCTCAGCAAAAAAGTTCCTAGCGTCACCGCCTCTATTTGGCAGTCCATCGCCATGGGGGGAAGTGCTGACACTAGCCTCCGGTCGTGATTGCCCACGATCAGAGAGACTTGCGCTGCACTCTCTTTGAGAAAGTGATCCCAGCCGATTAAAACATCTGGAACGAGAGACTTTTTTGAGTGGAACAGATCGCCAAGAATTAGCAATCTTTTGGGCTGGGTCTGCTGACAGAGCGATCGCAACCGCTCCAAATTCTCTTCATTGATGCCGCTAGCAATCGGAATGCCCATTGATTGAAAGGTTTCAGCCTTGCCCAAGTGCACATCCGACACCAGTAGCGCATCGACCTCCGGCAAATACAGTGCCCGATCGTCTAGCAGCTGCAGCCGATTGCCAAACAGCTCAATCTCATTCGCCCCAAGCGCACCCATCACGTCTGCCTTATCACGTCGTAAGGGTTCGCCGCAGCAAATTACCATGGCTGAACACAGAGCTCATCAGCCCCCACCGCACCGGGTTAGACGTCCGCCCAAACAGCACTATCATGGCCTGAACAATCTCGGGCAGGGTAGACGTATCTGCCAAAAAGCCCGCCCACTGCGGCTGCTCTAACCCAAAAAACGTGGTAAAGAACTGCTGCAAATCGCGAGTGTTAAACGCCATCAAATTCTGCAACCCAAAGGCATACAGGTGATGCTTCCGCAGACGATCTTCGGGCCAGAGTGCCTGCCACGCTGCTTGGGCAACCGCCTCGGGTGAGGTATTGACGCCCTCTAACCCCTGAGCGATCGCCCTCGCCAAGTCAGGCCCCCTTCGTAGCAGCGAACCCACCATATAGCCCGTCGCCGGATGCACCATACTCGCCGACCCCCCAAAACCCACTACCGACTGGGTCAAATCGGGCAGGGGCTCATTCATTGGAAACAGGCAGCGTTCCACATGGTGCGTTTCGACCACCTCAATGCCGCGATGGGCCAGCCGCTGATGCAGTCGCCGCTCTAAGGTATCCATCGAGATGCCGGGCACATGGGCCAGCGACGTCTCTTCCACGAAGTAAATGTCATGGCCAAGGTCCATGGCATACAAAAACGTCGGCGGCAGTCTCCGCTCCGGCGCTGGTAGATGATCGTCCCGGTAGTCCATCAGCACCATTTGCTTCGGCGCGACGGGGGGCGCAGAAAACCTGCCGACAATGCCATAGGCTACCTGATAGGCTACGGGCTTTGTCAGGGGAACCCGTTTTACCAAGGCTGGATTGTGCCCGCTCGTGTCGACAACCAGCCGCGCGCTGTAGGTCTTGCCGCTGTCGTCAGTCACTTCGGAGCGCTTGGAGCCGTGGCTCACCCCGGCAGCCTTGCCTGTATGCCACTGAATGCCATGGTGCGCACTTTGCTTAAGCCACTGGTCCTGCAGCTTTTCGCGATCAACCAAACCGTAGTCTCGGTTGAGGGGAATCGGGCTATCTTTGCCCATGTACACCACCGTATTTTGCCAGCGCTGCCACAAAAAGTCTTCTATTCCCAGCGCTTCTAATTCATCGGCCCAGATACCGTAGGTATTTGGCCAAGGCTGGGTTGGATCGGTTGGGCTCAGGCCCTCTACTTTGAGTCCTCGCTGCTCTAGCGCGTTAGCCAAAAACAGCCCCGCTGGACCCGACCCAATTACCAGAACATCCGTCATATGGCCTTTGCTATCTACCGTCATCTACAGTGCATCCATTTATTTTAATGGGTAAAGCGATGCCAAAGCCGACATCTAGAATCTACAGACTAGGGAATCTGCGAGACAGGTCGCTAGCCACGCGCTCGCTATAGTAGGGAACGGAAGACTGTGGATACAGACCTGGCATGAAGCTGGCATCTTTTCGACTACGCATTGCACTACTATCGGTGGCGCTGGCTGGTGGCGCACTGGTAGGGTTTGGGCTGGTGGCCTGGCGGCTGATATATGTGGCCAAGCGCAGCAGCCTAGATGCCAAGCTCGGTAGCCAGCTACAGCAAATGACGCTGGAGCGATCGCCCGACTGGTGGGAGCGCTTCGGGCAAGAGCTGCCCCGACACCTAGAAACTCAAATCGGCACCCCTATCACGCTGCTGGCAGCAGACGCCAATGGCAGCACTCTTCACTACTCGGTAGAGGGTGCTCAGCTCGGCGATACCCCCCTAGCAATGGCCCAAATTCTCAAAACAGTCGGCAAAGACCTCTCCGACAAGATGGCCACAGAGGCTGACGCGACTCGTGAGAGTGCCAAGCTAGTGATGACTCGCAATACCGAGGTGGGAAGCTGGCGCATCGGCGTTGTCAATTCTGCTGCGGGGCGGGGCGCGATCGCAGTTAGCCTACAAACCATCGATCAGGACATGGCCGTTATTCGCAACATCTTTTTGTTTGCGATTCCCAGCACGCTGCTGATGATTGCCATCGGTGCCTGGGTGCTCTCTGGCAGCGCGCTAAAGCCCGTACGCAAACTGACCAGCGCCATCCAGCAAGTCACTGCCACTGGGCTCGACCAGCAAGTTCCTATTGGCAGCGCCGACGTGGAATTTGTAGAGCTGATCGAAGTATTCAACGAAATGCTGCGTCGCTTGGCACGAAGCTTCAAGCAGTCTTCTCGATTTAGTGGCGATGCTGCCCACGAACTTAAAACGCCGCTAGCTATTTTGAGAGGGGAGCTAGAGCTAGCGATACAGCAGGCCGAGCCAGGGTCTATTTTGCAGCAGCGGCTAAGTAACCTGCTTGACGAGGTTTCACGGCTGAGCACGATTGTTCGCAAGCTGTTGCTACTGTCCTTGGCAGATGCTGGGCAAATGAGCCTAAGGCAGGACCTAATCGATATTGGGGAAATTCTATCGGTGCTGGTAGAAGATATTGAGCTACTGGCACCGACGATACCGGTAGAGGTGAAGATTCAGCCAGGGCTGATGGTACGGGGCGATCGCGATCTGCTTACCCAAGTACTACAAAACCTGATCGACAATGCGATTAAATACAATCTACCCGTCGACCGGCCAGACAAAGAATCCGGGCAGTGGATTTCTGTTACGGGCAAATCGAACGAAAAAAAAGTAAGCATCACGGTCACAAACGCCTCCCAAGATATTCCAACCGAAACGCGCGATCGCATTTTCGACCGGTTCTACCGAGGAGACCTCTCTAGGAATCGTAAACGAGAAGGCTTTGGCCTTGGGCTCAGCTTGGCCAGAGAAATAGCCCGCGCCCACAGAGGTGAACTGAGCCTAAACCCATCCGCCGCCGGACAAACCGGATTTACGCTCACATTACCAGCTAAGTAGGGCCAGCACACAAGAAGCATTTGGCTGTGAAGGAGTTTGGTAGGGTAAGAATGCTGCCCCACACCGTGCTAATGACAGGTCTTGCCACCCGCAGTTTGCCACCCTCGCCCAACGATGCCCCCCAGCCCTGGCATCGAGCGCTGTCGCAACCCGCCAAAGAATTTGCAGCCACTCCGCTGCCAGTGATTTCTGGACAGCTACCAGCCGAGCTGCAGGGAACCTACTACCAAAATGGAACGGGTCGCCTGGTGCGCGGCGGCGTGCCAGTAGGTCACTGGTTTGATGGAGATGGTGCAATTTTAAGAGTGGGCATTGGCACAGAGGGTGCAACAGGCACCTATCGGTACGTGCAGACTGCAGGCTATCAGGCAGAAAGTCAGGCTGGCCAGTATCTGTATGGAAACTATGGCAGGCGCTATCCAGGGCCACTTTGGCAGCACGTTACAGGCCTCTTTTCTGGCACCAGCATCAAAAACGCTGCCAATACCTCGGTCATGGCACTTCCCGATAAGCTCTTGGCCCTGTGGGAGGCGGGCAATCCCCACAGCCTCGACTTAGAAACCCTCGACACCTACGGACTGGAATCGCTCGGCTGGCTAAAAACAGCCCAGCCCTTCTCGGCTCACCCGCTAAAAGATCCTAAAAGTGGCGAAATTTACAGCATCGGTGTCAGCCCAAGGTGTGAGCTATCTATATATCGTTGCGATGCGGCTTGCCAGCTGATCCGGCAAACCAAACTGCCGCTAAAATCTGTCCCTTTAGTGCATAGCTTTGTTCTCGCAGGTCCCTACCTGGTGTTTTTAATTTCTCCTGTCAAGGTCAACGTTTTACCCCTACTGCTCAATCAGCGTGCCTACGCGGACGCTCTCGAATGGCGTGAGGAACAGGGCACCCGCGTGCTGGTGGTCGACCGTGAAACGCTAGAGATAGTCTCCGATAGCAACACAGAAGCTTGGTTTCAGTGGCACTGCGGCAACGGCTGCCTAGAATCCGATGGCAGCATTCGGCTCGACTATGTCAGATTTGACGACTTCACCCATATCAACGAAGTGCTGCGGGAGATTCCAACCGGACGCATCACCACGCAAGCCTACGGCAGACTTTGGCAGCTTAGGCTAGAGCCCAAAACTGGCCGCGTCCTCAGCCACGACTGCGTGCTAGATCGCGACTGCGAATTTCCGCAGGTGCCCGCAGCGCACACTGGACAGCCCTGGCAGCATACTTATTTGCTGATGCACCGCGATGGGGTCGGCACTGGTGACGATTGGTTTGGGGCAATTGGCCGGTTCGACTACGCGTCTGGGCAGTTGATTCAGGCGGATTTGGGGGCGGGGCACTACGGCAGCGAGCCGATGCATGTGCCCGCACAGACGGGAGCAGGTTGGATACTCAGCGTGGTTTATAGCGCGATCGCACAGCGCAGCGAGCTGTGGATTTTCGACGCTCAGACCTTGGGAGACCCTATTTGCCGATTGGCATTGCCAGAAATCATCCCGCTTGGATTTCACGGCACCTGGCAAGCTGCCTAGCATCGGGCATTCCAAAAAAGTGGAGGTAAGCACCGATGCAGTTTTTAAAAAACAAGACGCAAACAGCGGTAGAAGGTCAGCGCTTTTTGCAGGGTGTGCTGATTGGGGTAAGCGTAGTTGGCACGTTGGTTTGCGCAGGCTTGCTCTGGCGATCGCGCGCCCAAGTTCACCATGTCACCCTCGCCACCGGTGGTGAAACGGGTGAATACTACGCCTTTGGTAGTGCGATCGCCCAAGTCACCCAAAAGCACGCCCCTAATATTCGCGTCAACGTCGTCGCATCCCCAGGATCTTCTCAAAACATGGACAGCGTGCAGGCCAACGCCGCCCACCTAGCTCTAGTCCAGAGCGATACGCCCGTTCAGCCCGCCGTCAGAGCCGTGGCGCAGCTCTATCCTGAAATGTTTCACCTGATCGCTCGGCAAACGGCCAACATCAATACCTTAAGAGATTTGCAGGGTAAAAAAATTGCCCTCATGCCTGCAGGCAGCGGCTCATACGAGCTGTTTTGGCCCCTGGTCGATCACTACGGCCTCACCGACTTAGATTTTGAGGCTGAGCCAATGTCTGCCGGTGAGGCCCACGCCGCCCTGCTACGAGGAGAAGTCGACGCGCTCTTTCGCATCATCGGCCTAGGCAACGCCTCCGTCACCGAACTTTTCCAAACCCCGCAGCTAAAGCTCGTCCCCATCGCTCAGCTCGGTGCCCTACAGCTCAGCCAGCCCTACCTGCAATCTACAGTCATTCCCAAAGGCAGCTACAACGGTGCGCAGCCAGTCCCACCAGAAGATTTGCCCGTAATCGCCGTCAGCGCTCTGCTAGTGGCCAATGAAAGCGTAGAGCCCGAAATCGTCAAAACCATCACCCGCGTCCTATACGAACATCGCAACGAGCTAATTTCACTCACGCCCCGCGCCGCCAGCATCCAATCACCCGATGTCAGCCAAAATCTGGGATTTCCATTGCATCCCGGCGCAAAGGCCTACTACGCACAAGACAATCCATCCTTCTTTGTGCGGTACGCAGAGGCTATGGGCTTTCTGCTGTCGCTCACTATTTTGACCGGCTCCAGCGTTTGGCAGTTTCGCCAGTGGCTGATCGGTCGTCAAAAAAACAGAGCGGATGACTACAACCTCGAAATTTTGGCACTCATCGAGCAGGTAGAACATGCTCAAACCGTCGCAGAACTTCAATCCCTGAGGCAGCAGCTATTTTCCATCCTGCGTCAGGTTGTCATCGACTTAGATGTCGACAAAATCTCACCAGAATCTTTCCAGTCTTTCACCTTCCCATGGGAAGTTGCCATGACTACGCTACACCATCAAGAAATGGTCTTGCATCGGGCGGGGGGAACTCGCATAGCCGAAAATAGTCCGCCGTCTCCAATCTCTGGGCTTTAGGTCGGGAGCATAGTAGAGATACGGTAGCTATTGGCGACTAATATTCTCGTGAGTCGAGGACCAATCTGCGAGCGGTTTCGGCAGCAGATTCTCGGGTGGGGTGAACCTCTCCATCGTCGAGCACTGTGAACTCAGGGGTAAAGACCCAACAGCGATAGCCATTGTCTACGCGGGCGATCGCAATCACCCAGTCAGGCTGAGTAAAAATATCAACGAGTTCACAGTATTGCATGGTTATCTTTGCGGTGTCGTAGACTGATAAACCGGACGTATGAAACGGTAGGCAGCTGGTAGATAAAAGCCAAGGTGCTAAATCCAACATCTCAAACTCAGAGGGTTATTCGCTCGTTTTCCCCAGCAGATTTATCTTTGATTTATTTACAGATGAGGTCTATTGGATAACGGTGTAGATTGCGCTAGGCTTAGACACATTTGATCGGCCTATCAGCTGCTGTTCAAGCCACCCGTCGTGGCAAGACCCATGACGGAAAGCCATCGCAGTCGGCAGCACTTCACAGCACTTTATCGTTTATTGAGATGTCAATTTAGTTCGCATGTACTAAAATTAGTATAGCTAAATTTCCTCAATTAATTTCACCCCCACTCTTCCACCTAAAATATCTCTCTATCTCCGGAAATACCTATGGCTGCCAACGCCTCTTCTGAAAAGCAAAAAGCTCTCGATTCCGTGCTCACCCAGATTGAGCGCAACTTTGGAAAAGGGTCCATTATGCGGCTAGGCGAAGCAAGCCGCATGCAGGTAGAAACGATTCCTACCGGGGCCCTGACCCTAGACATGGCCTTGGGTGGCGGCCTGCCCAAAGGCCGTGTGATTGAAATTTACGGTCCGGAGAGTTCGGGTAAAACGACGCTGGCTCTACATGCGATCGCAGAAATTCAGCGCCAGGGTGGCGTCGCGGCCTTCGTTGATGCCGAGCACGCCCTCGACCCCTACTACGCCCAAAATCTCGGCGTAGACGTTGAAAACCTGCTCATTTCCCAGCCAGACACCGGTGAAATGGGCCTAGAAATCTGCGACCAGCTCGTGCGCTCCTCAGCGGTAGACCTGATTGTGGTCGACTCTGTCGCCGCCCTCACCCCCCGCGCCGAAATCGAAGGCGAAATGGGCGACTCGCACATGGGCCTGCAGGCCCGGCTAATGAGCCAAGCCCTCAGGAAAATTACCGGCAATATCGGTAAGTCCCAGTGCACCGTCATCTTTTTGAACCAGCTGCGCCTCAAGATTGGCGTCACCTACGGCAACCCCGAAACCACCACAGGTGGCAACGCGCTCAAGTTCTACGCCTCTGTCCGGCTAGATATTCGCCGCATCCAAACACTCAAAAAGGGCAACGACCAGTTCGGCATCCGCGTCAAAGTCAAAGTCGCCAAAAACAAAGTCGCACCACCCTTCCGCATTGCCGAATTCGACATCATCTTTGGCGAAGGCATCTCCATCCTTGGCTGTCTGCTCGACATCGCCGAAGAGCACGACATCGTAGTGCGCAAAGGAGCTTGGTACAGCTTTGAAGGGTCCAACGTGGCCCAGGGCCGAGACAACACCATTATTCGCATGAAAGAAGACCCAGAATTTGCCGCCAAGGTGAAATCCCAGGTCATGGCGAAAATCAAACCAGAAGCGATTCCCATTGAGCCTGGTGAAGAGCCCCTGTCTGCCCCTGTCGAGGTAGATGTCACGGCTGAAGAGCCTGTGGAAGAAAAACCCGCAAAAGCTAAGCGAGGTAGAGCAAAGAAGACAACTTAGGCATCGGTCTCGCAAGCTAGCAGCTTATTCAGCCATCAAATGGCACCACAGTCCCTTTAAAGACGACGCTATCAAGCTAATCAAAATAGCTTGATAGCGTCGTTTTCTTGTCGATACATGAAAATTACACAGAGTCGGCAAACGTGCTGGGAGCTTAGAAAAGTTCTGCAGAAATATTGGTTTATGCAAAAACTCTTTTGAATAGAAGCGATAGGTTGAAACTTCAATAAATTCCTACGAGTATCTACTGAGTTTGTATGCCTGAATTGTTTACTATTCGAGCAGACCTCAGTAAGGTAACCGGTATGACGGGATTTAGGCGTTTTTCGCTCACGCTGCTTCACAGACTCGGTCTTCGCAGAAGTCTTTGCAAGAACAGCTTTATCGGTACAGCCAGCCTCAGCGCTCTATTGCTCGTCGGGATCAGTGCCGAGGCCTTTACCTTTACCGAAATAGCCAGCACAAACACATCTAACTTCACTGACTTTGGGAATGGGGCTATCAACGAGTTGGGGCAAATTGCTTTTGCTGCAGAGATCGCTGGTCAAACAGGTATTTTTTCAGGAGATGGCGGGGCAATTTCACAGCTTGTTTCACCCGCCGAAGGATTCAGTCCTGACGAGCTTGGTTTCAATAGCGCAGGCAAAGTTGTCTTCGAGCAATTTTCGACGCCAGGCATCTTTGAAAACAGTGGTGGCATCACCACACCGCTCATTACAGAAGCCAGTTCCCCCGGCCAAATTGGATTTACCGGGCAATCCTTTTTCAGCCCCAAGCTCAACGAGTCTGGGACCGTCGCCTTTGAAGCAGTGAACTTCGATACCGGAGAGCAAGGGCTCTTTCTTGCCAAAGATGGCTCAATCACGACGATTGCCAAATCACCTGGCTTCGATATTTTTCGGTTTTCCCTCAATAACAATGACCAAGTCGCCTTTTTTGCCATTGCCGCTACCGCGCCCGATGGCGATGGTATTTTCTTAAGAGATAGTGGTGGTGCGCCCGTTCCCCTTCCCGACCCGCAAGGCTTTGGAACCATCGAAGGCATCGTTCTCAACGACAGCGAAACCGTCGCCTTCGACACCCTTTTCAATAATGATGAAGGCGTTTTGAGCCAGGGCATCTTCCTTCAAAAAGGAGAAGACATTACGCTGCTAGTAGACAATGCGGGTGAATTTTCAGACTTTGACAGATCGGTCCCAGTCAATAATGCCGAAACGGTCGTCTTCAGCGCGGGGCTAGATTCAGGCGGTAGCGGCATCTTCACAGGCCCTGACCCGATTGCAGACAAGGTCATTGCAGTTGGCGATGACCTCTTTGGCATGTCTGTCACGAGCTTGGGCTTTTTTCAGCAGACAGGGCTAAACAACGCAGGGCAAATTGCGTTTTCCGCCGAATTTGCAGATGGGTCAAAGAGTATCTTTCGTGCTGACCCCGAGGGTCCAGATGCCGAGTCAGTTCCCGAACCCACGGTCATATTAGGGATGTGCATACTGGGCGCAGCGGGATTTAAGATGCGTTCAAGCGCTTCGTCAGGTCGTTAAAGGCGAGTCGAATTTGCTCGATGCGGCGACGGTTGACCCCTAGGTCAGACTCACCAAGTCGAGCGGCTGCCCGCACTTGAATTACCTTCTCCCCTTCAGGAAAATAAAACTCACTGTCATCGACAAATCCCATCAGGCGGCTTTCTGACTCTGCCAAAATATAATCGTCGCGCTGTTCCACAATTTTTGTCCGAGGGACGACACCCAGAATATCGATCAGATTTTTGCGAGCCGTCTCGCGATCGCCCTCATACACAATCGGCGCAACCAAATGATCCGCATCTGCCCCCTGGCTCACCACACAGTTTGGCGTTGCCGGACAGCCCGCCAAATGACCTTCTGCTACACCCAAATTGTCTGGACGCTCGCTCGCAAAAACGCCCTTCAATCCTGGAAGAACAACGATAGTGGGCTGAGCGATAAGGTGACTCGGTTGGGCACTGACCTGATTGACTGGCAGCGCGATCGCCTGAAGCGGCTGATTTAGCACCAATAACAGCGCCAAAGCTATGGTTAAACAAGTGGACGACACAAAACTCACGGTGAGGGTTCTCTCCTTATAAATAGTTCGTATGGGAAATTCACATCTACAGGGCTTGGCACTGCCTCGACTCGAGCTACCCGACTCGCTCGATCAGCTAGCAAACATTGCCTCGCAGCTACAAACTGCTATCAGCGCGGCGCTCAGCCACCCCATCTTAGCGGTCTTGTCTGTCCTGCTCACCATTGCCCTCATCCAAATCATCGCCGATTTGGTGAAGCGATTGATCAAAGCTAGCCTGGCCTTCGTGCTGAAGCTGCCACTTTTGCTGAGCCAGTGGCTGTGGCAACGCGTGACCGCTAGCGATGAATCACCTGACTCCACAAAGGTAGAAGACTTGCTCACGCGGTTAGAGATACTGCGTCAGGAGCAAGATCAGATCCTCGCAGAACTCAAACAGCTACTGTCGGATTCATCCAAACCGCACGTCCCCTCTTTGAACCCACCAGCGGAACCGACTTCAGAATCGCAAACCGCTAAAACTGAATCTCGCTCCATCCAGCAGGCGTCAGAAGCCGCAATGACAGACTAGGCAAGACGGCTAGCAGGTCGCAGGTCTAGCTCGATGGTCTTTTCAGAGACAGGCTGAACGACTTGGATAGCCTTACCTTCCGCCTCAAATTGCGATCGCATCATATCAGCGCCCCCCTTAGTCGTCAGCGTTGGCGCAATCAGCCCTTCATACCTCACGCGTCCAGCCTCCGCCGTTGGCAACATCACCCTAGGCGTCAGTAATTCAGCAAGCTGTGGCGCCGCAGCCGAGCCCCGAATCACAGGCGCCACGCCCAAAAGGGTTTGGTCGGCCATCGGCGTAATTACCACATCTACTGCGCCCAACTCCTTCAGGTGATCGGCGTCAGGATATCCGTGAGGTTCGTAATACAGCTTCGTGTCATCGGCCAGAAAGTGCAGGACATAGGCATTTTCCTTTTTTGTCGGCCCCACTGGTGCGCCAACAAACGCCTGAATTTCAACCACAGGGTTGTCTTGGTATGAAAAGGTGAAGCGATCGCCATGGTCTAAAGTCGTCACCTGCTGATAGCCAGCTTTTTGGGCGACCGCTGCGCCATCTGGCGATGCGATGACAGGAATTGCTTTATCGAGTAGAGCCAGCGTTGGCTCATGGGCATGGTCGGCAAGCCCCTGAGAGAGCAAAATCAAATCAATGTCGTCAGGAATGCTCGCAGGCTGCGATCGCACGCCCCGAACCAACCAGGGCAAATTGCCAAAAATCAAATCGTCAACCAGCCAGGGATCAATCAGAATACGTTTTCCAGCAGCTTCAATAAGCCAAGAATTTGCATCAAACCAAGTGAGATTCATGGGAATGGGGGGAGAGGAATATCAGGCACACTCTGTTAAGCAGCCAAACAGCTGCATGCGCTTCATCCACTGTGACGAATATCGGGTGGCTACTGCAACCTGCTACAGGCAGATAGTCCTCTTACGCAAACGCTTGCAGCCACCGCGTAGAGGTCACGCAGGCACCAGGAACGGCAATGGTTTCCCTATGGCAAAACGGCAAAGGAATCCAGTTAAAAATTATTGCCTTCACACTATCTTCAAGGTAATTTATGTGACTGAAATCACTTGATAAGCGCGTGCATTCACGTAGTGTCAAGGTACGAATAATCACATTTTTTGTGTAAATCAACGCTAGAAAAGCGGTTTGAAGCCTTAAGTTTTTCTTATGATTTCATAATCATTCGTACAAATATTTAGAAGTGTTCAGTACTTGCGTCCATGATCCCCGTATAATTTCTTAATTGTAAAGAAGAGATAAGTTTACTGGATTTCTCTAGGCGCGTTGCGCAAGCAAACGCCCCTCACATTTCATGCGACAGAAGTCATTGACTAAGTATTCTGCTGCCAACAGCATTCGCACTGGCAGGCGCTCCACGGGGATCACTATCACGCCCCTCCGTGGTTTCTTCATCACACTACTGTTGCTGGGCGTTCCCACCGTTTCGCTAGGTACTATCTGCCTCTCCCTCATCCAAAACAATTTGCGTCTCAGCGAGAAAAATGACGAACTGAATGCGATCGCATCTGAGGTAAAGGCCGAAGTCGACTCACTCGGCGAAGAGATTGATTCCCTACGTGAGCGCGCCGGTGTCCCAAAAGACAGCGCTCCTACCGAAGCAAATGCGGATGCGGTACCTGACACGAGCGTGCAGAAATCTTGGTCCGATAGCATCACGCGGTCATCCGACGCTAGCTCAGATGGCCTAGGTGCTGGGCAACTAAGCTCCGAGGCAGCAGAAAAGCAGGATCTCGAAAACAAAGCGGGTCTAGGTCGCCTGACAAACGCACTCCCCCCCCGAGGAGGCCCTTCCAAAGCAGTCGACCCGGTAGATTTGCTCAAAGACGTTCAGAAGCAAGTTCCCAAACTCAACAAAACCTTAGATTCCAGCGTTAAACCCGCCCTAGAAGAGGCCCTTGCTGAAGAAGCCGCCTACCCAGACGGTCAGCCTGTCGTGGGCGTAGTCGAAGTTTCTTCCGAGTTTGGTATTCGCAGCAATCCCTTCGGCGGAGGCGGCTACGAAGTCCACGAAGGCATAGACTTTGTCGGTGAATACGGCGACATTATCGCAGCCGCAGGCGACGGCGTCGTCAAGCTAGCAGGACCCAATGGCGGCTACGGCCTGACGGTCACCATCGATCACAGCTACGGTTACGAAACCCTCTACGCCCACATGTCAGAGGTCAAGGTCAACGTGGGCGATACAGTCAAGCGGGGTCAAATTATCGGCTACATTGGCAGCACAGGTCGCTCCTCCGGCCCTCACCTACACTACGGCCTCTACAAAAGTAAAAAGGCAATCAATCCACGAACGCTACTAAAGCTACCTGAAAATAATGTGGCGCAAGACCCTAGGTAGGTAGGCGCACCTTAGTGACAAATCCGGGTAGGAAGCGCCTAGCGAAGAAGCATATCGCCAGCGGGTTCGCGCGATGCGGTAGGATCAATTGAGTTCTTTCCGCATTGAGTGCCAAGTGCACTCCGATAGCACATCACCTCATGGGCAACACTTTCGGACATCTATTTCGGATCACGACTTTTGGCGAGTCCCATGGTGGTGGGGTAGGCGTCACGATAGATGGCTGTCCGCCGCTGTTAGAAATTTCCGCAGAAGAGATCCAAGTCGATCTTGACCGTCGCCGTCCGGGGCAGAGCCGCATCACCACCCCTCGAAAGGAAACAGATACCTGCGAAATTATCTCTGGCGTCTTCGAAGGCAAGACGCTCGGGACACCCATCTCCATTCTGGTCCGCAACAAAGACGCCAAGTCCCAAGACTACGACGAGATGGCAAAAAAATACCGCCCCTCCCATGCAGATGCCACCTACGATGCTAAGTACGGCATTCGTAACTGGCAAGGGGGTGGCCGTTCTTCAGCCAGAGAAACGATTGGCCGCGTAGCTGCAGGTGCGATCGCAAAAAAAATCCTCAAGCAGACCTGCGGACTAGAAATTATTGGCTACGTGAAGCGCATTCAAGATATCGAAGCACCCCTCGATCCCAACACTGTCACCTTAGAAGCGGTCGAGCAAAACATCGTTCGCTGCCCAAACCAAGATGTCGCCGAGCAAATGATTGAGCGTATCGACCAGGTGCGTAAAGAGGGCGACTCCATTGGAGGTGTCGTAGAATGCATCGCGCGCAACGTGCCCAAAGGCCTAGGCTCACCCGTATTCGACAAGCTCAGCGCCGACCTAGCCAAAGGTGCGATGTCCCTCCCGGCCACCAAAGGGTTTGAGATGGGCTCTGGCTTTGCGGGCACGCTGCTCACCGGCAGTCAGCACAACGATGAGCTATATCGCGGTGAAGATGGCACCTTCCGCACCCGCACAAACCGCTCTGGCGGCACCCAAGGCGGCATTTCCAATGGTGAAAACATCATTATTCGCGTCGCCTTCAAGCCGACGGCGACTATCCGCAAATCTCAAAAGACCGTAGACAACACAGGCCAAGAGACCACCTTGGCAGGCAAAGGCCGCCACGATCCCTGCGTCCTTCCCAGGGCAGTCCCCATGGTAGAAGCGATGGTCGCCCTAGTCCTATGCGATCATCTGCTCAGACATCAGGCCCAATGTGGAACTCTAAGCGGAACTCTAAATAGCTCTCAACCTGCCCTATGACGGGCCGTATTCCCTGGCAAGCTAACAGCCTTTGGCCAAAGCTAAAGGCGCAAACGCAGCATGGGCTTGCAGTCGGTGCGCTGCAGCCAGTCGAAACCCATGTAGAGTATTTGTCTTGCGATCCGCCACTGAGAACGTCGGAAGATATTCCCAAGGGCAAGTTTCAATTTATCGTGCGAATATTGGCGAATCTTGCTCGCAAGCAAAAAGCGCGATCGCAACAAGGCAAAACAGCCCCTGCCAATCCCTTCTTGCCCTACGAGGAAGACCTCTACGTCACCGATATCTCAGAAACGCACCTCTGCCTACTCAACAAATTCAACGTCGTCGACCACCATTTTCTGATCGTAACCCGTCAATTTGAGTCTCAGGAGACTTGGCTCACCCTAGCCGACTTCGAAGCACTCAGCCGCTGCCTAAACGATGTTGATGGCTTAGCTTTTTATAATGCTGGTACGCTAGCAGGGGCCAGCCAACCTCACAAGCACTTGCAAGTCGTTCCCTACACAGAGACGTTCCCCACGTTTCCGATAGAGCAGGTAATCACAGCAGCACTTAGCACAGAAACGCACACAGATAACATTTGGGCATCGCCGCTGTTGCCTTTTGAGCATGCGATCGCATCACTTAACCCAAACTTTCACGAAAAAAATAGCCCGCTATCCGACAGCGTAGCCAAAGCCGACAACTACCTCATCAACTATCACTCACTGCTAAACGCAGTCGGGATCAACCGTCTGCCCAACAGCGATTCTAACGACGGGGCTTGGCAAGGGCCTCAAACAGCACCTTACAACCTTATCTGTACTCGCCAGTGGATGATGGTCGTGCCCCGCAGCCAAGAGAAATTTGCCAATATCTCAGTCAACGCGCTAGGCTTTGCGGGCTCGCTCCTCGTCAAAAATCAGCAAAAGCTAGAAGAGCTGCGACAAATTGGACCGATGACACTTTTGCAACAAGTCGGCTACCAAACGTCGCCGAGATAAAAAGAAAAGAAATGTAGAGGCAGGCAGGGAGAGCGCTACTGACAGAAGCGTGACAGCAACGAAACAGAAGAGAAACACTAAAAGCGAGATACGCAAATAGTCTTAGAAAGTAGGGAATCCAAGCAATGCGCACCGAAAAAAAGAATCCTAAAACCAACTATCTAGACGCCAAATAGAACGTAATGAAAGAAAAAGCAATCTAGAAAGATGGATTGAGAAAGTAGCCGACCAAGTGCCGTCGACGGGAGACTACAGACTGAACTTAAAGCTGACGAAAAGTATTGCTATGAGAGGGCTGTCGCGTCTACGCCGCACTCATCTACGAGATAGCACATCGCCTTAAATCGCAGCATAATTAGCTGATCGTATAGCGGGTTGAGCTTGCACATCGGTGGAATGTGAGCAATTGTGCGCTTGAATACTTTTATATCTCGCTCGAAGGGACAATCAGCAGGAATAAGAGAAACGATTCGATGCGCCGTTTTCTCATTTTCTACAGGAATACCTTCAATCCAATTGCGTAGCGGCTTTAGGATATCCATGGATTTTTTGATTTTTGGCAGAGTATGGTCCATGACAAAAGAGTGTTTCAGATAACTCAATAGTGTTTGTGACGGATGATTCCGTATTGGCCAACAACAAGGTGCCCAGGGCTCCGCGTAAGGTATCAGGAGCAATCACGATATTTTCAATGCTGTTGAGCCGTAAGCTCGTAATTGAAGTTCTTATAAAGATGACGGTCTAAATGAGTGTTTTTTGTTGATGACTTGAAATTGATGAGTATTCAATCATCTGTTGCTTACAGGCTTTTTCTGCCTGCAGGCTATGCTCCTTACAGATTATTTCCCTTAGGCTAGCTGCGCTGTCTCGTAGTCAGGTTTGATTGCTGGCACACTGCGCAAATTGGCACCTTAGATAAGCACATTTAGCAGGCAAATCATTCGCGCCAAACTCACAGCTGGCCGAACACATAGCTCGGCAGACGGCATGCATTACACCCTCATGGATATACGCCGCAATAAGCAAGCATCAGCCTAAAAACATCGAAGCAAAAAAGTATTTACACCATCACAGTCATAGGACAGATTTTTACCTAAAAAAGCAGATTTTTAATGAAGAGATGCCTTACGCTCACTATCCTAGACACGGGAATTAGCTTTGCAGGTTCACAGAGAACATTCTGACAACAAATTATGCAAAATTCACATACCTTCAATGCATGTTATTTTTCTCTGTGTTTTTGGTTCCCTGTGTTTTTGGGTTCTTTTTATGACCTACTTTTCATGGCCTACTTTTCATGGCCTACTTTGCGAAGATAGCGCATTTCTTTCAGCACAAAAGAGACTCGCTCTCATACCAACTATCAAAAGTTTCGATATGAGAGTGCCTCTATCACGCACTCGATGCCTCTCACCGCACAAACAAATGTGTAGCAAACAAGTCTAGGCTGATAAGCGATGCCCCTCGGGGCCAGCATCCGAAGGCGCCTAATGTAGTACCAACGAATGGGCGCTATCGCATGGTGACAAATTCTTCGGCAGCGCTGGGATGGATGCCTACAGTGGCATCAAAGTCTGCTTTGGTTGCACCCATCTTGAGTGCGATCGCGATACCCTGAATAATTTCTGCAGCATGGTCACCCACCATATGAGCGCCCAGCACTTTGTCGCTTTCGGTATGCACAACTAGCTTCATCAGGGTCTTTTCATCTTTGTTAGGCAAGGTGTAGTACATCGAGCGAAACCGAGAGCGAAATATATGGATATTGTCCTCACCATGGGTGTCGATGGCCTCGTCTTCGGTGATGCCGACGCTCGCAGATTCAGGCGTGGTAAACACAGCAGACGGCACGAACTCGTAGCTCATGATGCGCGACTTGCCACCATACAGCGTGTCGGCAAGGGCACGGCCTTCATTGATGGCTACGGGCGTCAGATTGATACGGTCTGTGCAGTCGCCGATGGCGTAGATGCTAGGTTCTGCAGTTTGGCCGTATTTATCAATTGCGATCGCTCCTTTGCGCGTTTCCACAGCCGTATTTTCCAAACCCAAACTTTCCAAGTTTGGTCGTCGCCCCGTCGCCGCTAGGTTAACGGCATCTGCCACAATCACCTTTTCATCACCGTCATTAATAGTGACCGTCACCCCTTCGGCGGCTTTTTCGATAGAGACAATCTCAGCCTTATTAAAAATCTTGACACCCTGCTTGACCATGGCTTCGTGCAGCTCATTGCGCACATCTTTATCGAAGCCATTCAAAATCTGCTCTTTGCGGATGACCTGCGTCACTTCAGTTCCCAGTCCATTCATCACGCAAGCAAACTCACAGCCGATATACCCGCCGCCCAGTATCACCATCCGTTTCGGCTGCGCGCTTAGCTCAAACATGCCATCCGACGTAATCGCATGCTCAATGCCTGGAATATCTGGTGTTGTGGGTACCCCGCCAACCGCAATCAAAATCCTTTCTGCCGTAACCTTCTGCTCGCCCACTTCCAAGGTGTGACCATCAAGCAACTTTGCGCGGGTGCGAAATACCTTTACGTCAGCATTGTCTACCATACGCTGATAGATGCCGTTGAGTCGCTTCACCTCATTATTTACATCGGTAATCATCTGCTTCCAGTCAAATATGCCAGGCTCGACCTTCCATCCGTAACCCGCTGACTCGGTGGCATATTTAGGAAAGCGAGAAGCATACACCATCAGCTTTTTGGGCACGCAGCCCCGATTGACGCAGGTGCCGCCTAGGCGGTCATACTCAGCGACGGCGACCCGAGCACCATATGAGGCCGCTCTCCGGGATGTGGCAATCCCCCCGGATCCCCCACCAATTACAAAAAGATCGAAGTCGTAAGCCATAGATAGACCGCTCCTATTAAACGCGAAGGGGCTGAAGCGTCTTGAGCTAGCAGCACCTGAAATATAAAGATGGCAAGTTAGGGACTTGGACGTTGCAATGTCCGGCTAGTATTCACCCAAACTCCCCACAATTGATGTCATAGATCGATCCTAAGCGAATTCATAAAATCGTGCTTCGCTCTTTTGCGATACCTTTACCACACGCTTTTATTACACACCCCACCAGCCATTCTCTCAAACTGCAAAATTCACAGCAGCACTATCACGAAAAGTGTTGTTTCAATCTCCTCATCAGACAATTATTTTGGGCAAGTATTGCGGGTAAATATATCTCGATAATGTCTGTTGCTTATTTGTTGTTTTGCTGAGGTTGCCACGACAGTAGACAGCTCAGTGCGGACGATATCACAAATCAGCAAACTCGCACTCAAAATCAACCACTAGCCGAGTGTGACATCTAAAAACATCATTAGCACGAAGCCTACCATGACGCCAAGCGTGCCCACTTGACCCATCGTTTTTTGGTCAATTTCTGGAATGATTTCATCGACAATAACAAACAGCATTGCCCCTGCAGCAAAGGCCATCCCCCACGGCAGTAGCGTAGAAGAGAAGCTGACTACACTAGCACCGAGCAAACCGCCAACAGGCTCAATCAAACCGGTAAGGGTGGAAATGCCCAGGGCATAGCGCGGGCTGTACCCAAGGTTGCGCAGCGCGATCGCAACCACCAGCCCCTCTGGTATATTTTGCAGGCCAATGCCGCCAGCCAGCGTCAGCCCGCTGCTGAGCGTATTGGCCAGTGCACCCGAGCTAACGCCAACGCCAACGGTGAGGCCTTCAGGAAAATTGTGCAGTGCGATCGCCATCACGAACAGCCAAATTTCTGCGACCTCCATCGAATCGCGGCCTTCCCGCCCTTTAAAAAAGTGCTCATGGGGAAAAAACTCATGGGCAAACCACAAAAACATACCGCCCAGCAACACGCCCGCTACCATTAGCCCAGCAGCCGTCGTTTCCGAATAGCCCAAGTCTCTAGCTGCAGCCGTCCCCGGAATGAGCAGCGAAAAGGAAGTAGCCGCTAGCATAATCCCACCACCGACACCTAGCAAAATGCCCTGCGTTTCCTTAGAAAGCTCAAACGGCAACAGTACTGGCAGCGCACCCACCCCCGTTGCCAGTCCAGCTCCCAGACTTGCCAAAAATCCAACTAAAACGCTGTTCATATACCGTCTGTATGTGCAGGCATACCTAAATCGTCAAACTATCGTTGATTAGAAAAACCACTGTCTTAAACACCACTGTCTCATAACTGTTCTTTCAATCGATTTCTCAAAGTCTCTTTCTCAACATCTGTTTTCTAAAATGGTTCAACTAAAATTACTGTCAGCCAATACTGCTATCTAATGCGGCAGTAAGCTATCAGACCATAGCCCCTTGCTCTCTAGCCAGTCACGATTAAAAATCTTCGACTGATACCGCGCGCCACCATCACACAAAATCGTGACAATGGTGTGCCCCGGCCCCATTTGTTTGGCCAAGGCGACCGCAGCGCCCACATTAATACCCACAGAGCCACCCATAAACA
This sequence comes from Cyanobacteria bacterium J06623_4, assembly GCA_038524545.1. Lineage (GTDB taxonomy): Bacteria > Cyanobacteriota > Cyanobacteriia > Phormidesmidales > Phormidesmidaceae > Phormidesmis. The sequence continues at coordinate 3,648 of JBCBIK010000052.1, read as the reverse complement.
GCCCTTCTTTATACAAAAGCTGGTAAATCACCTTGAGCGCTTCGGGGTCATCTATCTGAATCGCATCGTCAATAGGTGCACCTTCCATATTGCCTGTGATTCGGCTGTTGCCAATGCCTTCGGTGACGGAGTTACCCTCTGGCTTGATTTCGCCTGTTTTGATGTAGCTATAGAGGCCGCTACCCATGGGGTCAGCGACCACACAGCGAGCACTCGGATTTTTTTCCTTGAGGAACATTGCCACCCCAGCGTAGGTGCCGCCAGTACCCGTTGCGGCCGTCCAGCCATCGATTTTACCGCCTGTCTGCGCCCACATCTCTGGGCCAGTCGTTTCGTAGTGTGCCTGGCGATTGGCCAAATTCTCAAACTGATTCGCCCAGATGGCATTGTCTAGCGCTTCAGCCAAACGACCAGAAACTTTAACGTAGTTATTGTCATCACGATAAGGAACGGCCGGAACGGTGCGCACATCTGCACCTAGCGTGCGCAGCAGATTAATCTTTTCTTGGGACTGGGTCTCAGGAATGATAATGACGCACTTGTAGCCTTTGGCATTACAAATGTGGGTAAGGCCGATACCCGTATTACCTGCAGTGCCTTCTACGACGGTACCGCCGGGCTTGAGTTTGCCCGCCTTTTCGGCCTGCTCAATGATGTATAGCGCTGCTCGATCTTTCACGGAGCCGCCGGGGTTCAGGAATTCGGCCTTGCCTAAAATTTCGCACCCCGTTTCTTCGCTAAAGCTATCGAGCCGAATAAGCGGGGTGTTACCAACGGTTCCTACAAATCCCGATTTGATGTCCATCGCTGAGCGTTTTTGTTATTTATTTAACCCCTTAATCCTAATGGGGAACGGCTCAGCGATGCATCGCTCTTTCATGAGAAGTCATGAAACGAACCTCTCGCCGTGACCTAATAACGCAGAAATCCGCCGTAACGCAGCAGGCGCAATCATGAAGGCATTATTTTTTCCGGCCGAACTGTTCCTTCGCTTCTCTGTAGACGGCTTCTGTAATTTCTTGAAGCTCCCGTTCCCGAGCGAACTTCTCAATCTTTTTCCGCGCAGCGGGTCGAACAAAAAAAGGAATTTCTTTGAGAAGCGCTTCTGCTTCTGCAGTCCATTTCACAGCATTTGACATGGTGCAAGGGCAGTTGGAAAAGGTCAGTAGCCGTACTATATCCTTTGACGACTTGCGAAGGAACCGGCTAAGCCGTCTAGCCATTCACACTGATCCTTCATTCACACCGGACAGCCGGGTCAGAGGTTCAGTTGCTATCAACTCGCGATCGCTAGCTGCGACCCATCTGTCTCAAGCCAGTTTTTATTCGCCGCCACCACAGCCGTCGCCTCTGCCTCGGGAAGCGGCTTAGCAAAGAAATACCCCTGCCCATAGTTGCAGCTTAGCGCCCTCAAGCCAGTCAGCTGCTCAGCCGTCTCAATGCCTTCGGCAATCACGTCCATACCCAGCTGATGGCCAAGGGAAATAATCGTTTTGACGATTTCACCATCTTCCCTCGACTTCTCCTCCATACGCCCCACGAAGGACTGATCAACCTTCAAGGTATCTGTCGGTAGCTGATGTAAGTAGCTCAGCGAAGAATACCCTGTCCCAAAGTCGTCCAGACTGAGCTTTAGGTTCAGCGCTTTTAGTTTTACCAGCTGTTCAATCGTACCGTTGACATCTTCCATCGCCGCGCTCTCTGTTAGCTCCAGCTTTAGGCAGTGGCTATCGAGCGTTGTCTTGTTGAGAATCGTAGCGACCTCTTCTGCAAGGTTCTCTTGGTTGAATTGCTTGGTGGAGAGATTGACGCTCACCATCATGTCTTTGGCATGGGGATATGCCTGTTGCCAACGGACCATCTGTCCACAGGCCTCTTCCAAAATCCAGCTACCCATCGGCACGATCAGTCCCGTCTCTTCAGCCGCCGGAATAAAGGAAGCGGGCGAAACGAATCCCTGCGCTGGATGCTGCCATCTGACCAACGCCTCAAACCCCGCTAGCTGACCGTTTTGCAAGTTGATAATAGGCTGGTAATATAGCAAAAATTCTTTTCTATCAATGGCTTCCCGCAGCTCATTTTCTAGCCTCAAGCGCTTGACAGCCTCTGCGCGCATACCCGGGTCAAAGATCTCGTAGTGTTCTTTGCCCAGAGCCCGGGCCCTTGCCATAGCCCTGTGGGCGTCCTGCATCAGCGTTTCAGCCTGGTTCGCATGACCGGCCTGGTTATTTAGAGCGATGCCGATGCTAAAGCTAGTTGTAATAGGCTGCTCACCAATTCTAAAGGGCTCCTCTAGCTTGTTATATAGCGAATCAGCAATTTTAGTCGCCTGACTGGCTTCTGCAAGATTGGTTAGCAAAATGGCAAACTCATCTCCGCCGAGGCGGGCCAGATGGGTCTTTGCCGGTAAGTTGCGCTTGATTCGATCCGCTGCTCGCATCAGTAGTAAGTCGCCAAAGTGATGACCGTAGCTTTCATTGATCGCCTTAAAGTGATCAAGGTCTAGGACCAAAATAGCCAGAGATGCATGCACATCCGACTGGCTGCTCTTTTCTAGGGTGCGCTTGAGCTGTCTGACAAACAAAGAACGGTTGGGCAGTCCGGTGAGCTGATCGTAGAATGACTGATAAAACACTTGGTAGGTAATCAGTGCTCCGCTCGTCAGGAAAAGCCCCAGGGCAGGCGCGGCGAAGGGCACCCACCCCATCAGGCTAAATGAGACCAGGCAAATACTGCTAACCCCAGCTAAAGCAGCAATCAGCGCGACACCCAACAGCGCTGAACGCTTTAGTCGCCACACTAAGAACCCACCAGCCAGAGACCATACCCATATCCACACCACCTCTGCAGTCCCCGGCATGAACCAAAATATGGGTTGCTCATCTAGAACGCTGCTCAGTAGCTGGCTGACTACCTGAGCATGGACAAGCACACCCGCCATGACGTGCTCATTACTCTTTTCAGAGCTGTAAGGGGTGTAGAAAAAATCTTTTTCACTGGGCGCTGTCACCCCAATTAGAACAACCTTATCTTCGATCCAGCCAGGGTCGACCTCACCGGCTAAGACCTCACTAAGGCTTACCTTTCGGGCCACCCAGTTCGAAGAACGGTAATCCATCAACATCTGGTAGCCCGTCGAGTTGATGTTGTCGTAGCCGCCTGAGTCAGGCGTCAGTGGGGTGAATTCAACATCGCCGATACTCAGAGCGTTGATGTCTTTTTGGAGTGTGTAGCCCTCTTGCTCTAAATACTTTAGGCCTAGCCGCAAGGCAAAGGAATACAGCTCTTCATCGCCTAGAGCTGCAAACAGCAAGCTGCGACGCAAGATGCCATCTGGATCAATGACAAAATCATTGAACCCGACTTGGTTCAAATCGATATCAGGCGGTGGCGGAATGCTGTCATCTTCACTGATTCCGAGTGCCGTAATCGCCACGATCTTCGGTGACTCGAAGGTCTCTGCAAGCGCTTCCTGACCTTGCCCTTGAGGAATATCTCTGTAGATGTCTAGACCAATTGCTCTGGGCTCATGGACGAGCAGCTCATCAAGCACATAGGTCAGCGTCTGGTCTGACATCGGCCACTCTTTCTGATTGCGGATGTCTTGTTCTGTAACTTCAACGACGAGCAGGCGAGGATCTGGCCCCC
>JBCBIK010000051.1:0-27884 GCA_038524545.1 Cyanobacteria bacterium J06623_4 | reverse complement strand
TCAATTTATTTTTAACAACTATGGGTGAACTAGCCGGGTAGAATACCAGTCATTCACCGTTTTGGGTGCTGCGCACTTTCTTTGCTGCTTTTCTTTCTTTTCACTTGTATTTGTATGAATATCCAGGAAAAACCGTCTTTTCTTTCTGTGCGATCGCCTTTTGATTGCTCCGTTCGGCGACTGATGTTGGGGACGACAGCGCTGGCGGGTGCTTGCTGCCTGACAGTTGCCATGGCTGCAGAGGTGGCTGCTGTCCCAGAGGCAGCGGCAGAGAATGCCGTGATTGAACAGTCGGGAGATGTGGAGCAGTTTGTTGTTTCTGATGATGCGACAGTGCCTACGCCAATCGCGCAGTCTTCATCAGAAGCGGAGCCACCGGCTTTTGGTACGGCGGGCACCCAGCGCTGGTATGTGCACGGTTCAGTCGCCGGTGACCTCGACGATGACTTTTGGGGCATGGTGGGTGGCGGGGCTACGCACTTTTTTGCCGATGGGCACAGTGTAAATTTGGAGCTAAATGGGTTTGCCTTTGATCAGCCCGGTGATGATGCGGTGGGATTGAACCTGAATTTGTTGTTGCGATCGCACTGGCTGCGTCGTGAAAACTGGTCTCTCTACGTAGATGGCGGCGCAGGCATCATCGGCACCACAAACGATGTCCCCAGCGACGGCTCCAGCTTCAACTTCACCCCCCAGGTAGGCGGCGGCGCCACGTTTAATCTTCAAGACGAAAAGCGACTGATGGTCGGCCTACGCTGGCACCACATCTCCAATGCAGACACGTTTGAGAGCAATCCTGGATTAGATACGCTGCAGGGATACGTGGGGGTTAATTTGCCTTTCTAGGCACAGCTTCAACTGCTATCTCATCGGACATTGTTGAATCCGAGTACGAATCTGTAGTGTGTGTCGTCAACATTTTCTGAGTGGCGAATCTGCTTAAGTCAGAATGTGGTGTGCATCTGAGCCGTTCGCAGGTCAGTAGTCTGACCTAAAGGCGGTAGAATCGAGTGTACTAGCAACGTACTATCGCATGCGTAGAGACTCGATTTTCTATCATCTATTTCAGCAAGCCCCTGCGCTTCTGTCTGAACTTGTGCCCGATCCGCCTGCCAATGCCGATGCTTATCGGTTCAATTCGGTCACGGTTAAAGAACCCACGTTTGAAATTGACGGTGTGTTTCTTCCACCTAGCGGAGAGCCAGGCACGGTTTTCTTTGTGGAGGTGCAGTTTCAGAAAGATAAGCGATTTTATGAGCGCGTCTTCGCAGAGTCATTGCTCTACTTTTATCGTGAACGGAAGTACTTCACCGATTGGCAGGTCATTGTCATATACCCATCTCGCCGCACAGAGCAAAGTGATTTATTTCCGCACCGTAGCTTTTTGAACGGCGGACAGGTGCATCGCATATACCTTAATGAGCTAGGCGATATCCAGGCGTTACCGCTTTGGGTTAGCCTGATGGTGCTAACCACCGTGGATGAGGCTCAAGCGCCCGAAGAGGCGAAAGCATTACTGAAACGGGCGCAAGCAGTGCCAGCTGCCGAGAGCCGTGTCATTATAGATACGGTCGTGACCATCATCTCATATCGTTTTAAGCAAATCACTCGTCAGGAAGTAGAGCGCATGCTAGACATCACTTTTGAAGGCACTAGGGTTTTTCAAGAAGTTAAGGAAGATGCCATGCGAGCAGGTCGGCAAGAAGGGCTGAAGGAAGGGCGGCAAGAAGGGCGGCAAGAAGGGCGGCAAGAAGGGCGAAAAGAAGGGCGAAAAGAAGGATTAAAAGAAGGGGCTGCTAGTCTTGTGGCTCGTCTGCTACGAAAGCGCTTTGGTGAAGTGCCAGAAGATATCCGTGTTTCAATTTCTGAGCTGCCGTTGACGGCGATAGAAGAACTGAGTGAGGCAATGCTAGATTTTTCAGATATTTCTGAAGTGCGCAGATGGTTGACGAATTCTCTTGACTAGGTGCTGGGCAATTGACTGAGAAGCGTACTTGCTTCTCCGGAAAACGACTACAGTCGCTGGGACAGAAGGCTTGAAGTCGACGCCAGATTGATGAGTCATCAATCTATAGCAGTGCGGAGCAAATGCACCTCTAAATTAGAACAAGCATAATAACCCTAAGAATCTTAGTCCCGAGAGTCGGGATTAGGGGTTGGCGAGGAGGCGTTGCTAGTCGGATTGGGCATATCGCTGCTGATGTTTCAGTCCCGAGAGTCGGGATTAGGGGTTGGCGAGGCCCAGTACATAAGAGTGTGGCGGCAAAATCCAATATTCACGTTTCAGTCCCGAGAGTCGGGATTAGGGGTTGGCGAGACTTCAATAGAGTCAAGGAAACTATCGAAAAAAGAGGTTTCAGTCCCGAGAGTCGGGATTAGGGGTTGGCGAGAGGATAAGGATTGTATGTCTGTCTAGATGAGTACGGTTTCAGTCCCGAGAGTCGGGATTAGGGGTTGGCGAGGTCCGGCTTTCTATTCGATAGATTTTGCCGCCAGAGCTGTTTCAGTCCCGAGAGTCGGGATTAGGGGTTGGCGAGTCGCCAGGGCACTCCGCCCAGGGTGCAAGGTCGAGTTTCAGTCCCGAGAGTCGGGATTAGGGGTTGGCGAGGCCCAAGCCTTGGGGACTATATCTTTCGCCGTTCCCGTTTCAGTCCCGAGAGTCGGGATTAGGGGTTGGCGAGCCACCCACACCATTATCCTCAAACACTGGGGAACCAGGTTTCAGTCCCGAGAGTCGGGATTAGGGGTTGGCGAGTCTGAATCTGGCAACTCTAGCTCAGTGTCGGCAGCTGTTTCAGTCCCGAGAGTCGGGATTAGGGGTTGGCGAGATACCTTCGATGCCGACAAGTGGAGTCATACCGTCTTGTTTCAGTCCCGAGAGTCGGGATTAGGGGTTGGCGAGAGAAGTCAATTGCCCCGCCTGTTAGATGCTGAGACGTTTCAGTCCCGAGAGTCGGGATTAGGGGTTGGCGAGCTTGCCTGCCCACCTCCCTTGCCGCTACTCATAGATGTTTCAGTCCCGAGAGTCGGGATTAGGGGTTGGCGAGTCGCTGATGAGCAAGCCGAATATATCGACCAGCAAGGGTTTCAGTCCCGAGAGTCGGGATTAGGGGTTGGCGAGCGGGCTAGCGATGGCCGTAGCTAACCGGTACAAAAGGTTTCAGTCCCGAGAGTCGGGATTAGGGGTTGGCGAGTCTGACGGCCCAACGTTCTCAGTAAGCGAAATGCGATGTTTCAGTCCCGAGAGTCGGGATTAGGGGTTGGCGAGTTCCTCGGTCAGTCCTTTCAACCTATGAACTAGCCATGATGGTTTCAGTCCCGAGAGTCGGGATTAGGGGTTGGCGAGGCAGTTGCTGCAAATTTCTCTTGCACCTAAAAAGGGTTTCAGTCCCGAGAGTCGGGATTAGGGGTTGGCGAGGCCTGCGGTCAGCAAGGCAGGAGCGATAGCAGGAGCGTTTCAGTCCCGAGAGTCGGGATTAGGGGTTGGCGAGTCGCACACATCGATCTTCAGATAGGCGCTACACCATCTGTTTCAGTCCCGAGAGTCGGGATTAGGGGTTGGCGAGCCAAAATCAAGCGTTAGAAACTGAGCTGGCTGAGGTTTCAGTCCCGAGAGTCGGGATTAGGGGTTGGCGAGCCTGAGTTCGCCCCGGCGAACCAGGAGCTGTGCGCCCTTTACCTGTTTCAGTCCCGAGAGTCGGGATTAGGGGTTGGCGAGCCAGCGGCTCACGGATAAGGCGTTTCGCTCTATCGTTTCAGTCCCGAGAGTCGGGATTAGGGGTTGGCGAGTACGCTCAAGCTCCTCGGCGGGGCTTACTTTCTGAAGTTTCAGTCCCGAGAGTCGGGATTAGGGGTTGGCGAGCGGTCTGGCTGCAAATAGCTGGCTTCGCACGAGTAGTTTCAGTCCCGAGAGTCGGGATTAGGGGTTGGCGAGCTGGTTCCTGATATTGCGGGCGATTTTAGCGCCCTGTTTCAGTCCCGAGAGTCGGGATTAGGGGTTGGCGAGCTTGGATGGCTACAGTGTGTGCTGTGGCTAGCAGCACGTTTCAGTCCCGAGAGTCGGGATTAGGGGTTGGCGAGTATCACTGGGGATAGAAAGATCTAGCATGGCAAGCGTTTCAGTCCCGAGAGTCGGGATTAGGGGTTGGCGAGTCGCAGGGCGCGTTTTGAGCGCGAGGCCTGATCCGTTTCAGTCCCGAGAGTCGGGATTAGGGGTTGGCGAGCGGGCAAATATTTTGAGAGCTCGCCTGGCTTGTATAGTTTCAGTCCCGAGAGTCGGGATTAGGGGTTGGCGAGCTGCAAGGCTAGGTCAATCTCGGTCCCGTCGGGTGCAAGTTTCAGTCCCGAGAGTCGGGATTAGGGGTTGGCGAGTTTACCCAGCCGTCTTCAACCGGCAGATGATCTACATGTTTCAGTCCCGAGAGTCGGGATTAGGGGTTGGCGAGTGGCCTCTCTCGAATTTCTTTTTCTATTACGCCAAGGGGTTTCAGTCCCGAGAGTCGGGATTAGGGGTTGGCGAGAAGGCGCAGCGCTATAGGTGCCCAGCGTGGCTGTAGGGTTTCAGTCCCGAGAGTCGGGATTAGGGGTTGGCGAGGAGGCGGTGTCCGCCAGAATCCGAGATCCGAGAGTGGTTTCAGTCCCGAGAGTCGGGATTAGGGGTTGGCGAGCGATCTACAGTCGCCGCTGACAGTAGTGGAACTAAGTTTCAGTCCCGAGAGTCGGGATTAGGGGTTGGCGAGCGATCTCAGTATCTTCGGAAAATACAAACAGATCGTGTTTCAGTCCCGAGAGTCGGGATTAGGGGTTGGCGAGTGAAGTTGTTCAGACGGTGCAGAATATTTTCGGGGAGGTTTCAGTCCCGAGAGTCGGGATTAGGGGTTGGCGAGCCAATCTTCAAGAGATTCACTCTTCGGCATCTGCTGTTTCAGTCCCGAGAGTCGGGATTAGGGGTTGGCGAGCTCGTCAACGTTGCCCGGGATTGGCGACGGGTCAGGATGTTTCAGTCCCGAGAGTCGGGATTAGGGGTTGGCGAGGTCCTTTCCTCCCGGAATTGTGTTTCGGCTATAGTATGTTTCAGTCCCGAGAGTCGGGATTAGGGGTTGGCGAGGTTATTTGATGCAGACCACTACCCAGAAGCGGAAGCGTTTCAGTCCCGAGAGTCGGGATTAGGGGTTGGCGAGGCATCACTGAGTTGAACATACTGCGCTGCTAGTTTGTTTCAGTCCCGAGAGTCGGGATTAGGGGTTGGCGAGGCGAACGCGGTATGGAATAGTGCTACGCGATCGCTGTTTCAGTCCCGAGAGTCGGGATTAGGGGTTGGCGAGCCTTCTTGCGATCGGTCACTGGGTCTGATAGAAAAGTTTCAGTCCCGAGAGTCGGGATTAGGGGTTGGCGAGTACGAAGAGACGCTAGGTAAAACACTCTTTCCGGCTCGTTTCAGTCCCGAGAGTCGGGATTAGGGGTTGGCGAGGACTTAGGTGGTAAGCCAATTCGCGTGACAAGCTGGGTTTCAGTCCCGAGAGTCGGGATTAGGGGTTGGCGAGGTAGCGGTACGAACGCATCCGCTGACGGGCTCCAGTTTCAGTCCCGAGAGTCGGGATTAGGGGTTGGCGAGGGCTCCCTCAACGTCTCCAGCCCGCTAATCACGCTGGTTTCAGTCCCGAGAGTCGGGATTAGGGGTTGGCGAGCCCTCAGCGCAGCCATGGCACGCGGCCGCGACCATGTTTCAGTCCCGAGAGTCGGGATTAGGGGTTGGCGAGAGAAGACTACAGTAAGTTCGACAAGCACCACAGTGTTTCAGTCCCGAGAGTCGGGATTAGGGGTTGGCGAGGCGAGACAGGAGCCGTGCCGACCGTGTCGTAAAACCAAACTGGTTTCAGTCCCGAGAGTCGGGATTAGGGGTTGGCGAGCATTCAGCAAGGCAGCTGAGGCAATGGGCGTGACGTTTCAGTCCCGAGAGTCGGGATTAGGGGTTGGCGAGAACGCAAAGATCAGGACGACTAAGCCTTACTTAAGCGTTTCAGTCCCGAGAGTCGGGATTAGGGGTTGGCGAGAGTATGGCGATCGCGCGCTCCGAATGCATTTGGCAGTTTCAGTCCCGAGAGTCGGGATTAGGGGTTGGCGAGGTTCAGGCGTTGAAGGTGGCGTAATTGAAATAGCAGTTTCAGTCCCGAGAGTCGGGATTAGGGGTTGGCGAGCTCAAGGATTCATGTAATCCAGCCAAGGCCCGAGGTTTCAGTCCCGAGAGTCGGGATTAGGGGTTGGCGAGCCCGTGGGCTGGAGTCCTTGTGTTGCCTGGCCCAAATCGGGCTTTTTGGCAAAGGTCTGGATTTTGGCCTGGGGAAAGGCGCTAAGGTCGCCTGAGAGATACTGAGGAAATCTTGAAAGTATTTACTTGTCTAGGTTCTAGCAATTTGGCAAACCTACCAGGGAAATGGACCCCGCTTCGGCTTGCCAGAAATCTACCACAACATAAGTCGATTTTTGGGTGATTCTCTTCACACTACAGACTTATTTATCTTCGCTCGCTATCCGCCGTAGTTCCAGCCGGTGGACTCTAGCAGGAGAGGCTTGCCTTCGCGATGCTCACCTGCGCCGATCACCTCACCGACAAATACGGTGTGGTCGCCATGCTCTACGCTGCCCACCACGCGGCATTCTACATAGCCCAGCGAGTCTTTGATGATGGGGCAGCCCGTTTCGTCGCCTGGGTAAAACTCGATGTCCTCAAACTTGTTGCCGACGCGGCGCAAGGGCTTAAAAAAGTTTTGAGCCATTTCCTTTTGCCCATCTTCCAATACGCTCAGCGCAAAGACGCCGCTCGCTTTCACCATTTCGTGAGATGTAGAATCGTTTTTGATGCAGTTCACCACTAGCGGTGGCGTAAAAGAGGCCTGCATTACCCAGCTCGCCGTAAAGCCATTCACCTCTTCGCCTTGCTTAGTTCCACACACGTACAGCCCGTGGGGAATTTTGCGAAGCATGGTTTTTTTAGCTTGTTCGTTCAGCATGGTGCTAGTCCTTAGAATACAAAAGCGATCATCAAAAAGGCGATATCAAAAACGCGCTTCCATAGTGTAGGTTACTGGGCCATTGCCTCGCGTCATCCTTCAGTGCCATTCAAGTGCCATTCAAGTGCCGTTTAGCAGAGCTGGCTTATACAGCGCTCTCTACTCGTCTGCCTCGATCAGATATTTGCTAAAGCGATCGCGCTCTTCACCCCTCAACCTCCTTGGGCGCTTACTCTCCAAATCAATAAACAATCCCCGCTGCGCACCTACTGCCACCAGCTCACTCCGCTGATTAAAAAACTCAAACCCGAGCCGAGCCGAGGCCCCCCGCAGCTGCGAGAGCCAAATCGAAGCCGCCACCGTATCACCCAAATACAGCGGCGCTTTGTAGCTGATTTGGGTCTCTACCAGCGCCGGGCCAAAGCCCTGTTCAACCATGCTTTCAATAGGTAAGCCCACCGCTTCCAGCAGTCGCACCCGCCCAATTTCCATCCACTGAACGTACACAATGTTGTTCACATGGCCGATGGCATCAATGTGAAAAGGATAAATGGCCAATGAATAAGACAGTTTCATACGCTAGCTCAATCGATCATCGCTGCAGGGGCCTGCGACTTTGCCGCCGTTACTTTTTCGCGATGCCTGCAGCTCTGGCCACTTCCTGCACCGCTGCCGATACCGCAGGGGCTACCCGCTGATCAAATACTGATGGCATGATGTTGCTTGCTGAGAGCGCTGTTTCTGGAATGAGGGAAGCGATCGCTTTCCCCGCCGCCAAAAACATCTCCGTCGTAATCGCCTCTGCCCGGCAGTCTACCGCCCCCCGAATCACCCCCGGAAAGGCCAGCACATTATTGATCTGGTTAGGATAGTCGCTGCGCCCGGTTGCCATCACCGCCACAATATCGTTCACCAGCTCCGGCTGAATTTCCGGTACCGGATTCGCCATGGCAAATACAATCGGGCTGGCTGCCATAGACTTCACCATGTCTACGCTCACCACCCCCGGTGCGCTCACCCCCATAAACACATCAGCGCCCCGCATCGCATCTGCCAGCGTGCCCGACTCGGCCACTGCAAATTCTTTTTTCGCCTCGGTCAGGTTAGTGCGATCGCTCCCAATAATCCCCTTAGAATCGCAAATCACCAAGTCCTGCAGCCCCGCCCGGCGAAACAGACGGCCCATCGATAGCCCCGCTGCCCCCGCACCATTGATCACCAGGCGAATCTCCTCTATGTTTTTGCCGACGACCTTCAGCGCATTGGTCAGCGCCGCTAGGCTGACAATCGCTGTGCCATGCTGATCGTCATGAAAAATAGGAATATCGAGATCGGCCTGTAGCCGCTTCTCAATTTCAAAACAGCGCGGCGCACTAATATCTTCTAGGTTGACCGCCCCAAACACCGGCGCAATTCGCTTCACCGTCTCTACGATTTCGTCCGTATCTTGCGTATCTAAGCAAATCGGGAAGGCATCTAGTCCGGCAAACTCCTTGAACAGCATGGCTTTGCCCTCCATTACCGGCATAGAGCCCGCCGCCCCCAAATTGCCCAATCCCAGTACCGCGCTGCCATCACTGACAATCGCCACCGTATTGCTCTTGATGGTGTAGTCGTATACCCGCTCAGGATGGTTTGCAATCTCTACGCATACTCTCCCTACGCCTGGCGTGTAGGCCATTGCTAAGTCATCTTGCTCGCGCAGCGGAATTTTGGCCTCTACCCGCAGTTTGCCGCCCCGGTGCAGGGCAAAGGTCCGGTCGTACACGGCCTGCACTTCTATGTGCTCCAGCGATCGCACTGCTGCCTCAATATTTGCCGCCGCCGCCGAACTCGCTGCATCTACCGAGATCTCGCGGACGATGTGCTCTCGGCTTTTGTCGACCACATCGATATTGCCTAAGTTGCCCTCTGCCTGTGCGATCGCTTCCAGCACTGCCGCCAGCTGGCTCACCTGATTGGGCAGCTTAATACGGAGGGTTAAACTGTAGCTGGGGTTTGGCGTCAAACTGACCATGGCGACAACGATAAAGGGGGAATGATGAACAATGAGTAAAAGCGTATCGTTAATCGGAACAATTCACCCCTATATTGAACTAAGCAAACTTCTGAACTAAGCAACTCCTCTGACGACCCGTCCTAGCCACTGTCTACTTCATCCTTCCGCGCTCATCGTTCATCCTTCCTCTCTTTGCCATGCCTTCTCTCTACGCAGAAATTGACATCAACGCGCCACAGAGCGTCGTTTGGGAAGCCCTCCTCCGCAAAGACCAGTGGCGCTACTGGAATACCTTCCTCTACGACTGCGATCCGGGCATGCGCATCGCGAGAGGCAGCGAAATTTTTCTGGCTATGCAGCGGCTAGAGGGCGATGAAGAAACAGAATTTCAACCCCTGATTACCATGATCAGGCCGCCGAATATGCTGCGCTGGGTCTCCACGATTCCAGGGCTGCGCACAGAGCATATTTTTGAGCTGAGAGAAAATGTGCCAGGGCGAACGCACTACATTCACCGCGAACTGTTCTCTGGCATTTTGTCCAAAGTGTTCTTACCCTTTATCCGGCAGGATGAACGGCAGGGAATCAGGCGCATGTCCCAACAGCTGAAAATGTACGTTGAGCAGTCCATCTTGGGCGACGCTTATCCGCCCGAGCGATCGCGCTACAATGACCGCTCCTCAGGCTATGCGCCCTACGATGGCCGTTCCTACAGCCGCCAGCCTCAATATGGTGACCGTCCTTACAGTGATCGTCCGTACGGTGAACAACCTTACGGTGACGAGACATACCGCGATCGCTCATACGACCGCCGCTACGACGGGCAATACCGCGATGGACAATATCGCGATGAAGCGTACGACCAGCGGCAGTATCAAGACCGCCCCTACAACGACTACCCCGATGACCGGCGCTACGACAGTGGACGCCGCTACGACGACCCGCAGCAAGACTACCCCCGTTACAACAATCCCCAAGACTACGATTCGCGAGACTATGACCCGCGAGATTACGATTCGCAGGACTATGGCGATCGCCCTCGCCGTCGCCGCTAGGTATCACTTTGTTGTGCGCTGTCTGTTCTTTCGCTGTTTGTTGTTCTAAGATTCCGCTGGCGCCACAGGGCTAAACGACAGCTGATATCGGTAAAGTGCAACAGGTTTTCCCTTCGCCTTGAAGTAGTCTGGGTCCTGCGGTGAGAGGTAGATCGCCGTCATCTGGTCTGCCACGATTGGAAAGTTGGCATCGCCCCGCTTGCGATACACCGTTGTATTCTCTACTTCGTTGAGATAAACAGACGGTATGCGATCTGGGTCAAAAGGAGACTGGCTAGAACTGCGAAAAAACTGTTGGAAAACTTCCGTCGTGGCAAAGGAGCCCTGGTTGGGCGTTTCTACCGTGCGCCCGGTCACAGTAGAAATGAGCTGTCGGTTGTCTTTGAGGAAAGTAATTTGTCGGTTAGGGTTGTCGGGATCTACCTTGACGGCCTTTACCCAGTCATCGCCCAAGTAAGCCCGCGCTAGGCTCAGCCCATTAAAGGCGCGGTCGGAGACAATCTCTACTTCGTCTTCTACATAGCCACTCTTATTCTGCGTGTAGGTCTTGCGGTTGTTGGGCAGAGGCTGATTGAGAAATCGCCGTTTGGAGACGGGCTTGGGTACGAAGCGGATAATGGCGGGAACGGCCTTGTGCAAAAACTGCCGGTTGCCTTCGAAGCCTGGGGTGACGATGTCTGGCGCGAGTGGTGCCACCATGTCTATCAGCGTAGAACTCATTCGCCATGTGCCCGCCATCCACTTTGGATACACTAGGTCGCCTTCAGACACCTTGACGGCGGGCTTGCTTTGCCAGTTTGGGAAAGCTTGCTGGCGCTCTGTCAACGTTTCTGCTTGGGCCTGCGCACTGCAGGTCAGCCAGACAAATGCCAGCAGCGCCAGCCAGATCAAGTTTCGCCGAATCCGTTTGAGTAGGAGCTGTTTGTTCACGTCAGCAAAGGTGTAGTGAAGATGAGGCCAAATCTAGCGCCCCCTTCTTTCACCTTACCTCACGTCTCTGCCGATTCTGCGGAGCGGTATTTCGAGCGGTGCTGGGTGTGGCTGTACTGCGCGTTGGTCTGCGGCTTTGCCTACCTGAGCGCTCAACCCGTCTGAAGATTTTTTGGAGGCCGTTTGCAAAGCGATCGCATAGCCCAGGGGTAAAGTCTAGCGTCGCTGAGCCGCAGGCAAAGGTGGCCGCAGTACTCACCATATTGACGAATGACGCCTGCCCAGTGAAGCCGTCGCGTAGCAGCCCTGCAAACGCCCGACTGTCGCCTGACCGCAGCGCCGTAGACATTGCTCCATAGTCGAAGTCTGCAGCGCGAATGGCCGAGACCACGCCGCCCCATACGGCTGCCCTGCCAATGTTGAATAGGTAGCGGCTGAGCAGCATAGCGGGAGCGAGCTTTAGCGCCTGCTCGCTGGAGATGCCCGTCGCGCTGATTTTGGTGAGCTTCGGGTTTTTCTTGAGCTGTTGGTCCATTTCACCGGCTGAGAGCGCCGCCAGCGCTGCTAGCTCGTCTTCTTTGAGCTTGAGGGTTTGCATCTGGGCGAGGGCGTTTTTTTCGGCAGGGCTCCAGTGAGCAGTTTCTGCTGTGACGATGTCGGTGACAATCTGCTCGATGTCGGCTTCAATCGAGGCGGTGTCTGTCCAGTGAGTGTCGCTGGTGGTAGGCAGAGGGGCTGTTTTTGGGTTTGGCGATGTTGTGGGCTTGGCAACGCTAGGGAGTGCGCTGCCAGTGAGAATGAGGAGAGTTGCTGCGATCGCACCCGTCTGTTTCGTCAAAATCATAGCCACGCCGTTCCCTACGCTATTTCTGCTGTAAAAATTAAAGTAAAAAGTAGTCAATGGGACACAGCCCACATTTTTTCTACTCTAAAGGTAGAAGACGCTGGCACCCTTTGCATCCCTACAATGACAGCTATCACTTCGTCCACGTCTTGACGTCTTACAAGGAAAGTCTCACAAGGAGAATATAAATCCATGGGTAAAGGTCAATTTAAGACAGCTGCGCTTCTCGGTCTGCTCTCAGGCCTGCTTGTATTGATTGGCTACGCCCTCTATGGCGGAGCTGGTGCGCTCATTGGCCTAGTCATTGCCGCCGTGACAAATTTCGGCTCCTGGTTTTACTCCGATAAGATTGCCCTGAGCACCTACCGCGCTCAGCCCGTTACCCGAGAGCAGGCCCCCGCCATTTACGAAATGGTCGAGCGCCTAGCGGCAAAAGCCGAAATTCCGATGCCCGGTGTGTATGTTGTTCCTGGGGCAGCGGCCAATGCTTTCGCTACGGGGCGTGACCCCGAGCATGCCGCCGTTGCCGTCACTGAAGGCATTGTCAAAGCCCTCTCTGCAGAAGAGCTAGAAGGCGTGCTTGCCCATGAGCTGACTCACATTATTAACCGCGACACGCTTACTCAGGCCGTTGCGGCCACCATCGGCGGTGCGATCGCCTTCCTCGCCCAAATGCTCCAGTACAGCATGTTCTTTGGAGGGAACCGCGATCGCAATGGCGGTGGTGCCAACCCTATTGCCCTGATTGCCACCATTTTCCTAGCGCCTCTCGCGGCCACCATCATCCAAATGGGCATCTCCCGCACCCGCGAATTTGCTGCTGATGCGGGTGCCGCCAAGCTCACTGGTAACCCCCGCGCCCTTGCCAGTGCCCTCAAGCGCCTCGAAGCCAGTGCCCAGCGCCAACCCATGGCTGCCAACCCCGCCTTCGAACCCTTGCTCATCATCAACGCCCTCCCCAAGCAAATGTTCAGAAGCCTCTTCTCCACTCATCCCGCCACCGACGACCGCATCGCCCGCCTCCTCGAAATCGAGCAAACCCAGCTCTCCGGCAAAACCGTCTCCTTCAGCTAGCCCGCTAGCCTCCTAGCTCTCAAAGATCATCTTCTAAAAAAGCATTGAGCGCGACCCTCCGCTCAATGCTTTTTTATGGTCAATTTTTTGTTGTTAACAGATCTAGACGCTATCTCCCAAACCCAAAAATCCAGCCTAAAATTTGCATACCTTCATTCCGATCCCCGATTTCTATATGGCCCAAGTCCTCGGTGCCCTGCTTATCTTTACGCTCGTTCCGGCCCTCGGCGCGCTTCCCCTCACCGGCTGGATTGTCGCCCTCCTCACGGGCAAACAGCTCAAGCAGCTGGGCACTGGCAACGTCGGCGTTTCTGCCGCTTTTTATCACGGTGGTACGGTGATTGGGCTGCTCTCCGTGGTGTCCGAGGCGCTCAAGGGCATTTTGGCGGTGCTGCTGGCGCGTTATTTCTTTGGGGATGATGGGGTGTGGCCGGTGATGTCGCTGATGTTTTTGGTGATGGGTCGCTACTGGGGTAGCCAAGGGGCGGGTACGACCAATATTGCCTGGGGTTTTTTGGTGTACGACCCCATCGTCACGGGGCTGATCTTTTTGATTAGCCTAGTGAGCTTTACGGTGTTGCGGATGCGTCAGCAAGGGCGGCTGTTTGTGTTGGTGCTGATGCCAGTGCTTACGGCTCTGCGCTACCCCAGCGATGGCATGCGGGTGCTGGCGGTAGCCTGCCTCTCCGGTTTGGTCGCCTGGATCTATCATAAGATTCCAGACGATTTGAGTTTGCCAGTGACACAGAGCGATGGTCAGTCTCGTCGGATGTTTCGGTTTTTTCAGGGCGATCGCGCGCTGCCTTCGCTGAGTAGCCAGGTTCTCTCTGCCAAAAAAGTAGGCACCAAAGCCGCTACCCTCTCGCAGCTGCACGCTTGGGACTATCCCGTGCCCCCCGGCTATGTGCTGCCTGCTGGCGATGACCCCACCGCCCTTATTCAGGCCGTTTTCCCCAATGCTGACTTGCGGACAGAGTCAGGTAAGGGAATGGCCGTCGTTGCCCGCTCGTCAGCCGTAGGTGAAGACACGCTCACCGCCTCTGCCGCAGGCCAATACGTCTCTATCACTGAAATAAAAAGCCCAGAAGCCCTAGAGCGAGCCATCAACGCCTGCCTAAATGCCTACAGCGCGCCCTCAGCGGTGCGCTACAGGCAAGACCGGGGCATCCCAGAAGGCCGCATGAATGTGCTTGTGCAGCCCCATATTTTTGGCGTTTTTTCGGGGGTGGCGTTTAGCCGTGACCCGGTTGCGCAGGCGGGGGATGCCGTGGTGGTCGAAGTGCTGCCCGGGGAGGCTAGCCGGGTGGTGTCGGGGCAGGTGACGCCCGAGCGCTACCGGGTGAGCGTGGGGGAGCTACCGGCGTCGACGACTTGGCAGCTGCCAGCGGATATGATGCTTCCGGTGCAGCCGCTGGGTAGTGCGGCTCAGAAACGCCGGGCTCCCGAGCAGCTGATAGCGCGGGTGGCCTACTTGGCTCGGCATATCGAGGGCCGGTTTCACGGCATTCCTCAAGACATTGAATGGACCTTTGATGGGGAGCAGCTGTGGGTGCTGCAGAGCCGTCCGGTGACGACGCTGACGCCAATTTGGACTCGAAAGATAGCGGCTGAAGTGATTCCTGGCGTGATTCGTCCGCTGACCTGGTCTATCAACCAGCCGCTGACCTGCGGGGTGTGGGGCGATTTGTTTGAGACGGTGCTCAAGGACCGGGCCGCGGGACTCGACTTTTCTCAGACGGCGACGCTGCACTATGCCCGCGCCTACTTCAACGCGACGCTGCTAGGCGATATCTTTACTCGGATGGGCCTGCCGCCCGACAGTTTGGAATTTTTGACCCGAGGGGCTAAGTTCCAGCGACCACCACTGTTGACAACGCTGCAAAATTTGCCGGGACTGCTGCGACTGTGGCGACAGGAAAATAGCCTGCCTAGCCGGTTTGCTCAGGCAGACAAGGATGAGTTTGCACCTGCGCTGGATGAGTGGCAGATGCAGCCTGTCAGCGGCCTTTCTGAGGGGGCGATCGCTACCCGCATTGACCGTGTTCTAACGCTTCTAGAGCAGGCGACTTATTTCAATATTCTGGCTCCCCTCAGCTTGGCCCTACGCCAGCGGGTGCTACAGGTAGACCTAGCCAGCCTCGATAGTCAGTACAATCCTGAAGTGCAGGCGCTAGAAGAACTGAAGAAGATAGCCGTTCAGCTGCGATCGCGCTTACCAGAACTAGCGCACGGACCAGAAGTAAAAACAACAGCCAACCCAACCACCTCAAACGCCACGCAGCAGTTGCCTACTAAGCAATTGCCCAATAACAGTGCGTCTCTTTTTGCTGCCCTCTCTGAGCATCCCGAAGGCCACTTCGTCTTCGATCAGCTCGATGCTTTCTTGGACCGATATGGCTACCTGAGCGAAGTCGCTACCGATATTGCCGTGCCCACCTGGCGAGAATCTCCTCAGCCGGTGCGAGAGCTCCTCACCCAGTTTTTACTCAATCCTGACGTGTCAGCTGCCGTTGATAGTTCAGCAGTAGAGCAAACTTCGGCGGAGCGAGCTACTGATAAAAAAACGCCTGCTCAGTGGAAACAGCGCCAGGTGCAGACGCGATTGAATCTCAAAGGTCGCGTGGCCGAAGTGTACAACCGGCTGCTCGCTCAGCTCAGGGCCTGCTTTGTGGAGCTAGAAAGCCGCTGGGTCAGTGCTGGACTGCTCGAATCCCAGGGGGATATTTTCTTTTTGACCTGGCCGGATATCCAGAGGCAAATTGCGACTCGGACAGCCTCAGAGTCGGACACAGACGTTATTCAAGCCCCTGCTTCCACCGCTGCATTGCCTCTATCAGCAGGTGATTTGCGCCTCCAGGTTCAGCTTGCCAAAACGCACTGGCAGCAGCAGGCAGACCGCCGGGTACCCTATCTCGTGTACGGTAACAGTGCGCCCGATGGGGTACCCGAACCGGTCATGTTGCCACCCACATCGGGTACGTTGCGAGGCATCGGTGCCAGTGCCGGTCAGGTAGAAGGCACAGTGCGCGTGCTCGAAACGCTCTCCGATGCCCTGAGTGATATCAACGCTCAGACCATCCTGGTGGTGCCCTACACCGATGCCGGTTGGTCACCTCTACTCGCTCGCATCGGCGGCTTGATTGCTGAAGTGGGCGGCCAGCTCTCCCACGGGGCCATCGTAGCCCGCGAATATGGCATTCCAGCCGTCATGGATGTGGCAGATGCCACCCACCGGCTGACCACCGGACAGCGCGTCCGCATTGATGGTCAGCTTGGGACTATCGAAATCCTGTAAATTATTGACAGGCCGCTTTTGTTCTCCTTATGCCTGTCGCCTTCACCTGGTGCAATGACCTCCACTCAAATTTCGCTTCAGGGGACGTTTAGTGGCTCTCACGATTTACAGCTGTTTTATCAGAGCTGGTATCCTACCCGCGTGGCCCAAGGGTCGCATAAGGCTGGCCTGCTAAAGGGCGTGCTGGCCATCGTGCACGGCCTCGGCGAGCACTCTGGCCGCTACTGCGCCGTGGTAAAAGGCCTGACGGCAGCGGGCTACGCCGTCTTTGGTTTCGATAATCAGGGCCATGGTAAGTCCGAAGGGCAGCGCGGCCACATCGACAGCTGGCAAGACTATCGAAATAACGCTAGGACGTTTTTACAGTTGGTGCGCAAAAAAGAGCCTGGGGTGCCCCTGTTTGTGATGGGCCACAGCCTCGGTGGCCTGATCGTGCTCGACTATGTGCTTCGACACGGCTCTTCTGCTGAGTTTCGTGCGCTGCAGGTGCAGGGGCTGGTGGTGAGCGCGCCGCCGATTGAGCCGATAAACAACACGGCGACCTCTACGCGGGTGATGCTGGCTCGCTTGCTTTCTGGTCTGCTGCCTCGGCTGACACTGAAGATGGGGCTAGATGGTGGCGGACTGTCGCGCGATCGCACCGTCACCGTTCAAGCCGCCAAAGATCCACTCACCCATCCCTACGTCACCCTGCGCTGGGGCAGCGAAACCCTCAGCACTATTGCCTGGGTAAAGGCCCACATCCATCAGCTCATTCTGCCCGTCTTGCTCACCCACGGCGAGGCCGACCCGATCATTTCTTCGGCAGGCACCCAAGCCATCTTTCAGCAAATTCAGAGCCCGGATAAAACGCTCAGGCTCTATCCGGGTAGCTATCACGAACCCCACAACGATCTTGATGCCGACCGGGTTGTGAGCGACTTACTGCACTGGATAGACGGCCATATCGCCGCAGATGGTCTGCATAAAGTCTGCTAGTATGGTGCCTTGTCTGCGCATATAGCTGCGCGATCGCACGTTAGCGTGTGGCATGCGGGGTAGGGCAGACCATCTGTTGCCCGACTAATCACCTAGCTACCATTCGTTCTTAATGACCTCTTTTGATACCCTCGGTCTGCGATCTGAAATTTTGCAAGCGATCGCCGACCAGGGCTACACCGAGCCCACCCCCATTCAGGCCCAGTCTATTCCCCTAGTGCTCGCTGGCCGCGACGTCATGGCCAGCGCCCAAACCGGCACGGGAAAAACCGCTAGCTTTACCCTACCTCTGCTACAGCGCCTCAGCGAAACGCTACCCCAGACTGAGACTACAGGTACTCCGCAGCGCGATCGCTCCGCCGAAAAAGGGGGCCGACCAAAGCCAATTTTGCGTCACCAGCGAGGGGGAAGCGGATCGCGCGGCAATGGCCAATCGCCTGGTAGCCGCCGCCCCATCCGCGCACTGATCGTGACGCCCACCCGCGAGCTAGCGGCCCAGGTTGGCGAAAACGTCACCGCCTACAGCAAATACTTGCCCCTCCGCTCCACCGTCATCTTCGGCGGCGTCAAAATCAACCCGCAAATCTCGCGGCTGCGCCAAGGGGTAGACATTCTGGTAGCCACGCCCGGTCGTCTGCTCGACCATGTCAACCAGCAAACCTTAGACCTTTCCCAGGTAGAAGTGCTGGTGCTCGATGAAGCTGATCGCATGCTCGATATGGGCTTCATCCACGATATTCGTAAGATTTTGGCTCTGGTAGCCGAAGACCGGCAGACGCTGCTATTTTCGGCGACCTTCTCCCGACCGATTAAGAAACTTGCCGATAGTTTTTTGCGATCGCCCGAGCTGATAGAAGTGGCCCGCAGCAATTCAGCCGCTGAAACCGTCGATCAGGTGGTGTATCCGGTCGACCGGGTGCGTAAGAGCGAGCTGCTCTCCTTTATTATCGGCTCTCGCAACTGGCAGCAGGTGCTCGTGTTTACCCGCACCAAACACGGTGCCAACCGGCTGACCAAGCACTTACAAAAAGATGGCCTCACTGCCGCCGCCATTCACGGCAACAAAAGCCAAGGTGCTCGCACCCGGGCGCTGGCAGCTTTTAAATCGGGTGATGTGCGGGTCCTAGTGGCCACCGACATTGCCGCCCGGGGACTAGACATTGACCTACTGCCTCACGTGGTGAATTTTGAGCTGCCAAATGTGGCCGAAGACTACGTCCATCGTATCGGACGTACGGGCCGGGCGGGCAATGAGGGGCAGGCGGTCTCGCTGGTCTGCGTAGATGAAAAGGCCTTGCTGAGGGGTATCGAGCGCCTGCTGAAGCGCGAGATTCCCAAAGAAGTGATTCCAGGCTATGAGCCGGATCCTTCGATTCCACCGGAGCCCATTCCCAATGGTCGCAACAATTCGCGGGGTGGAAGTCGGGGTCGGGGCGGTGGCCGCAGTAAGGGCGGTGAGCGATCACGCCCAGCCCGCAAAAGCACCCGCCCAAGCAAGCCCATTTTGAACAAAAGCCGTCGCTCTTCTGGCTGATCAATCTCCTATTCGATAATCTTCTTTGTCTTTGTCTTTGTCTTTGTCTGACTCTGCTGAAGGGTCGCTTATCAGACCTAGGGCAATTTTTAAGTCGGTGGGTAAATTCTCAGCCGCTGCAATGCTCTGAGGCCAGCGCGTACTTTCATCGAAAACAATGTTGTTCAAGTTAGTAGAAAGAAGCTGAGCATTTCGCAAATCCGCGCCCGTTAAGTCGGCTTCAGAGAGGTCAGCGGCGTTGAGTTCTGCAAAAGCTAGCTTACACTTGATGAGTTTGGCGGCATGAAGGTTGGCTGATTTGAGGCTTGCTAGGCTCAGGTCGCTATGGCTAAGATCTGCACGGCTAATATCAGCGGTGTCTAAGTTTGTGCGGGCAAGCAAACTCTCTTTTAAGGTCGCCTTCTGAAGATTGCTATTGGCCAGAAAAGCACCCTCTAAGTCAGCCTTCGTCAAGTTGCTGTGGCTGAGATTTGCACCGCCTAGGGTCGCCGACTTCAGTGTTGCCTTGGTCAAGTTTGCATGGCTCAAGTTAGCCTGGCTTAGCTCCGCTCCGTTCAAATTTGCCTTGCTGAGAGTCGCCTCGCTCAAAGTTGTTTCTCTGAGGTTTGCCTGGCTGAGGTCTGCACCGCCTAGTTCGGCTTTGCTCAGCTGAGCGTTGCTGAGGTCAGCGCCATTGAGGCTCAGCTTCAGTTGAGCAATCACTTCCGACTCGATCAAAAATTTGACCACGTGGGTTTTGCGCAGTTCACTTTCTTTGAAGCGGCGTAAAATGGCTAGCGTTCTAGCACGAATGACGTTTGTCCCAACGGCTAGAAGCTCTAACTCATTGGGCGGATGAGAAGGTGACGCTGTACTTTTTCCGGCGAGGGCGAGCAGGTTTTTATCTACAAGCAGGGCAGATATGCGATCAAAGTATACCTGTAGAACTTCTTCGCCAGTGATGGCTTCGTCTCGTTCACGTTGCAGCTGAGCGATCGCTTCATCTCGCTGCCGTTGGATCCAGTCAATTTTTTCATTTCGGCGACTTTGCGATCGCTGAAAGAGCAAACTCAGCCCCAAGAGCGACAGCGGTACGCCCAGCAGCGAGAGCCAGTCCCACAGCGTTTTACCTGACTGATACAGCGTCAGGTCAATATCTGAATCGTATCCTTCCGAATCGGTTTCTGTGGCTTCTATTTTTGTAGTGCCTGCGCCAATGCCCGTCCCTCCGGGCCATATCCAGGGCCTTCCTAGCCACACCATCAGACAAAACAGTAAGAAAACGCTTGCAGCAAAGACAACCTTTTTGCGCTGCTTAGCAGTTGCCTGTTGCTTCGGCAATTTTGCATCTGACTGTTTCATCCTGTTATTTTCATCTTGTTGTTTTATGTTCGTTGATCGGTGAAGTCAGATTTACTACTTACTACTTGTCAGCTTGGTGGCTCTGGTAAAATGCCAACGCCTGAAGCGTAAAGCTATCACATAGTTTTCCATCACGCACGCTGGCCCATAGCTCATCAAAAGAGACTAAAGAGACTTTTGTAATCGCTTCTTCGTGCTCTGCCATGCCTGGTTTGTGAGCCGTCACAGCTACATGGTAATAATAGATGCGGCTGTCGGTAACGCCTGTGTCGATGTATGCACTGCCCAAGAGAGAGACCTGCTCACCCACATAGCCACTCTCTTCTCTAAGTTCTTTCAAGGCATTCTCTTCACCCGAAAGCCCTGCTTCGCCAAAGCCTCTGGGTATCCCTAGTTCGGCTGTCCCCGTAGCATGTCTCTCTTCTTCTAATAACACAACACTTCCCACTGTGCCCAGCGCCGGATTCTCAATCGTGGCCAGAACCACAACATTGGTTCCCCCTTTCAGCTGGCTAACAGAAATCAGTCGCTGGTAGGGGAAGCGATGTTGTGTGCCATCCGGCAATTGACTTTCTACTAAGTCCACAACAAACTGGCTGTAAGGGGTGGCTGCTGCGACACCTAGGACGGTACCGTGGGTCGCGGCATAAGCTTCTAGCACATCAAAGTCGCGTACGATGGGCCTTAGTGCCCTAGCCGTAAAGAGGTTAGGATGGCTTGCCATGAGCTGCCGGTACTGGGACAGCGCAGTTTTTTGATGGTCGGTGAGTGGGTTCATTTAGTCTATTCCTTGGTCTGCAAGTTGCCCTACCATGGCAGGGATACCTTCTCCGGGCTTTTTAGCGATACCTCTAAAGATCTCGATGACGTCGTCTTTGTCCAATTCGTCATTGGTTTGCATCAGTTCTATGCTGTAGCTACGCGTCTTGTCGAGACGCTGCTTTTCTCTGTCAAAAACGTTGGCAATTAGTTTCACAGCATAGCCCTTCACACGCTGAGGCAGCGATTCTCTAATTTTTTCAATGTCGTCTAAAGGAGTCAGTGCGCCACTAATGGGCATTGCGCTACTCCCTGCGACGACTGTTCTACCGTTGATGCTGATGCCGTATGAAGCATAGTTGCAAAATCTCTCACTCGTTACTCTCTCTGGGTATTTGCTTTGATACCACTGGGACATAGCCTGCTGAAAGTCATCTAATCCTGTTTGGAATTGTTCTAGTCGGCTGAGATAGTTGATCGGATCTTTGAGAATATTTGTCTGGGCTTGTTTGAAGGCTTGCCACTCAGGGAGTGCTCTGGCGGCGGCGACATCGGCCATGCTCATATCGCTGAGCTGTGGTAAGAACATGCCTTTTTGCACCCTGGCCATAAAGGTACGTCGGATAGACTCTAGCGCTTCTGGATTAGACATTTCTGCCTGAATCTGTTCATGCTTGATATTTTTGCTGGCGCTGGTCGGGTCTTGGAGAGCCATGCGGCTGGGGAGGCCGAGCGGGGTGAAGGTATATCGCTCTAGCGCATCTGGCAGATTTGTGTTGTAGACCAGGTCGACGTATTTTTTAAGCTCAAAGACGAAGGGATGGTCAGGCGTGGGGGAGCGAAAGTTACCTAGCTCGATTTTGCCGTTTTCAGCAATAAAATTGTCGTTGTAGACCCGGCTACGAGAGAGGTATTTATTGTTGTTTCTAGTTAGCTCTTTGCTAAGATTGTCAGCATAGTCAGCTAGGTCCCAAAGGCTTTGCTTAAATTTTTTGAATGCATCTTCGTCAGAGAGAACGGCGTTTAAGTCTTGCGAAGATGAGAAGAGTTCGGTGGCGATGGACCGGCAGTCATCGCCGTCCATTTTACCTAGCTCAGAGAGTAAGCTCGTGAAGCTTTTGATCATGGCCTTGGTGAGCTTGTCATTGGTGCTGTCGTTGGCGGAGAGCCGGACGCAGGCGAGGTCTTCTCCGATTTCTGAGAGCAGGGCTTCGAGGGCGCGATCGCCCTCTGCCCGAGAGTCAAATTCTAGATTGTCTGTCAGCGTGGATTCGCGAAATAGGTATGGCACAATCGCCCGGTCTCGAATGAGCTGCGCAAAGGCGCTGACGTTTTTCCTATCTTCGGGTAAATAATTTTTGTAGAGGAAGTCGTTATTTTTTAAGAAAGCTCTTTGAATGATGACCTGAGAAGAATAGACCAAAGAGCGAACAAACTCGGTCTTGACCTCGGCTTCTCTCTGCTGACTGACCGTAGGATGGTCGTATCCGACGCCGTGGTCCATCATGAACTTGTACACCGCGTCCGATACGTGCTGATTGTCGAGGCATTGGGGGACGACGGCGTCGGCTTCCAAATTAGCGGGCTCTAGTAATACGCTCATGGAGTGATATTGAGAAAATAATTTTTTATGTATACGGCGATCGCAGCCAAGTGTCAGGCAGCGTTGACAGGCGAGATTGATATAGTATTACCACGCTTTCACTGTAGGTAATGTCGAGACGTCTTCTGATCACAGGTGGGGCTGGTTTTATAGGCTCTAATTTTGTTCGCTACTGGCACCAAAGTCAGCCAGGGCCGTTTGTCGTGCTAGATACATTGACCTATGCAGGCAACAAAGAAAACCTATCGAACATAGAAAATGACCCTAGATTTCGCTTCGTGAAGGGTGACATTTGCGACACAGTGCAAGTTTCTCAGCTACTGGCAGAAGAAGACATCGATACGGTGGTGCATTTTGCTGCCGAATCCCACGTAGATCGTTCAATCCTGGGTCCAGCAGTTTTTGTGCAGACAAATTTTTTAGGTACGTCTGTGCTGCTTGAGGCGTTTCGACAGCGCTGGGAGGCCAAGGGTAAACCTCCACATTATCGCTTCCTACA
This sequence comes from Cyanobacteria bacterium J06623_4, assembly GCA_038524545.1. Lineage (GTDB taxonomy): Bacteria > Cyanobacteriota > Cyanobacteriia > Phormidesmidales > Phormidesmidaceae > Phormidesmis. The sequence goes on along the minus strand of JBCBIK010000051.1, from coordinate 4,963 downwards.
CGTTTCGACGGACGAGGTGTATGGCAGTCTGAGTATGGACGATCCGGCCTTTACAGAAACCACGCCCTACGCTCCCAGCAGTCCTTATTCTGCTACGAAGGCCGGGGCAGACCACATGGTAAATGCCTACTTCAGGACCTACGGACTGCCGACTCTTATCACCAATTGCTCTAATAACTACGGGCCTTACCAGTTTCCTGAAAAGCTGATCCCTCTAATGTGCATTAATATGCTGCTGGGCAAACCGCTGCCGATATTTGGCGACGGGCAGAATGTTCGCGATTGGCTGCATGTGCATGACCACTGCGGAGCGCTGGTCGCGGTGCTAGAGAAAGGGCGACCCGGTGAGGTGTACAACATTGGCGGGCAGAGTGAGATGAGCAATGTGGAGCTGGTGCACCGGCTGTGTGACCTGATGAGCGAAGCGGCGGGGGAGCGGTTGCCGGTGCCGCCGAGGGCGCTGATTGAGTTTGTGTGCGATCGCCCTGGTCACGACCGCCGCTACGCCATGGACATCACTAAAATCCAACGGGAAATTGGCTGGTCACCTACCTACGACTTTGCCACTGGGCTAAGGCAAACCGTCGACTGGTACCTCACCCACCGCGACTGGTGGGAGCCGCTGCTATCTGAGGAGTATGCTGCCTACTATCAAGCGCTCTACGGCAGCCGAACCATCAGAGAGAGTAATGGCCCATCTTGATGGATAGATGTGACCCGCAGACGTGATGGCCAGAAGCACGGGTTGTAAAATAATCAGTGGTTCAGTTCTCATCGCAATGTGCACACCATGTCTCCCGCTTCTGCCAAGCCTCCACTCCCCCCTGGAAAGATGGGCCTGCCGCTCATCGGCGAGACCCTCAGCTTTTTTCGCGATGCCAACTACGCTGACCGGAAGCACAAAAAGCACGGAGATATTTTCAAAACTCGTCTGCTGGGCACGCCGACGATATTTTTGCGGGGGGCAGAGGCCAATGAATTTGTGCTCACTCAGGAGAATGAATACTTCCAGGTGAGCTGGCCGCCTAGCACCAAGGCGCTACTGGGCAACCTATCGCTGGCGCTCCAGACTGGCCATGAGCACAGAGACCGCCGCAAGCTACTGGCTCAGGCTTTCATGCCGAGGGCACTCTCTGGCTACATCAGCGATATTCAAGCGATTACTCAGGCCTACGCTGAGCGATGGCAGGCAGAGGGGCAGCTCACCTGGTATCCGGAGCTGCGAAACTACACGCTGGATGTGGCCTGTAAGCTACTCGTGGGGATTGACCATGGGTCAGAAACGGAGCTGGGAGAGGCGTTTGAAACCTGGTGCGCGGGGCTCTTTTCGATTCCGCTGGCGATTCCGGGGACGCCCTTTGCTAAGGCGAAGCGCTGCCGGGAGACGCTGCTGTCGCTGATTGAAGAGATTATTTTGCGGCGTCAGGCTGCGCAGCCGTCGGGGACAGATGCTTTAGGGTTGTTGTTGCAGGCGAAAGATGAGGAGGGTGAAGGGCTGAGTGTGGCGGAGCTGAAGGATCAGATTTTGCTGTTGTTGTTTGCTGGGCATGAGACGTTGACAAGTGCGATCGCATCTTTCTGCCTTCTCACTGCGCAAAATCCCAACATTTTACAAGCCTTGCGAGATGAGCAATCGCAGCTCGACCCTCAGGCGCCGCTGACGCTAGACACCCTCAAGCAAATGCCGTATCTAGAACAGGTTTTGCAAGAAGTTTTACGGTTTATTCCTCCGGTGGGTGGCGGCTTTCGAAAGGTTCTAAAAGAGTGTGAAATTGCGGGCTACTGCATTCCAAAAGATTGGAACGTGCTCTATGAGATAAAACAAACTCACATGAGTTCAGCAGAGTACAACAATCCTGAGAGATTTTCCCCTGAGCGATTTGAAAACAATGACGATGAAAAACGTAAGAAGTATAGCTACATTCCCTTTGGTGGCGGCATTCGTGAATGTTTAGGAAAAGAGTTTGCCCGGCTAGAGATGAAGCTTTTCGCGGTGCATCTGCTGCGTCAGTATCAGTGGACGCTGTTGCCAGATCAAGACCTCAGCATGGTCGTGGTGCCTACGCCTCACCCGAGAGATAACCTAAAGGTGGTATTTACTCAGCTCAAATAGCATCAGGTGTTGCTTCGCTTATCACGGCTGCACTTCCAAAAATTGTTCTGCCTTCTCGTAGAGAAACTCAATTGGGCAGGAAAAGCCTACGCTGGTGAATTGGACCTGTTCGCCTGGTTGATAGCTCTGTGCCACCCACAGCGATGGAGACCGTTTCCAAAATCGCTCTACCAGCATTTGTTTTTGGTGAATGAGCACATATTCTTCTAGTTCAGGAATGGCTTTATAGTCTTCAAATTTCTCGCCGCGATCAAAGGCCTCTGTGGAGTTTGACAAGACTTCAATAATTAACTTAGGGTGCCGAATGAAAGTTGTATTGTCTGCCTGGTCGCGTTCGTCGCAGGTGACGACGACATCTGGATAATAGTAAATGCTGTCTGCTGAAAAGCAAACTTTGATATCTGTTGAATAGACTACGCAGTTGCGCTGCTGTCGCAAATGGCTGAATAGTAGGCCAGACACATTGCTCGTGATAACGACATGTGCCTTCTTGGCACCTGACATCGCAAATACAAGCCCCTGTCGGTACTCGTGTTTGATATCGCTTGCTTGCTCAAGCTGTAAGTACTCTGCAGGCGTAAAGTATGGGCCTCGACTTTTACTTGCAATCATCGGTCTTTGGAGACTCAGCTGCTTCTGCTATTGCACCATGATACAGCTGCCGCATAGAAATCAGATCTTCAGCCTTCAGCTTTGACGGTGCAGGTCATATCAAAATTTGCCAAAATGGGGGCGAGTTCCTTCTTTCGGTGTTTCAGGTGAATTTTGAGGACGATTTGCAGGCGAAGGCTTCGGTTATGGAGCGCGATCGCGCCCTGGACCTTTTTACAGATCGCTACTACTTTACGCGCTTGCTGGCAGAGCGTATCCATGAGCCGCCCAATCAGAAGATTTTGTTTTTCCAGGGGGCGGGGGGGAATGGTAAGTCGCTGCTGTTGAGGTATTTGCAGCAGACTGCTTGCAAGCGGCTACCTCCAGACCTGTGGGCACAGCTCAAACCTAGCTCAGACGAACACAACTCAGACGAACGGTTGGTTCAGGTGCTGACAGACCTACCGTCGACTGGACATGTCTTTATTCCTTCTGCACTGATTGATTTTTCGTCTGGTTCTAAAAAGCCAACGACAGATGCCTTCTACGGCCTAGTGAAAATTCGTGAAGAACTGGCCGCTTCTATGAGCGGCAAGCATCAAAAGCTGCGGTTCCCGCTGCATACCTATGGCTGCTTTTTGTATCTAAAAAAGACAAACCGGCTCAATGAAGTAGACGATCTATTTCGGTTTGAAGAAGCAAGTCTTGTCAAGGACTTTGTTGGATTGTTTCAAGAGCTACCTGCTGGGGTTGGGTTGGGGCTGTCTGCCCTGAAGCTGGTGAATAAGTATTCTGGGCAGAAATTGACGCACTATAAGCGTCGCTTTGGTCTGAGTGAGCAGCTGGTAAAACGGCTACAGGCAATAGATGCAGACAAAGAACTGTTGCCTCTGCTGCCACAGATGCTGGCGCAAGATATGCAGGCAGCGATGTCTGACCGGTCTGAGAAAACACCTGAGAAAGTGGTGCTGCTGTTTGATACCCACGAAGCGTTTTATGGTCAAGATCGCAATCGGAAAACAAACTTTTTTCGCGATGCTTGGCTAAGGCGACTACTGAGAGGGTTGCTGGAGGTGCCGAATGTAGTGGTGATAGTGGCTGGTAGGGATCGGCCCCAGTGGGATGAGGCGGGTGAGTATGAGCTAGAGACAGAGATATCTACGGAAAGCGTGCAGGTCGAGTCTGTCGAGAGTTTGGTCGCTTCCGATGCGGACCTGTTCTTGCGGAAGGCGGGTGTTGCAGACGTGGCGATGCGCGATAGCCTGATTCGATATGCCAGTGAGCGGGAGAATGCGGTGCATCCGTTGCATTTGGGGCTGTGCGCGGATGTGGTGTTGGAAGCTGAGAGAAAAGAAAGGCCGCTGACGCCAGGTGACTTTTCTGACGTGCCTGAATTTAAGCAGAAGAGCAAGTATCTGATTCGACAATTGCTGTGGTACGTAGATGAAGAGCTGGAAGATGCGATTTACGCACTGAGTGCTTGCCGAACATTTGATTTTGCTCTTTATAAGGTGCTTGGTGAGGCTTTAGATTTCGAAACACCTAGGAATTTGTTTAAGCGATTAGTCCGCTTTTCATTTATTCGACAGGTGGGTAACACCGGAGTTCGAATAGCGGATAAACAATATCGAATTCATGATTTGATTCGGCGGTTGGGTGAGAGTGAAGTCGAGACAGAGGCCCATGAAGTATTGCGTAGGCATTACGAGGCTAACGATGAATTAGAGGTCATCTACCATGTGAATCAATTGGATTGGGTGCGGGGGGTGGACTTGTGGGTAGAGAGATTTGAGCAAGCGCTATCGATGAGCCGGTATGAGAGGTGCGGAGTACTGCTAGATATTCGGCAAGAGCTGAACATTGAAACAGACTTTAAGTTGGGTTTAGTTTCTGACGCGGAAGGGCAGTATTTTCAGAACTTGGCGAAGTATGTGTTGGCACAGCAAGAATATAAAGAAGCTATCACTGCCTACAATAAAGATCTAGGAATCAATCCAGACAACACAGCAACCCTGAATAACCAGGGACTTTCGCTGCAACGTTTGGCAGATTTGCAAGCCGCGCTCTCCCAGCATCAGCAGGCCGAGCAGACCTATACAGCGTCGATTGCGGCATACGATGCAGCGCTCGGTCGGGCCCCTGACTTAGTGCAGATCCTAAACAACAAGGGCAATTCGCTGACAAAATTGGCCGATTTGCGAGCTGCGCTCTCCCAGCATCAGCTCGCTCAGCAGACGTATGCAGCGTCGATTGCGGCGT
>JBCBIK010000050.1:0-27902 GCA_038524545.1 Cyanobacteria bacterium J06623_4 | reverse complement strand
CGGGCACTGACCCTTGCTCATCTTCAGCTTATAAAATGTAGCATACGATGCGTCCCCATGGGCAGAAAAATCAACCCCTCTAGGCGGATGCCAGCGACCTTCTATTCGCTCTAATTTGGGAGTGCTGAAGTTGGGCGTTGGTCAGGCATTTATCAGGTATTGGGATGGGAATGGCGACTGCTACTTTTGATGTTGAAGCTGCGTTTGCCCGGTTGCGGGAGGTGATGACGGCCTACCCCCGCGCTGCGATGTTTCAGCTAGCTGAGGAAGGCTATGACTCTCCTTTTGAACAGCTGATTTCGTGTATGGTGTCGATTCGTACGTACGACGAGGTGAGCTTGCCGGTGTCTCGGCGGCTGTTTGCGCGGGCGAATACGGCGCAGGCGATGAGTGAGCTGTCGGTGGCTGAGATAGCGCAGCTCATTGCTAGAAGTACGTATGCGGAACGGAAGGCGGAGCAGATTTTGGCGATCGCACAAACCATTGTGCAAGATTACAATGGTGACCTTCCCTGCGATGAAGCCGTCATGCTCAGCTTCAAAGGCGTTGGTCCAAAGTGCGCTCACCTTGCTCTAGGCATTGCTTGCCAGCAGCCTTACATCAGCGTTGATGTCCATGTGCACCGGGTGATGAACCGCTGGGGCTACGTGCAGACGAAAACACCTGAGAAGACAACAAAAGCCTTGGAAGAAAAGCTGCCAGCGCAGTATTGGATTGAGACAAATCGGTTGTTAATGCCATTTGGGAAGAACATTTGTAAGGGGCAGTATCCTCAGTGCGATCGCTGCGTGCTAGCAGATGTATGCCCTAAAATTGGTGTGTAATTCTATGAATGGAACTTGCAACCAGGCGAGTGCGATGACTCAAGCAACAGAAGCGCGGAAGAGACTTTTTTCTAGCTTCTAGTTCAAAGAGGCTGTTAAGTATACAGGCATTACGGAGCTAGATCGTTGTGCGATAATTTTTAGAGTGTTCGGCCTAAGAAGGCTGAAAATTTCTGTTCTTGTTGTGTTAAATGCACGCGTGTTTGGCACAATTTCTGAGGACTTCGCAGTTTGCTCAATGTGTTGTAAGCAAAGTGTTGTAAGCAAATTGAAAAAAGTTGTCGTTTCTAGAAAGACTCTATAAACGCTGCGTGAGTTGTTGTTTTCACAGAAGTGATTTTCAGGGGTGATTTCTAAGAATGCCAGGAGGCGGACTTGAACCGCCGACACGAGGATTTTCAATCCACTGCTCTACCAGCTGAGCTATCCCGGCTAACAAAGTGAGTTTCTAAATATACAGACAAATGCCTTACGATTAAACACCTTGTCTGTGAACATCTGAAAGAAAAACTCTTCCAAGAGCGGACAGAGATATCTTCTCTCTCTATGTAATTTAGATAACTGCGTTTTGCGCTTAACTAAAGTAACAAATTAGCGGAACGGTAGCAAGGCATTCCTAGGAGAAAAGCTTAGAAGAAAAGCTCAAGAGAAAAGTGCGCCATCTAGCTCCCAAATAGGCTTAGATAACGCACCATTGCAATGGCTTAATTGTCAACCTAGTTTGCTGCGATCGCACAATTAGCCAGGGTTAGATAGGGCGCAAGCGAGCCAGCTTGATAGAGAAGGGGCCAGCTCCTTCGCCTGCATAGGAGCGAACGCGGATGGTGTACTTTCCAGATTCGCTAATGCGGGCAAATAGCAGTGAGTTTGTGCTACCGTCGGGGCCATCGTCATTTTCGCTGACGGTGATGCCATTGGCGTCCATGAGAGTGACGAGAGTGTCGAAGTCGTCGGAGATGGCATCAATGGTGATTTGGTCGCCCGCTTCGAGATTGACAACATAGTCCTTGGCAAATCCACCAAAGCCTGTGGGAATGTCAGAGATGCTGAGGCTATCGTTGATTTCTTCGCTGCCTAGGGTGGGTGGGTTGTACAGCTGAGCAGAGGCCTTACCTGCATTCAAACCTGCACTGAGCAAGAGTGCAGGCGCTACAAACGCTAGAAATTTGGTTGGTTTCATAGAATTTTAGGAGGGATTGAGAGTATTTTTTTGAATTTAGGGCAATACCTGCGAACCTAGCACCTGAGCATAGTAACTACAGAGTATCTACAGACTTGGCCTGGGTGCATTGAGCGGGCAATGAATGGGTATACCCTATTGTTCCCGCTTTTTTTCGGCTGACTGTAAAGAGTGGTGAATAACCAAGGGATGGCAAGTTTACGGTAGGATTTTTGCACTAGGTGTATTGAGCTGTCGACTGGGCTTATTGACCCAGTCATTGGACGCAGCTATTGGGCAGACGCAGCTATTGGGCCTAGCCATTGTAAGAAGAGCTGCAGGCGACTACACACTGCTTCCCGAAGACAGGTCGGTTTTCGGTGCATCTTTGTAATAGTCGTCAGCGCCAATCTTTTCATTTTTTCCTTGTTCGTTAATGCACCCAGACTTTTTGTTGTATTGACACACTCTGGCCCACAGCTTTGCCCGACTTCCTTGGGGGCCGGTAGAAAACATGACGCGATCGCCGCCGGCTGCGCCGACCAATATTTTCACATTACAAATCGGACAGGTTTGAGTTGTGGAGTCTGCCATAGCGGATTGAAATAAAAGAGAACCATCAAAAAAAGTTGCTTATCAGTGATCTAGCGTAGCAAACGCACGCTTGACTGTTATTTAAGAACTTTGTACATAACCCCTTTGTTTGTAACCTAGGCAAGATGAAGGCAACTGCCTGCTTATTTAGTCTGGTCACTGCCGACCTTGAATACTGCCGACCTTGAATACTGCCGACCTACTGTCTGGAACCGCCTATGCCCCGCTTGTCTTCACGAACTTCAGTGGCGAATGCGCCTACCTCACTCAAGCGCCTGCGCCAGATGAGCCATTTGCTAGACAATGCCATTCCGGTGCCGGGCGTTGGCGTGCGGGTTGGGCTAGACCCGATTTTGGGTTTGCTACCGGGCGGTGGCGATGTGGTGACGGGGTTGCTCTCTGTGTACATCGTGTTCGAAGCTGCGCGGATGGGGTTACCTGCGGCGACGCTTGGACGGATGGGGCTGAACATTTTGCTGGATGTGCTCAGCGGTACGGTGCCGGTGCTGGGCGATCTGTTCGATGTGGGCTGGAAGGCGAACAGTCAGAACGTTGCGCTGTTGGAGAAGCATCTGGCCGATCCGGTGCCGAGTAAAGCGGCAGATCGGCTGCTGGCTATTGGTGTGATTGTCGGTTTGCTGCTGCTGGTTGTGGGCACGGCTGCGGTTTCACTGTGGGTCGTTTCAAAGTTGCTAAGTGCGCTTTAGCGAATGGTCTGTTCACAGAGGTTTGCTTACGAGTGACCTGTTCATAGAGACGGCTTTGTGGGGCGGTGTTGCACAGGGTTCATGGCATAATGAGGCTTACTTAACTCGCGCTGCGCGCCCGCTGTAGATGACTTCTGAGCAGTTTACCGTTGATATTTCTGACTCAGACCAGTCGGTAGACCTCGCGATCGCCGTTCCTGATGCCGATAGTGACCTGTCGGACTATGAATTTCATCAGCGGGTAGAAGTGGCATGGCAGGTGTGCGATCGCTTTGATCTGCAGACGGATATTTGGCGGGGTCGCATTTTGAGAGCGGTGCGCGATCGCGAGAAAAATGCTGGCAAATCTAAATCTGATAAAGCAGAGAAGTCAGGCGACAGCAATGGCAAGAACGGCACAAGTGGCGTCGGTTTTTTGAACTGGTTAAAAGATCGCGATGTCAGCAAAAGTCAGGCCTATGTCCTCATCGACTTGGCCAACAGTGCCGATCAGATGCTGGAAAATGGCCTCATCGAAACTCAAGACGTCAATCGCTTTAGTAAGCGAGCCTTTTTAGAAACTGCGCAAGCCTCTCCAGAAGTGCAGCAAATCGTCAGCGAAGCCGCTCGCAGGGGCGACCAGATCACCCGCAAAGAAGTCAGGAATCTGACAGATGAGTGGACTGCCATGACCTCTGACCTAGTGCCAGAATCAGTCCGCGAAAAAGTTTCTAACAACACCATTCCTACCCGCTACCTCACGCCCATGGTGCGGGAAATGGAAAAGCTCCCCCCCAGCCATCAGCAAACTCTCAAAAATGAGGTCGACGAAAACCCAGACGTAGATACCCTCAAGCAGGTGACTGCTGAGGCTAAGTATCTCTCCCGCTACATAGAAGCGGCTAGCCAGGTGCAAACCCTGGACCCCGAGCAGATAAACCTCGAACTCGCCCTAGATGAAGCGCTCCGAGTGGGCTGCCTCAATTCCACTGCAGACTTGGTCAATCAGGCCACGCAGCTAGAGCAAGCCGCAACCAAGCTCTACACCGCTTGGAAACGAATGAATAAGCTTTCAGACCGGGTGTATGTAGATAGTGGTGAAAGTACCCCTCATCTGAGAGCGTTACTGGGAGCCTTAGCGCCGCTGTGTAGTGAGCTGATAGAAGTGCAGCTCGGGGAAGCCAACAGCCCATCGGCAAGACAAATAAGGCTGCAGATGTTACCCGACGATAGTGCTCCTGAGTCTGCTGATGAAAGATTCTAGACTCGATGATCTGTTGCTGCAGACATTCCCTCACAGGAGTTGCTAACAAGATATAGGTACGAGGATCGGCTGATAAGCTGTGCCGATTGATTGTCCTTAGACTGATTTATACACCAAGCTGCACCTTTCTCAGGGTGTTCTGATAGGCTATAAGAAAGACAAATTGGTAAGAACTATTAAGAAGCCTTGAGTGATTGTCAAGTGGCATTTACTAGGGCTCTCTTTTAATGACACCAATTTAACGTAACCAAGGACAGTACAGTCATGCCAACCCTTGAAGCCAGCCCAGTGATGGACTTCCAGAGTGAGACCTACAAAGACGCTTACAGTCGCATCAATGCGATCGTCATTGAAGGTGAGATGGAAGCCAATGATAACTATAAACAGTTAGCAGCGCATCTGACTGGGTATGAAGACGAGTTGATCAAGTTAGCTCGTATGGAAAATCGTCATATGAAGGGTTTTCAAGCCTGTGGTAAGAACCTAAGCGTCACCCCTGATATGCCCTTCGCGAAAGAGTTTTTTGCACAGCTGCACGCGAACTTCCAATCTGCTTTGGCAGAAGGAAAAATTGTCACCTGCTTGCTGATTCAATCGTTGATCATTGAGACGTTTGCAATCTCTGCTTACAACATCTACATTCCTGTGGCCGATGACTTTGCCCGCAAGATTACAGAAGGTGTTGTGAAAGACGAGTACATGCACCTGAACTTTGGTGAAGAGTGGCTGAAGGCCAACTTCGAAGCTTCCAAAGCTGAGCTAGAAGAAGCCAATCGGGCAAACCTACCGCTCATTTGGAAAATGCTGAACCAGGTCGAAAACGACGCTGCTGTGCTTGGCATGGAAAAAGACGCCCTCGTTGAGGATTTTATGATTACCTACGGTGAAGCGCTTGCCAATATTGGCTTTACGAGCCGTGAGGTGATGAAGCTTTCTGCGCAGGGCCTCGCGAGCGTATAGGGTTTGGGTTGACTGCGACTCCCTCCCGGTTGGATGGGGTCGCAGTGGGTGTGTTGTGGCGAGGTGTCTTCGCTTTGCTCTGGTATGACTACCGCCTCGGATTGATTTGGGCGATCCTGATTTGAGCGATCCTGATTTGGGCGATCGCAGACCAAAGGCCCGTCCGATTGATGGGGGTGGAGTTAGTTGTGTTTAGTTCTTTTCAGCGCGTGTTCGCGTCAGTAATCCCGCATGTTTGGTTTAATTGGTCATTTGACAAGTCTGCAGCACGCTCGCAAAGCTTGCGCAGATATGGGCTTTGAAGAATTCTCAGAGCAAGGCTTAGATTTTTGGTGCAGCGCACCGCCCCGGACGATTGACGATATCAAGGTCACCAGCGCGACCGGTCAAACGATAGAAGGTCGCTACGTGGAGTCTTTCTTTCTGCCTGAGATGCTTGCAGCTAAGCGCATCAAAGCAGCCACACGCAAAGTGCTGAACGCAATGGCACATGCTCAAAAAAATGGGGTAGATATCACTGCCCTTGGCGGCTTTTCCTCAATTATTTTTGAGAACTTTAAGCTGGAGCAGATCAAGCGCGTACGCAACCTAGACTTAGATTTTAGAAAGTTTACGACGGGCAATACGCACACTGCCTACGTAATTTGTAAGCAGGTAGAAGAGGCCGCGCCTAAGCTGGGTATCGAGCTGGCGCGGGCTACAGTTGCCGTATGTGGCGCTACTGGTGATATTGGTAGTGCGGTGTGCCGCTGGCTAACGGCGCGAACCGGGATAAAGGATCTGCTACTGGTTGCCCGGAATCAGGAAAGGTTGGATAACCTCAAGTCGGAGCTGAACTTTGGTCGAATTCAGACCTTGGATGAAGCGCTCCCCCAAGCCGATGTTGTTGTGTGGGTAGCCAGCATGCCCAAGGGTGTAGAGGTAGAGCTTGAGAGCCTGAAGCAACCCTGCCTGATGGTAGACGGTGGCTATCCCAAAAATATTGATGTGACTTTTGCCCACCCCGGCGTTACGGTGCTAAAGGGCGGCATCGTGGAGCACACCCTAGATATCGACTGGCGCATCATGAATATCGTGAATATGGATGTGCCTGGGCGGCAGCTGTTTGCCTGTTTTGCTGAGTCGATGCTGCTGGAATTTGAAAAGCTGCATACGAACTTTTCTTGGGGGCGCAATCAGATCACGCTGGAGAAGATGGATCTAATTGGGGAAGCTTCTCGTCGGCACGGTTTTAGACCGCTACTAACATAGACCGCTACTGACATAGATCGTTCATAAATCGTTGATCGTTCATAAATCGTCGTCCGAGCCGGGCTATTTAGCCCGGCTCAGGTTGAATTGTTATCCCACGTCTACGCTGCAACGCAGCCGTGTGCTGTCGTCGCTGGCGCTTTATCCAGGAATGATCCCCGGCTAAAGCACTAGAGCCCTTAAGTGCGGTACGCTAGTTAAGCTGTTCCGTGATTTTTGCTCCCTCCATGGCAACGACTGAACGTAGGCCAATTTTGCTCGATTTTGAGAAACCGCTTGCTGAATTGGAGTCTCGTATCACTCAAATTCGTGAATTGGCTGAAGACAACGATGTTGATGTCTCTGACCAGATTCATCAGCTAGAGTCGCGGGCGCAGCAGTTACGACAGGAAATTTTTACCAGCCTATCGCCCTCTCAGCGGATTCAGGTGGCTCGCCATCCCCGTCGACCCAGCACGCTGGACTATATTCAGTCGATTAGCGATGAGTGGCTTGAGCTACATGGCGATCGCCGCTCGGGTAAGGACGATCTGGCATTGGTGGGCGGTATTGCTCGCTTTCAAGGGCGACCTGTGATGATGCTGGGTCACCAAAAGGGGCGAGATACCAAAGATAATGTGGCGCGGAATTTTGGCATGCCCGTGCCAGGCGGTTACCGGAAGGCGATGCGCCTGATGGAGCATGCCAATCGCTTTAACATGCCGATATTTACTTTTATTGATACGCCGGGAGCCTGGCCAGGCTTTGAGGCAGAGGAGATGGGTCAAGGGGAGGCGATCGCCTACAACCTGAGAGAAATGTTTCGCCTGGATGTCCCCATTGTTTGTACGGTGATTGGCGAAGGCGGATCTGGAGGGGCGCTAGGTATTGGTGTGGGCGATCGCCTGATGATGTTTGAGCATTCGGTGTACTACGTTGCCAGCCCAGAGGCCTGCGCTTCTATCCTATGGAAAGATGCCTCTCGCTCGGCGCAAGCTGCAGAAGCGCTGAAGGTGACAGCCCGAGATCTGAAGAATCTTGGCATTTTGGATCAGCTGCTGCCAGAGCCGATTGGCGGTGCCCATGCTGCTCCGATTGAGGCGGCAGATACGCTGCAGCAGGCCCTCGCTCAGAACCTTAACCAGCTGCTGGAAATGAGCGCAGAACAGCGTCGAAATCATCGCTACGACAAGTTTCGGCAGATCGGAGTTTTCTCGGGGTGAATAGTCTCGGGATGAACGGCGAGTCAACTAAAAGTGCAAACAATGGCCCAGTGGCGCTTTCGTCGCGGCGGGCGCTGATTACAGGGGCGAGCTCAGGCATTGGTAAGGCAACTGCGCGCGCTTTTGCTCAGGCGGGGTTTGATGTGGCCTTGGTTGCTAGGTCTGAGGCGCTGCTAAGTGAATTGGCGACTGAGCTAACGACCTTGGGGATCGTTGCCCGAGCCTTTGTGATCGATTTGTCTAAAATTGAGACAGTGAAGGAAAAAGTCAGTCAGGCGATCGCAGCCTTTGGTCCAGTAGATGTCTTAGTGAATAACGCTGGCATGGGCTACACCGGCACCCTGATCGACATGCCCCTAGACGATTGGCAGCAGGTGATGGCGCTGAATGTGACCAGCGTGCTGCAGGTGGTGCAAGCTGTGCTGCCCCAGATGCGGAACGCCAATCAACGTGATTTGAGTCGGCAATCTGGCGGGTTGATTGTCAATATTGCCTCGATTGCTGCCCAGCAGTCATTCCCAGAGTGGGGAGCTTACGGGGTGAGCAAGGCGGCATTGACTGCGCTATCGGGTGCGATCGCTGCTGAAGAATCTGCCAACGGCATTCGGGTCGCCACCCTATCGCCCGGCGCTGTCGATACCCCGATCTGGGAGAGCAGCACGGTGCACTCCAGCTTTGACCGCGCTGCCATGCTGCGTGCTGAAACCGTTGCCCAGACCATCTTGCACATGGCCATGCTACCGCCGGATGCGGTCATCTCTCAGCTAACGCTGACCCCAGCGCAAGGGGCGCTGTAGGGTCGGCGACTCTTGATGGTTTTTGTGAGACACGGCTTTTGAGATATGGCTTTTGCGACGGGTAATGGGTGAGCAGGGTTGACGTTTCTTTTTAGTTTTGTTGGATTTAGCGTTGAATTAGAGATTTAGAGATTTATTTATGACTATTTCAGATGGAATGTTAGGTGAGGGTAGCCGCGACTTTACGGAGGCTGTGCTGAATGGTGCTAGCAATGGCAGCAGCGATAAGCTCACCAATCGGCAAGTCAGGCCAGACCGGCAGACCAAACACGGTCTCCCCCGTCAGCCCTCCAAAATCAGCCCCGATCAAGACAATGGCCCGATGATGGAAGCGGTCAAAACCATTTTGCTCTCTGTCGGCGAGGATCCGGAGCGGGAAGGCCTGCTGAAAACGCCTCACCGCGTTGCCGAAGCGATGCGATTTCTCACCAAGGGCTATTCTCAGTCGTTAGAGACCATTGTGAACGACGCCATTTTTGATGAAGGGCACAACGAAATGGTGCTTGTGCGAGATATCAACTTTTTTAGCCTATGTGAGCACCACATGCTTCCCTTCATGGGTCGTGCCCACGTGGCATACATTCCCAATCAGCGCGTGGTAGGTCTTAGCAAGCTAGCCCGCATTGTAGAAATGTACGCGCGGCGTCTGCAGGTGCAAGAAAGGCTAAACCGGCAGGTCGCTGAAGCTGTGCAAGAAATTCTCGATCCGCTGGGCGTTGCCGTTGTCATGGAGGCAAGCCATATGTGCATGGCTATGCGCGGTGTGCAGAAACCAGGCTCGTGGACAGTGACCAGCGCAATGGTGGGCGTGTTTCAAGAAGATGCTAAGACCCGTGAGGAGTTTCTAAGCTTGATTCGCCATCAGCCCGGATTTGCCAACTACTGACTAGCAGTAGACGTTGGCATAGAGAATTACTTTTCTTTTGTCGGTACCAGCGATAGAGTTGGGGTGTTCACTTTTCTCCCCTTAAGATTTTTGCTATGGCGACCGACACATCGACTGTTGAAACCCTCTCAATGTTTCAAGATGATGATGACGATGAGGCGATCACCGCTACCCACGTCGAGGTGATTGAGACTGTCATCTCCAGCTTGGAGCAGGACGATTCTGCCATGGTCAATCATTCTGAGAGTGGCTACTTGTGGAAGTTCAAGTACGGTTCTGTCGATGTCTTTGTGCAGCTTTCGGGTGAAACCGACGACGATACGCTCACGACATGGTCGCCGGTGCATACTTTGCCCGTGCAAAACGAAGCCGAGATGATGCGAAAGCTGCTGGAAATGAACTGTGGCAATACCTTTGAAGCCTGCTTCGGTCTGTTGGATCAGAGCGTTGTGGTATTTGCTAGCCGCACGCTAAAAGACATTAACCCCAGCGAAATTTCTCGTTTGATGACGATTGTGGCCTCTATCGCAGATGAAAATGACGATGAGCTACTGAAAAATTATCCATCAGCTTAATCACTGTCTCTATCTGTCAGATGGGCCTGTTTGCTGAGTAGTGTGGCTGAGATATGCTGTTTGCAGAACTTCCCGATTTTGCGATTACTAGCTCATTTTTTTGGATTGCTTCGACAGGGCTAGTACTGCTGGTCGTGAAGGTAGGCGTATTGATTTGGGCCTATGCGAAGACACATCGGTTGGCCACATTGGTTTACGCCCTGTATGTGATTTTGCAGGCGACGACGCCAGTGGTTTTGGCACGGGTTCTACCGGTAGAACAGTTCACTTACTTTTCTGTAGGCATCAGCTTTTTAGAAATTCCGCTGTTTACCTGGATGATAATTGCGCTGGCAGGGGACTTTCGCCCGTCAGCGGCATCACCTCGCGACAGCTATGACGGTTAGCCATGGCAGCTAGCAAATGGCGGCTGATTCCCTTGCTGGTGACAACGGGCGCTGAGCAGATGGCGATTGATCGCTGGCTTTTGGCACAGCATGCGCAAGGATTGCAGCCACCAAGTCTGCGATTTTATGAGTGGCGATCGCCTACCATTTCTCTGGGCTACCATCAGCAACAGTTTCCAGACCACTGGAAGACACTTCAATACAAAGGTCAGTCGGTTGACTTAGTCCGCAGACCCACGGGTGGCCGAGCCGTCTTGCACCAAGGGGATTTGACCTATGCCCTAGTCACCTCTGGTCTGCAGGGCTCGCGCAGAGCTGTATACCATCAGCTGTGTCAGTTTCTCATTGAAGGCTGGCGGTGCTTGGGCATTGACCTTAGCCTGGGTGCTGCTGGACGCAGCTATATCAAGAATCCAAACTGCTTTGGCTCGGCGACCTCTGCTGACTTAGTCATGTCAGATGGCTACAAGCTGATTGGGAGCGCGCAGGTATATCGCGAAGGTTGCGTCTTGCAGCACGGCTCTATGCGGTTACAGGCAGATGTGGACCTTTTTGAAGCAGTGTTTGGTGAACAGACCTGCTCCTCGGATAGTCTCGAGTATCTGCTGGCAACCTATAAAACAGAAGATATTGTCAACGCTTTGGTAACTGCTGCCCGCAGTACATTCGAGGTGGATTTCGACCTGCAACCGTTGACTTCTGAAGAAAGGGCGCAAGCGATCGCCGGAACCGCAGACACCTAGGCTTTTTCGATTGCCTGAACGATGGCACCAAGCTGCAATCCGGCAGGATAGGCACCTTCCTGCTTAATCTTTTGGATGATCGCTTCGGTGATTGGAAAGTTGAGCTGCTTGGCCAGCGCTCTGACAATGTCACCTCGGTCGAGCGTGCCTGCCACGGCATCAGCTGGCGTGAGGACTGTCAGGCGTGCAAGCTGCTTTTCTTCTAGCAGGCGGATGGCATCCGTGAGGGGTTTGGTTTCGCTGATGTGAGGAATTTCGAGCAGGGGGCGCGCGATACTGTGGAGGGTGCGGTGTTCCCACTCGCTACGCTCGACCTGTCGTAGGTCTTCAATCGTGACCATGCCACGGTAACGACCATCGGAGGAGGCAAAATAGACCGGAGAGGACGTTTTGTCTTCTAGCAGGTATTCGTCAGCAAACTGACGCAGAGACATGTTGGCATCTAGGACGCGGAAGTCGCGGATGGCCGCGTCGGAAGTTTTGAGCTTTGTGAGGCCTTCTTGCAAGGTGTTCATCCGGTTGTAAGCACCGGCATTTCGCAAGATAAACAGGCCGATGAGTGCTGGCCACAGTCCAAAGAAGCTCCCGGAAGCGAAGAAGCTAATCAGGCCTAAGCTAATGCCGCCCCAGCCGACAAACTGTCCGGCTTTGGCTGCCCACCGAACGCCGGTTGTCCGACTTTTGGTCGCTTTCCACACGGCAGCTTTGAAGATCTGGCCACCGTCTAGCGGGAGACCAGGGATGAGGTTAAACAGGGCGAGAATGAGGTTGACGATAGCAACCTCGCCAATAATGATGTTGGCAATTTGTGGTAGACCGTCTAGCCTGCCGAGTAAGGTGAAGAGCACAAACAGTGCGATGCTGACTGCGGGACCTGCGATCGCTACCTGAAAAGCTTCTCCGGGCGTCTTCGATTCTCTCTCGATAGAGGCAATCCCACCAAACAAAAATAGCTTGATGGAGTTCACTTTAATGCCCTGAGCCTTGGCGACTAGGCTATGGCCTAGCTCATGCAAGAGCACAGAGGAAAACAGCAGGAGTGCGTACAAAAAACCGGTTGCCCATGCGCCCGCTGGCCCGACTAGCTCAATCCGGCTAGGGTCACTACCTCTCAAGAAGGTAATGAGCAGAACAATGAAAAACCAAGAATTGTCGATAAAAAGCGGGATGTTGAAAAGGGTGCCCACTCGCCAACCAGTTTGCATATCGCTACCTTCGCTGCTAGATATCTCAGAAACCGAGATCTATAGAATGTTGGAGAAAGAATATTTGAGGATGCTCTCCGACAGCTGATATCAGCTGCTTGACTCTATTCTACTGAATATGATGTGCTGGCTACCTATGAAGGAGGTTGCGGATAACCGGCTATGGCTGATGTGAAATTGCAAGTAAAAATTTGCGGCATTAAAACGGTTGAGCAGGGGTGTGCTGTCGCTGAACTCGGCGCGACAGCACTAGGCTATATCTGCGTTGCCAAATCGCCACGCTACCTCTTACCAGCTGATATTGCGTCGATTACTGCAGCTGTGTCAGCACGCTACCCGGCGGTTTACCACTTTGGTGTGTTTGCGAATGAAGCGGTTGAGCAGATTGTTGCGATCGCTCAGACCGCAGGCCTTACCGTGATTCAGCTACACGGCGACGAAGCGCCTGCTTTTTGTAAGCAATTAAGAGTAGCCCTGAGCGAAGCGGGTTTATCTGCGCTTCAGCTCGTAAAGGCCCTGCGTATTCGCACAGCAGCAGACCTCAAGCTAGCTGAACGGTACGAGCCATACGTAGATATCTTGCTGCTTGATGCCTATCATCCTGAGCAGCTAGGGGGAACGGGTAAAACGCTAGATTGGCAAGCCCTTCAACGCTTTTCACCTAGCTGCCCGTGGTATTTAGCCGGAGGGCTAAACCCAGACAATATACAGACGGCACTTTCGATGCTTTCGCCAGACGGTATTGACCTATCTAGCGGTGTTGAGAAAGCGCCGGGAGAGAAAGATCTCTCCCGCGTTCGTCAGCTCTTTACTCAGCTATCAGGCTTACCCTGCTAGTGCACGTATGAAGTTAGAGGAAGCTAGGCCGCAGCGACAGTGGTGGCAGCGACAGTGGTGTCAGCATCTGTGGCGCCGGGTTTGATAGCGACCCAGTACTTGCTCATAAAGTGATTGAACGTGTCTGTTACTTTAAAGCCAGCCTGTTCCAAACGCGCCACCAAGTCATCTGAGACATAGTGGCGGTAGTAAGGCTCGTGGAACATAGCGGGGAAGTTTTCCATCAGCGGCGCAAACTCGGGGGAGTCTATTGCCTGAATGGAGTCGCAAATGACAAAAATGCCGCCCGGCTTAGTGACGCGATAGGCTTCGTCAATCACGTTTTGGCGAGCCTCTGCAGGCAGCTCGTGGAAGAGAAACGTGCTGGTGGTCGCTTCAAAAAATTCATCCTTGAACGGTAGAGATTCACCGTTTGCCTGGATCAGCTGAGCAGGAATATTGCCTTTGATATTGGCCAGATTCTCAGTCGCCTTGCGCAGGTAGGCCGGTGAGAGATCGACGCCGTAGAGCGCGGCTTGTGGAATGGCCTGATTGATCAGCGTGAGGCTATTGCCAGTGCCGCAGGCAATATCTAAAACCTTGAGAGGTTGTGGGGTTGCCTCTGTTTGGGTCGCTTCTGGGGCAGTGAGGTGCTGCTTGAGCGGTGCCAAAATTCGGCGGCGCATCGGTGCGGCTGTGCCATTAAAGAGGACCTCTACCTGGAGGTCGTACATTTTGGCAGAGATGTCGCTGAAGTAGCCGTCGGTTTGGTGATGGAAGTTTTGTACGTAGTAGCTGGGGTAGCCTGTGGTGTCAATACCGTCGCTGAAGTCTTGGTAGCGCTTTTGAGTAGCGCGGTCCCAGATTTTGGGGAGGTCTGCCCACAGTTCTGGGTAGTAGCGGAAGAAGTCGTCCCAGCGGTTTTCAAACAGTGCCTGCTTGGGATATACGCCATCTTCGGCATCTTGCCAGTCTGCGTCGAGGAGTTTTTCAATCCGACTTTGAATCAGCTGTAGCATTTTGGGGTCGAGCGGATTGGGTTCTTCGCGCTTCTTGCCCGACAGCGTGTTCAAAAACTGGGTGCTGAGCGTTTTGTGAGCAAAGCCAAAGTATTGTTTGCCCTGTTGAAACGTTTGATAGGCGATTTTTGTGAGTGTATCTGGCATAGAACTAAGTGGCTGAGCTTTGTTGCTTTTCTTTCTATTGTAAAAGAATGTTACGGAAGATGTTGGGAAACACCTCCATCTTTAGGAGTGATTATTCTTTAAACGCATAAAAAGCCGCTGAATTCAGCGGCTTTTTACAGTTGAGCAATAGTTGAGCAGCTACTTACTTAGCAGCTACTTACTTAATAAAGAGCATCTCTTCGTAGGTAGGCAGTGGCCAGAGGTCGTCGGCGACTTCACCTTCGAGGGCGTCGGCAGCATCACGGACGGTGTCCATCATGTCGCGGATGGTGCCTGCGAAGTACTGCATGTGGTCTTCTACAGAGCTGAAGTCTTCCTTGTCAATGGCTGACTCTAGGGTATTAGCACCGTCGAGTAGGGTCTTGGCAAGGCCCGCTACTTTTTCAATCGGTGCTTTGTCCACGGTGACGCCGATGTCGCTAAGGTTTGCGATCGCCCCTGCACTTTCGCTCAGATGGCGCATTACCGCCGGGTAGATCATGGTTTTGGCCATGTCTGCCACCAGCTTGGCTTCTACCTCAATAGACATGATGTACTGCTCTGAGTACACCTCAAATCGACTGTCAAGCTCCGTATTCGATAGCACGCCCGTGCGGTCAAAGAGGTTCTTAATCTCTTCGCTGCTCTTGACGTAAGAGAGGGCGTCAGCCGTGGTTGGGATGTTCATTAGCCCGCGCTGCTCTACGGCCTCCTTGTGCCAGTCTTCGGAGTAGCCATTGCCACCAAAGACCGCTGCGCCGTGCTTGTCCATGATGTCTTTGAGCACCGCTTGCACCGCGTTGCCCACGTCACCGCCGCCGGAGAGCTTGCCCTCTAGCTGGTCAGCGATCCAGCTGAGGGAGTCAGCCATGAGCGTGTTCAGCACGATGAGCGGACCGGCAATCGACTGGCTAGAGCCTACCGCGCGGAACTCAAACCGGTTGCCGGTGAAGGCAAAGGGAGATGTTCGGTTGCGATCGCCCGGATCTTTTGAAAGCGGTGGCAGGGTGTCGACCCCGAGGTGCATTTGCCCGCGGTGGCTAGAGCCCTGCAGGTTACCGCTCTGAATCTGGTTGAAGATCTCCTCTAGCTGCGACCCGAGGTACACAGACATAATTGCCGGGGGGGCTTCGTTTGCCCCGAGACGGTGGTCGTTACTAGCCGTTGCGATCGCCGCCCGCATCAGTGGGCCATACAGGTGCACCCCGCGAATGACCGCGCCGCAGAACGTCAAAAACTGCATATTGGTTTCTGGCGTATCACCCGGATCGAGCAAGTTGCCCTGGGTGGAGTTACCAATCGACCAGTTGACGTGCTTACCTGAGCCATTGATACCGGCAAAGGGCTTCTCGTGCAGCAAACACAAGAAACCGTGATGCTTAGCGGTGTCTCGCAGGGTGGTCATCATCAGCTGCTGGTGGTCGCTGGCCACGTTTGCCGATTCATAAACTGGAGAGATTTCAAACTGGCCGGGGGCAACTTCGTTGTGGCGCGTCTTTGCGGGAATGCCCAGCTTGTAGAGCTTAGTTTCTACATCGTGCATAAAGGCCTGCACACGCGCTGGGATAGCACCAAAGTAGTGGTCATCGAACTGCTGACCTTTGGCCGGGGGGCGGCCAAACAGGCTGCGGCCTGCCAGCAGCAGGTCGGGGCGGTTGTTCGCAAAGTTTAGATCGATCAAGAAGTACTCTTGCTCAGGGCCACAGCTAGAGCTGACCGTTGCAATGTCGGAGTTGCCCAGCAGCGCCAACACGCGCTGCGCGGCCTTATCTACTGCTGAGTTGGAGCGTAGCAGCGGCGTCTTTTTGTCGAGCGCTTCACCCGTCCAAGAAATAAAGACAGTGGGAATGCAGAGCGTCGCACCCTGGTCAGTTTCTAGAATATAGGCAGGGCTAGTGACGTCCCACCCGGTGTAGCCTCTCGCTTCGAAGGTGTCGCGGATGCCGCCATTGGGAAAGGAGGAGCCATCGGGCTCACCCTGAATTAGCAGCTTGCCAGAAAATTCTGAAATCACTCCGCCGTCGCCCTGAGGAGAAATAAAGGCGTCGTGCTTCTCAGCTGTGAGGCCCGTCAGCGGGTAGAACACGTGAGAAAAGTACATCGCGCCCTTAGAGATAGCCCAGTCGCGCATGGCGCCTGCAACAGCGTCGGCAACAGACGGATCGAGCTTGTCGCCGGTTTTTATCGTCTTTTTAAGAGATTTAAAGGTGTCCTTGGGAAGGCTGGCCTGCATTTTGCTCAGGTCAAAGACATTAGATGCCCAGATATTTTCTAGCTTCTCAGGAATCTTTTGCTCAATAGCTTCTCTATTAGTAATCTCGTAAATTGCTTGTGTTCGCGACTCGTTTCCAGTCATATCGTCTTACCTAAGTGTTTAGCAGGGGCCATTCAAGGTCGTTCATGATCCTATGAATAGCGATGGGTAGGTTTTGTATACACGTATACGAAATACACAACAAGTTTTCTTGAACTCCCTCATATGGATACATTTTCGGCAATAGAGCGTCAGAATCCGTTCAGCTTTCTTTCTAAAGCTATTGCTAACAGACGGCCCGGGTATGACGTTTCAAAAAGAGTCGAATTGTAAACTTTTTCTGCGATCGCCCTCATCTTTCGGTCCCTTGTCAGGTGCTTTTTAGCTCTCGTGGTAAACTAAGGTTGCGAAATGAGAAAGCTGGAACCCTTGCTGTTTGTGCCTTTCATCCTTTAAGTAGGTCAGGTAAGCGCCTCCTAAGTCGGTTGCGTTCCCGAAGGTCATACAGCTTTGCGGCACAGCGTTAACGGCCTAGTCTTTAGGACGTTTATCTAGATGCCAAACGTTGGGAGAATTTAATGCGAGATACGGTCACAAGTTTAATTAGCAATTACGACACCACAGGTCGCTATCTGGATCGTGATGCTATGGACTCCCTGCAGTCGTATTTCACAACTGGCCTGAGCCGGGTAAAGGTAGCGGCCATGATCAGCGCCAATGCCGCTGAAATTTCTAGAGAGGCCAGTAAGCAGCTGTTTGAAGAGGTGCCCGAGCTGCTTCGTCCCGGTGGAAACGCTTACACTACCCGCCGATACGCTGCTTGCCTGCGCGATATGGACTACTACCTGCGCTACAGCAGCTATGCCCTCGTTGCCGGTAATAACGATGTGCTGATGGAGCGCGTCCTTCAGGGCCTCAGAGAAACCTACAACTCTCTCGGCGTGCCTATTGCCCCCACCGTGCAAGGCATCCAAATCATGAAGCAAATGGTGAAAGACCGAGCGCTAGAGGCAGGCATCAACGACACCGCCTTCATTGACCAGCCATTCGACTTCATTTCT
This sequence comes from Cyanobacteria bacterium J06623_4, assembly GCA_038524545.1. Lineage (GTDB taxonomy): Bacteria > Cyanobacteriota > Cyanobacteriia > Phormidesmidales > Phormidesmidaceae > Phormidesmis. The sequence goes on along the minus strand of JBCBIK010000050.1, from coordinate 10,073 downwards.
AGAGAAGTGAGCGAAGTGAGCTGCTAGATCGCAAGATCTGCTGTGTGTTGGCAGCAGCCCCTTCCGTTTGATCGCTGGGTGCTTGTGGATTCCGTGCTCAATGCCCAGCGTTCAGCTTTTCTATGCATGCATTAGGGATTGATTTTGGTACGTCTGGGGCGAGGGCGATCGCAATCGATTCGGGCGGCCAGGCAGTTGCCCAAGCCCGCTATCACCTCAGCTCTAGCGAAGTGCAGCAGCCGGCAAGCTGGCAGCAAGCACTGTGGCAGCTGCTGAGCGATCTCCCGGTAGCGTGTCGCCATCAGCTACGGCGGATCGCGGTCAACGGTACTTCTGCCACTGTATTGCTGTGCGATTGCACTACTCAACCGCTCACCCCAGCACTGCTCTACAACGATGCGACGGCCCGCTCTGCATTGCCCACTGTAGAAGCCGTCGCACCGCCCGGCTCACCGACTTGCAGCGCGACTTCTAGCTTGGTAAAAGCGCTGTGGTGGTACGAAAATTTAGACTCCGAAGTGCGATCGCAGGTCAGCTACCTAGCGCATCAGGCCGATTGGATAGCCAGCTTGCTTCACGGTAAACCTGCTGTGAGTGACTATCACAACGCTTTGAAAGTGGGTTATGACGTGCGATCGCTCTCCTACCCAGACTGGTTGCTAAATCTGCCAGTAAGTGGCTGGCTTCCCACCGTGAAAACGCCAGGAGACATCGTCGCGACAATCCTGCCCGAGCTAGCGCAACGGTTTGAAATTCACAGCGATTGTCAGATTTGCGCTGGCACGACCGATAGCATTGGTGCCTTTATGGCGAGCGGTGCCCATCGTCTGGGGCAGGCGGTTACATCCCTCGGCTCAACGCTGGTGCTGAAGCTACTCAATGACACACCCGTAGACAATCAAAATTATGGGGTGTACAGCCATCGGTTCGGTGATCTTTGGCTAGTGGGCGGTGCGTCTAATACGGGTGGCGCGGTGCTGCAGCAGTTCTTTTCTGCTGAGCAGCTGAGTGAACTCAGTGCCCAAATCGATATCTCTCAGCCGTGCCCGCTCAATTACTACCCGTTGACCTCGCCAGGAGAGCGCTTTCCGCACAACGATCCGGACTATGCGCCTCGGCTGACCCCTCGGCCAGCTGAAGATACGGCGTTTTTGTATGGTTTGTTAGATGCGATCGCGCGCATAGAAGCAGAAGGCTACCAAAAGCTACACGCACTGGGCGCAGTGTCCGTTCAACAGGTATACACCGCAGGCGGTGGCGCTCAAAACCAAATTTGGCAGCAGTTAAGGCAGCGCCAGCTTGGCTCTATGCTTCTGGGCGCGGTGGTGGTGACAACCGCCGCAAACACAGAAGCTGCCTATGGAACAGCTCAGCTTGCTCTGAAGGGACTATTCCCCTATCAGACTCGGTGAGGGGGACTGTTTTTTGGCAATACATGCCTATGCTACAGCTGGTTATGCGCCTTGCTCAATATCAAAAGCCCTGCAAGATACCGTGAAGGTCTAGCAGGGCTTTTGATAGGTCGAGGTTTCTTATCTTGCCTAGGTGATTGCTTAACCGCCTAGCTGATTGCCCCGGCGATACTGCATGTAAGCAGCAACAAATAGGCCAATGAGCGTAACGGGAATAAGACCCAAAACGATGCCAGAGAGTAAAGGCTCTACCACTATAATTCTCCTTCTAATGTTGGACTGACTCAGTACAGTTGACTGGACAGATTGCTGAGCTAACTGGTGAACTAATTTTTCGCTTAGTCAATCTTAATGTGAATTGAGATCTGACGGGCAAAAGTACACTCAAATTTACTTAAAGTCGTCTGGTGCCGTCGCGCGGCGATACTGGCATCGCTGAATTCTTAAGGTTTAATCCAGGGAAAAGAGAGCGGTTCGGGGTGTTCAGGGCTTGTTTAATTCTCTGCAAAAATTTTAAGATATGTGTAGCTTCATTCAGTATGTGCAACACAGGCGTTTACTGAGTGCGCTGCATTTTCGAAAGGCTTTTTCCGAAGGGCTAGTTTCAAGGTATCGGGTCTCAATGGCAGAAAGGGTTGAAAAACAGACTGCATCAGTTCAGGCGCTTGCGAGTGATGCTGGCGAAACGTTGGTAAGCCGTTCGCTACAGCGAGCAGTTGTCACGGTGTTAGCGCTTGTTCTGCTGCTGTGTCTGTCTCTTTGGGGCCTCTACGCTTTCCATCCAGATGACCCGTATGTCCAAAGCGTGCTCCAGCTAGAGGGTGACGCAGTGCGGGGCAAAGATATTTTTCAGCTAAACTGCGCTACCTGCCACGGGCTAGAAGCGTCTGGAGAAGTCGGCCCCAGTCTGCAGAATGTGTCTGAGCGAAAGTCTCGCGTAGCGCTGATTGATCAGGTCATCAGCGGAAAGACGCCACCGATGCCTCAGTTTCAACCCAATGAAAAGGACATGGCAGACTTGCTCGCTTTTTTAGAAACGCTGTAGCGCTGAGCTGCTCGATTACCAGCTGCCTGCCTCGCAGGCCTGAATTTTTTCTAGGATGGCAATTTGCTCGGGGTTTTGGCTATCCCGAATTGTTCGTTCGATGCCGACGTTTGCCAGCTCCATCTGCAGCCGCATATGGTAAGCCTCCTCAACGGTGTCTGCCGCTGGGAAATCGGTTTGATCTTGATTGGAGAGATACGATCGGCTCGTGTCAAAGTCGAGCAGTTCAGCAAGTGAGCGGATAACGTACTGCTGCTCCGGGCGAGCGGTCGCACTCAATTTATCTATCGGCAGCGCCAAGATATCGGTAATCTCTGCTTCGTCTATCTGCCGCTGCAGCCAGGCTTCTACCGTCGAAATGGGCCAGTCTGTGGTCTCTTCATCTACCTTGGCGAAGGCGTGGGCTTCAGCGTAAGAAATCTTGCCATCTTCGTTGTAGTCGGCTGAGCTGACGGGGTTGCCAATGCGATCGCGTCCCGTCAATCCAGCAAAGAAGCTAGAGCTGTAGTCCTTATAATCTGCCTCGTTGACGGCTGGCGTGCAGCCTACTGAAGGTCTAGAGGCTACGGTGGCAAAAAAGCCGCAGCGGGTCTGCAGTGCCACTGGCTGTTCTGGGTCGCCGTTTTCATAAATCAGATTGGCAAACGAGCCGGAATAGCACTGCGCCATCATGGTCACAAAAGGCTGATCGGCAGGTAGCGGGTCGAGCCAGTCAGCCATTTCTTTGACAGAGACCAGGGCTTCCTCCCAGAGGATGAGCGAATTGTTGTCTTCGTCTTCAGGGTTGTACGCGCCGTGTCCGGTGAAGTAAAAGAACGAAGGGCAGGGCTTTTCGGCTTGGGCGACGGCTTTGAACCAGCCGTAGGTGTTGGCGTAGGTAGCCGGACCGTCTAGCTCGTTAATGTCGGGTGCTTTGAACTGCTGCTGATTGCGCTCGTCGAGGTATCTGACGGTTTCTTGTCCGTCATTGCCGTTGGCAAAAAAGAGGCTGGCTAGGGTCGGGCTAAAGCCTGCTTCGGTGAGCGATCGCTGGAAGTAGCGAACGTTTTTTTCTAAAGCAATTTCGTTGTAGCTGGGTGCGCCGCCGCCTGCAACTACAGCAAAGTGCGTACTCACCGCATCCGATAGCTCAATCTCTGGGATGGTGGCCTGCTTAACCGAGCGAACGATTTCGGCATGGGCCAGGGTAGAACTTTCTACCAGCGATATCAGCTTGGGCTCAATTTTCGACTTAAAGGACGGTGCTACGAAGGTCGCCGCAAGGAGCCCCACGGCACTCAATAAAAAGATGGGCGTGATGTGGCGCTTCATAACGATTTCCAGAACCTCTCCACAATTATAATTCGCGCAGCGTGAGAGCCAATCCCTGGGTAATTCTCGCCATCATGTTGAAGTTCAGCGTTTCCGGGCGGTCAGATGCAGTGTGGTAGTGAGGATTTCTCAGGTTAGCGGTGTCGGTCACCATCATGGCCGGGTAGCCCTCATCCCAAAAGGGGGCGTGGTCGCTACGGCGGGTCGCCGGAATTTGCTTGCCTCGGTTCACGACGGGAAGCCACTCGCAGGGCGCGCCGACGGCGACCAGCTGACGTTTGATGGCTCGCATTTTGAATAGGGTAGCCACATTGCCAATCAGGGCGATGAAGTTGCCAGTCTCTGGATACAGCCTGCTGAGCAGCTCTACCGGGTATTGTTGCGATCGCGCCTCATCGCAAAAATAGCCCAGCATCTCTAGCGACAGCATCAGGTGCAGCGGCTTAGCCTGCTCACGCCAGCGCTTTGCCCAAGTCGTGCTGCCCACCAGCCCATACTCTTCCAGGTCAAAAGCCACAAAAAATAGCGTCCGTTTTGCCCCCTGCCCGTGCTGTGCCTGCTCGCACAGTAGCTCAGCCAGGGTCAGCAGGGCAGCTACGCCGCTGGCGTTGTCGTCGGCGCCAGGAGAGCCCGGCACCGTATCGTAGTGAGCGCCGATGAGCATAGGGGCAAGCTGTGGCGCACTGCCAGGAAGGGTCAGCTGCCAATTGATGTGTTCACGGGACTTCACAGAAAAGTGTTGAGCAGTGACCTCACCCAGCGTGCCAAAGGTGGCGCTGATGTAGTGCTGCGCGAGCTTGTGAGCACCTGCTCCCAAGTAAGGGTCGCGGGGACCGCCTAAAGATCGCACGTGAGCTTCCAGGGTTTGGGCGATGCTGGCAAGTGATTTCATCGGCAGCAGGGGTTGATATTATGGCCTCTGCATTGTGACTTGCGTCGAGCAAATGTCATCAGTGTGTGAGTCAACCAGTCGTTAAATTCAGATACTAAATTAGATATCCGCTAGCCAAATGCCAGCCGACCAAACGCCTGCTACCCGAAAGCATCCGCGCCCTGTGCCCCGGGTGCGGATGCGCATTGAGAATGGCCGATTTCACGTGATGGGTCTGGGGGCGTGGTACTCATACTGGCGCGACCCTTACTATCTGCTGTTGACGATTCCGTGGCAGGGATTTTTGGCGATTACGGCGGGGGTTTATGCATTGGCCAATGCGATCGCTGCCGTACTGTATCTGCTCGGTGGCGAAGGCACCATCGTGAATGCCGAGCCGGGTTCGTTTTTAGATGCTTTCTTTTTTAGCGTGCAAACCTCTGCCTCTATTGGCTACGGTGTGATGTCGCCCGGCAATACCTACGCCCACGTGCTGGTGACCCTAGAAGCCGTCGTCTCGCTGATAGGCATTGCCGTACTGACCGGGCTGGCCTACGCACGGTTTTCTCGGCCCAGTGCGCGGGTGCTCTTTAGCAAGGTGGCCGTTATCACCCCTTTTAAGGGCACGCCGACATTGATGTTTCGAGCTGCCAACGAACGCCAAAACCAGATTGTAGAAGCGCAGATGCGGGTGTACCTCACCCTAGATGAAGTGAGTGAAGGTAGAATGATGCGCCGATTTTATGAGCTGTCGCTACTGCGCGATCGCAATCCCAACTTTTTCCTCACCTGGACGGCGCTCCACCCGATTGATACAAATAGCCCACTCTATGGCCTTTCGGAAGCAGATCTGATTCGGGCGAATGCGGGGCTACTTGTGTCGCTCAGCGGCATCGATCAAACCGTTGCTCAAGCTGTCCATACTCGGCACAGCTACTACGTTGCCGATATTCTTTGGAATCGCCAGTTCAAAGACATCATTCACACTGTCGGTGTCAGCGACGGACAAACATCGGGTGCGGCTGACGATGTCTCTATGCGATATATCGACTTTGCCGACTTTCACGAAGTGGAATAGGCCAGCGGCAGACTTTCTCAATAGACATCATCGGTAATTTCAATATGGCTACGTTTCGCTGAAAAATGATGAAGAAAGGTATCAAGCGAAGCCGCCACTGCTCAGCCTTTCGTTCATTTTGTGTTCGATGACGGATTCCCGACCGCTGTAGATACATGGCCTGATTAGGCATCTGCCCAATTCTTAAAAGCAGGTTAAGCCTCTATAATTGTGAGGATTGATACAGAGATTCGCAAGTAATACTTAATTCTTGACAGGGTTACTTGCGCATCCGTGTGAATGTGAAAGCTCTTGGTGAATGCCTGATTCTGAATGTTTGATTCAGGTTCTGCCAGCGTTGACACCTTCACAATGGCTCATGGGTAGGGCTTGTCAGTGGCATCGCTTTGGCGTTGCTGATGACGGTCTTAAGTTGCACTGTTTTGTCGGCTGCACCTAGCGCACAAGCGACCCCTCTGGGCTTGTTGTTGTTCATTCACAGTAAATGGATTTAGCACCGGCCTTGCCTCCTTCCCAGGACATTCGTCCTACCTCCGTTTCTAGCGCAGCAGACTTGTCGCATAGCTTCAGCCCCTCCCCCGGCGAGACCGATAATATCCAACTCTCGTTTTTACCCTCCGACACGACCGATCACGCGTCTGTTTACACGCTGGGTACGTCTTTCAAACCGTTTCCCCCTGCGCTCATGGCCAGCATTTCGGGCCTGAAGCCGGGGCTGAATCGTGAGTTTGCGCCGTCTGAGTTTCTGATGTCGTCCCAGGTTGGTCGGTCTTTGAACTTTTTGGGTCAGGCTTGGCAATCTGTGAGTGCTGGGCGATTGATCGGTCGCTCCCTTTACAAGGCGGCGTATAGCGCAACGGTGCCGATTCAGTGGGTACAGCAAGACCAGTGGAGAGGCCAGGCGATCGCAGCAGACATTCAGGTCAGGCTGGTGAATGCAACTGATAAAGTTGCCCAGGTCGAAAATGGGCTGTGGGCGTCGGCTTTCTCTACGCAGTGCTTACAGGATGTGGAGCGATCGCTCCAGTCAAAGCCCTTGTACAAAATTAGCTTGGGTGAGCGATCGCTCGGCTACGTCGCCGATGAGCAGCAGGCATTCCGCCTAGCCCAACAGCTCAAACGACTCATTCGACAGGCGTCTTTCGACCCCACCCAGCTATCTACATACCCCAACCGGGACATTGCCCTTGGCGCAGCAGACGATTTGATGGTGGGTACGCCAAGCCAGTCGCTATTTGCCGTCAACGATGCCATGGCTGAAGACTTGGGCTATTCCAAAGAGTGGGCCGCTGTGGCCTGGGCGAATAATTTGCGGTCGGCGCTGGCGGCAGAGCCTCTCAAGGTGGGCGATGCGCTCATGGGTCTGCAAAATCTGCAGCCTTCCAAAATTTCGATGACGGGTGAGGCCTCTTGGTACGGCCCGTATTTCCATGGCCGCGCCACCGCCAATGGTGAAACCTACGACCAAAACGACCTCACCGTGGCCCACAAGTCGCTTCCCTTCGGCACTCAGCTCAAGGTACGCAATCTCGACAACGGTAAAACGGTGGTTCTGCGAGTAAATGATCGAGGGCCTTACGTGGGCGATCGCATCTTAGATTTGTCAAAGGCTGCTGCTGATTGCCTAGGTAGCGACGAAGCGGGCGTCATTCCTGTAGAGGCTACCGTGCTCAAAAAGGCGGATTTGCCCGCTTTATCTGACGAATACTAGAGCGGTGAGCTTCCTACGCACCCTACCGCTGCCGCTCGTTTCTCGGCGGCGGAATGACTTTGCTCTGGAGCCGGCGGTCGATCTGACCGAGGGTTGCTAGGTCGGCCATCGGTACGTCGTGGTCAAAACCAGACCAGCTACTGGGGTTTGGTTTTTCCAAAAAGTCGAAGGCGCGGCGAAACTCTGCGGGCGTCGCCTCGACGGGTGCGCTGAAATGGCAGGGTAACACCTGCTCAAACGTCCACTCAGCAATGGTATCTGCCCAGGTCAACACAGCCTCCGGCCCTCGATTAAAAATCAGTGTCTGCAAAATGGGCGCCACAATCAGCCGCCCATCCTGCCGCAGCTTTTCAAAAGAGTTGTACCAGTTGGCCTGCCATTGAAAAGGGTAGAGGCCAAAGTAATTTTTAGCAGAGCGATTTGGGGCTTTGCGCGCATCTTTGAGCACGGTTCGCGTCGACGGCACGTCCAAGCAGTCCGGCTGAAAGTAAAAGGAAAACAGAGCGATGCGAGCCCAGCCCCTTCGTCTATTTTCGGGCGTGTCGACAAGCGGGTCTGTGGCACTATCCCGCGCGTGAAACATCAGCGGAAATGGGTCTTGAACGACGACTTCGGGGGGCTCTATCGGGATAGAGAGAATGGTGTCGACTGCCAGCAGCGATCGCGTCTCCCTGTGGCAGAACGCGACCTCCGTGTAAGGCTTTACGCTCAGGTCGATTGGCCCCACAATGGCGTAGTCAAACTCGTTATAAAAAGGGGCTTGGCGCGGGTCTGCAGGCAGCACCTGCGTACGCTTTGCCGGAAACCCCAGCCAGCTCATAGGCAAATCCAGCGGAAAGCTCCACTGGTTTGGGGCGACATATACCTGGGCCTGCCGAAACCGCTGCGCAAACGGCCCTGCAAAGTACTTGTGCTCTACCCCTGTCACCGTTGGTAAAATCACATACTTTACCGGGCCATGCTCCGCTTCTAGCTCGCGCACGAGGCTCACACATTCACCCGTCGGGGCCACCGGAGAAAAGACAAACAACCCTCCCCCAGCGAGCTTAACCACCGTCATGCGGATGGGCACCACCACATAAAAAATCCCCTGGATCTGGTCAAAGGTCCACAGCTTGCCAGGAATAATCTCCCGGCGAATCGTGAGCCGTCGCCCGTAGGGATAGATCGGCACAATTGGCCACAGCGGCCAAGCGCGATCTCTTCTCTTGGTATTGCTTTTTGTGTGTAGGCTTGCGTTTGGGCCTGCGTTTGGGCCTGCGTTGGAACCGGTGCGCGAGGTCTTGTTTGAGGGCATCTCTGGGGTCATACCTGATGGGGCCATGCCCTAATCGAGTAGCTGAATATTGGAAAAGGCAATTTCCATATCAGCACCGTCAGCAGAGGTGACCGTGCGCTGAGCCAAAATGGTGTAGCCACCCACTTCGGTATAGTCGTCTGTAAATTCGCTGCGCCCTTGCTTTAGCTCACCGGTTTTAGGGTCGTGGTACACCGAATCGTAGGTGTGAGAGAGGTAGCCGCTACCCGTGTCGTAGGAGCTAAACGTATTGATAGTGACCACGACGCCGTGAATATGGCGGTGCACCATCACAAATTCGTTGTCTTTAACTTTGTAGGCGTCGCCCTCGGCCTTGCCACCGACGGCGATTTTGATAGCGCCCTGCTCGTCGGTGCCATCTATTTTGAATGTATTTTCGCCGTGGCTCTTTTCGAAGGGGCGGCTCACCCGGTGAATGGCTACTTCCCAAAGCTGATTTTTAACGACTTTATGCGCTGTCTCGTCTTCAATGCCAAAGACTTCTGCCGACAGGTCAGGATTTACTTTTGCGGTCCCGGTGAAGGTTTGGTCGCCTAGCTTGAGCGTCACCTCTGTGGTGTATCCAGGAAAGTTCTTGTCCCAGGTGTAGCGATTTTCGTAAGCAGCCTGAACCAGTTCGCGAGCGGAAACCTGAAGGGCAGTCATAGCGTTTTTGCAGGGCTAACAACGGTGGCAGCAGAGTGGGTGAAATGGCGCGCAGCGTGATGTTTGCTGAAGGGCTTTTCGCACCTGCTGTTCCGATAATTCTAATGCAAATAGACACAGGCTTCATCCACTGGCGGGTAGTCTCACCGGTAAACAGGCTTGGCATTTATGACTAAGCGGCAGAGTCTATCCTAGCGACGCTGACTTTCCACAGTACGCTACCCCAAGACTGCTGACGAATCCAGCAAAATGGTCCTAAATAGCGCTCCAGCACAAAGTCGGGCAAGTCGTTTGGTTGACCTTTGAGCCTTACAAATCTACCTGGTTTGAGATGAGTGTTCAGCTGCGTATTCATAGGTAGGCTACAAAAAATGAACTGGCAAATGAAACTAGCAAATGAAACTGGCAGCTCCATCATATCAAACAAAGTAGTTTGTATGTACTATTTTGCCTGCGCTGCCTAATTTTTGATGGAAGTATTTTCCGGTGGAACGGGCGGGATTGCGGCTCGCGGCCAGAAGCTTCGTCGGATATTCACAAAAAAACAGCTGCTTTGGACCAAAACAGCTGTTTGCTTTATCAATGAGCGTTGTTTCAATAAGCCGGTTTTAATTCAGACGGCTTAAATAACGTCAGTTCGGGTTAAGCCGTAGTCCGTAAAGCTCCCTCAAGATGCAGACTA
>JBCBIK010000049.1:0-28126 GCA_038524545.1 Cyanobacteria bacterium J06623_4 | reverse complement strand
CCCCACTCTGCGAGAAGAGCAAAGCTCTACGGGAGAAGGATTTAGGATGAGGGAAGTGCAAGGTGTACTGGGACTTTCCGATATTTATCTCATAGTTATGCATACACGGTAGCCCATCGGGAGAGGGATTAAAGACGCTCTGTTCTACTGCCTTAGGTGCCAGCCTCGCGGTTGGAGAAATGCGTGAATGCCTATTTTAGAAAGTGTAGACCCGATGCCAGAGGCCCCTCGCCCGGTCCAGGGAAGCCGAGGACTCACGCGATCGCAGCAATTCCAATAAGCACTCCCGCTATTCACCTGTTCTAAAATCTGCACGGCACGCTCGCGGTGTTTGCTATATACCGCTGCTGTAAGGCCGTAGTCTGTGTCGTTCATTAGTGCGATTGCTTCCTCATCATCCCGCACTCGTTGAATTCCGATCACCGGGCCAAATGTCTCTTCTCTCATCACGGTCATCTCGTGGGTCACCTCAGTGAGTACCGTTGGTGAAAAGTAAAATCCCGTTGGGCCTAGCTGCTGGGTGCCGCCATGAACAGTTGCCCCCTTGCTCACTGCATCTGCGATCTGCTGGGTGAGCACAGCGAGCTGGGGCCTTCGGCTGAGCGGACCGAGGTAGGTATCGGCATCGGTCGGGTCGCCGAGCGTAAAGCCCTGCACCGTCTGCAAAAAGGCTTCTAAAAACGGTTCGTACACATCGGTGTGAACGTAAATTCTCTCGACGGCGCAACAGCTCTGACCATTGTTGTAAAAAGCGCCATCGGCCAGGCCTGCGGCAGTCTGCGCCACGTCTACGTCGGGGCAAACGTAGGCGGGATCTTTGCCGCCTAGCTCTAACTGAACTTTGATGAGTTTGGGGGCTGCAGCGATCGCAATTTTTTGGCCGGTTCGGTAGGAGCCGGTGAAAAAGACACCGTCAATATTTTCCTGCAGTAGGGCTGCGCCGGTGGCTGCTGCGCCCACAACGGGAATGAATACATCCTGAGGAATGCCTGCTTGGTGTAAGAGATCTGCGATCGCCAGCCCCGTCATCGTCGAAATTTCTGAGGGTTTATACAGCACCGTATTCCCCGTCAGCAGCGCTGGCACAAACACATTGCTCCCCACAAAGTAGGGATAGTTCCACGCGGAGATATTGGCAACAACGCCCAGCGGATCGTAAGTGATGATTTCTTCTAGTTGTGCCGTTTCTGGTGTAGCATCGATAGACTCTTTGTACACCGATTCGTCCGTTAGGCAGCGAGCAACCTGCTCAGTAAAAAAGTCAATTCGAGCAGGCGTTGCCAATATCTCATTTCTTGCTTGAGTGATTGGCTTTCCCGTCTCAGCCGTCAGGATCTCTGCTAGCGTATCGACCCTTTCGATGAGCAACGCCTTAAAGCGCGCTAGCAGCTCAATCCTTGTCTCAACCGGCTGCGCGACCCACGCTGGCTGTGCAGCTCTTACGCGAGCTACTTTCTCTGATACCACAGCCCCATCATCTGTAGGAATTTCCTTAATCAGCTGTTCTGTTGCAGGATTAATGACAGAAATAAAGTCGGTCATGGGGCAGTTCCGAACGTCATTTACGCGGCTAGCGCATCTTGATAGATAGCATAGAAATCTTTTTTGGTCACCGGTTTGGGATTAAACGGGTGGCAGGCATCTTGCATGGCTACCTCTACAAGCTGCTCGACCGTGCTATCGGAGACGCCCAAGTCGGAGAGTGAGGCTGGCATGCCAATCGCAACCGATAGGTCAACAATCCAATCAATCAGGGCGTCACCGCTGTGGGCCGCTGGATTGACAATTCTCGCCATCCGGAGAAACTTGTGGGGGGCGGCCTCTAGGTTGAACCGCATTGCGGCTGGGAGCATGACACCATTTGCTAGCCCGTGGTGCGTATTGCACACGGTAGAAAGTGCGTGGGCACAGGAGTGAGTCACGCCAAGCCCCTTCTGAAAAGCCGTTGCCCCCATCATTGAAGCATTTAGCATGCCAGCCCTAGCCTGCAGGTGAGATTTCTTCTCGGTGTCGCTTAAGGATTCGCCCGCTGCAGAGCGCTGGGCAAACAAAACGCTATCCGCCAAATGCTGAGATACGAGATAGATTCCTTCTAGGGCAATTCCATCGCATAGGGGGTTGTCGCCCTTTGCCAGATAGGCTTCTATCAGGTGGGTGAGCGCATCCATCCCTGTTGCTGCCGTAATTTTGGCAGGTAAGCCTAGCAGCAGCTCTGGGTCAGCAAGAACAACTTTTGGCAGTAGCTGCGGGTCAAAAACAATCTTTTTGGTATGGGTCGTATCGTCTGAGATGACGGCGCTGCGACCGACCTCACTTCCCGTGCCTGCCGTGGTTGGGATGGCGACAATGGGTGGAATTTTTTGATCGATGGGTCGGGTGCTTGCTCCATCTTCGTAGTCGAACAGGTGGCCGGGATGGTGAGCCATCAGTGCGATCGCCTTCGCCACATCCATCGGTGCACCCCCACCCACAGCAACAATGCCATCCGCATCGTGCGCTGGATAGGCCGCCAGCCCGGCCTCTACCTGCGAAACAACAGGATTTCCCCAGACACCGCTAAACGTTCCAAATGAAATATCACCCAGCGAAGCTTCAATGTCAGTAAACCAGGGAAGCTTGGCCACATCTCGGTCGGTGACAATTAGCGGTCGTTGAATGCCGAGGGCAGTCAGCGTTTGGGCGAGTTCTTTGCGAGCGCCCGCACCGAAGCGAATCTTAGTTGGAAAGTTGTAGGTACTAATTGTGGATGCACTCATGTTTGAACCTTTCCCTACCTCGTGGTGTGCGTACTCATATATTCACGTACTGCGACATCTCCCAATCGGTCACCTGAGCGCAAAAGGCGTCCCACTCTTTCTCTTTAAATTCAAAAAAGGTTTTGGTGCCAAGCTCGCCGAGCATCTCTGTGAGCAGGTTGTTTTGCTTGAGGGCGCTCAGCGCTTCGAATAGGCTGGTGGGCAATGTCTCTAGGTCGGGGAATTCTGCGCCTCGTGCAAACAAGTTTTCATCGAGGCGTTCTCCGGGCGATGTTTGTTTTCTTAGGCCATCTAGCCCTGCTGTGAGTATCCCCGCTAGGGCCAAATACATGGTGGCTGAGCCGTCAATCAGCCGACATTCAAACCGTCCGGGTTCGGGAATTCGCAGCATGTGGGAGCGGTTGTTGCCGCCGTAGGAGATGTAGCGAGGTGTCCAAGTGCTGCCAGAATTGGTAGCGCTTGCCCCTAGGCGACGGTAGGAATTTACAGTGGGGGAAAACAGGGCAGTGAGCCCTTTGGCATGGGCTAAAACACCGCCCAAGAAGTGATAGCCCACGGTCGAGAGACCGCCCGCATCTGCGCCAGCTTCAAAGCTGTTGGTATCGCCTTGCCACAGACTGTTGTGTACATGGCCACCGTTGCCCGTGATGTGGCTAAAGGGTTTGGGCATGAAGGTGGCTGTGAGGCCGCGTTGTTCGGCGAGCGTTTTCACCATGTACTTAAAAAATACGTGGCGATCGCAAGTCGTTTTAGCATCTGCATAGCCCCAGTTCAGCTCAAACTGTCCATTGGCATCTTCGTGGTCGCACTGGTAAGGCTCCCACCCTAGTGCTTCCATGTAGCCCACAATGGTAGAGATCAGATCGAACTGTCGCATGAGATTTAGCTGGTCGTAGCAGGGGCGCTCAGCCGTGTCGCGGTCATCGGCGATCGCGTATCCATGTTCTGTTTTTTTCAGCAAGAAAAATTCAGCTTCTATGCCAGCCTTGTAGGTGTAGCCCATTTGCTCACACTGTGCGATCGCTCGGTTCAAAATCATGCGCGGCGCAGCAGGGAAGGGCTCTCCCTCAAAGTAAACATCACTAGCCACCCACCCCACCGTAGGCTCCCAAGGCAGCTGAATCAAGGAACTAGGGTCGGGGATGGCGGCTATTTCGGCAGCGTCTGGCCCCAGGCCTAAGTTTGAGGCAAATGAACTGAAAAAAGCACCTGACTGCTCGACTGAGGAAATTTTCGCTGCGGGCACCAGCTTCGCCCGCGTTCCCCCGAGCAAATCAGTATAAGATACCAGAAAGAATTTGATACCCAGCGCCTTTGCCTTCTCTACCAAAGTTTGAGCTTCGGTTTGCAATTTGGACTGCGCTTCGGACTGCGCTTCGGACTGAATGTTTGTGAGCGTTCCGACCATGTGCTCGCTCCCTTTGTTGGGGTGTATGTGTTGACTTGTTGACTTTCTCCCTAGTAAAACAGTCTGCTAAAAGATCTTTTGTGATATTCGCTACGGAAGCTTAGCTTGTTACAAAAGACTGTTTAAACAACAGCTGTTTTATCCTTGCAAATAGCCTCGCCCAATCAATATTCCGGTGAACATTTCCAATGAATATTTTAGTGATCCAGAGCACCGAGCTAGATCCCATCGGCATATTGGGAAAACATCTACAAGCGCAGGGCGCGCAGCTTGTGACGTGGCTAGCTGAAAAGCAACCTGCGCCCCCGGACGGTGACTACGACGGTCTGATTATTTTAGGTGGGCCGATGAATGCCCACGAAGACGAGACGTTTCCCCATCTCAAGCAAACCGTGGACCTGATTCAACAGTTCCATTTAAAAAATAAACCCATCATGGGCGTATGCTTGGGCGCACAGCTGATCGCCAGAGCCTTTGGCAGTCAGGTATATCCTCACAGGGTTCCCGAGCTGGGATTCTCTTCTGTCTGGTCCATCAACCCCGCTGTAGAAGCCGATACAAGGCCACAACAGGAGCCATGGCTGGCCAACTGTCTACCAAATCTCAAGCTCATGCAGTGGCACTTCGACACCTTCGACCTGCCTCAGCAGGCCACGCTGCTAATGACCAATGATGTCTGTGAAAATCAAGCCTTCCGCATTGGGCAAAACGTTTACGGCTTCCAGTTTCACTTTGAAGTAACGCCCGAAATTGTCTTGAGCTGGCTACAGATGAAAAGTGCCTGGATTGAAGCGAACTATCCTCAATTAGAACAACAGCTCAAAGAACAAGTTGCTCTCCATTCAGAACAGTCTGCTGAGTTTGCTAGGCAAGTGGCTCAATCGTGGCTCAGCTCTTCAATTCAGCCTAAACAGCACAGCAATACTCGCCGTGATCTTATTGGAACGAGTTAGGAATAATTTCCAGATAGGTGACGATTACTGGGTGCCAAACATTCGATCACCCGCATCTCCTAGCCCGGGTAAAATGTAGCCACGATTATCTAACTTTTCATCAACTGCAGCAGTAAACACAGGGACGTCGGGATGCTCTTTGTGAAAGTTTTGAAGCCCTTCGGGGGCCGCTAAAAGACACACGAATTTTATTGACCTAGGGCTGGTTTCTTTTAGGCGATGAACGGCTGCGATCGCAGAATTTCCGGTCGCGACCATCGGGTCTACCACCAGCATTTCTCTTTCTTGCACATCTTCAGGAACCTTAAAGTAATACTCCACGGGGACAAATGTACTGGGCTCCCGGTAGAGCCCGATGTGCCCAATTCTCGCCGACGGCATCAGTGCGAGCATGCCATCTAGCAGGCCCTGCCCCGCTCGCATAATGGAAATGAGCACCAGCTTTTTGCCAGCAAGCATGGGCGCATCCATCGCTGCAAAAGGTGTTTCAATCGAGACTTTTTCCAGCGGCAAATCCCGCGTTACCTCATAGGCCAGCAGCATGCCAACTTCTTCTAAGAGCTTGCGAAATTTAGCGGTGCTGGTGTCTTTTTGGCGCATCAGCGTCAGCTTGTGCTGAATCAAAGGATGCTCAATCAGCGTCGTGGATGTCATAGAAAAATATCACCTTGGCTTGGAAATTTGAGTCAGCGTCGTTTCCAGTCGGCACGGCGGGAATTTATAGCCTCCTAAAAAACGGTTCCATCGCTCTCGATAGCAATGGGCGGCCCTCCTGAAGGTCTCAGCTGCTTGGCAATTCGCCTACCCGCCGCCCACGTGCCCCCTTCCAGCACCTTCAAGAGCGGCAGCTCTTCTGGTGATTTGTTCAACTGGTTGCAGACGCGATCGCCAATCAAATCCAACATTGCCAGCGTCAGGGCTCGCCACTCTACAACAACCGGCGAACCTGGCAAATGGGGCACCGCTGTCACCGCCGAATGCTTGGGCACCAGTAGCCCCAAGTCCACACACAGCCCACCGTTTCGATATTCAGCGAGTCCGGTCAGCGCATTCAAATTCACCACTGTTACCCCAGCTGTTGCGAGAGGTTCGACCAGTGAATAGGTCAGCCACTGGGAAAGCTTGTGAAAGGGCACCAGGTTGTGAGGGGGCGAATCGCCCAGCGCTGGGTGGGGCCACACATCGCCCAGGTTTACGCCTGCAACCGTCACACGTCCTGGCCAGATGGGGCCCAGGCATTTCAACACTTCCGTTAAAAGAAGGCCTGCATCTAGCTCTGTTCCGTAGCTATCTGTGAGATAGTCCAACAGTTTGCCTGGTCTGGCGGGCAGCGTGCCAAAATAGTCGGGCTGGGCTGCTAACGTCGCCCCTAGCTGATGTAACAATGTGAGCCGACCCGAGAGCCCAACCAGCGGATTGCTTTCGCTGACTTGAAATAGCTGAGCAAGTTCGGCTTCACTGATCTGCTGAAGGCGCTGGGCATCGACCTGATAGGGTTGGGCCGCATCGGAAGAAAAGAATCCTCTTTCAAAAGCACGCAGACTGGCAACCGCCAAGCCTTCGGAGCGGCTGAGTATGACATCCGACGCTCCTGTAATTACATCCCGATAGTGCCACTGACTGCCTGCGCCCGCATCTAGCAGCACGCTCACAATCGCTAAATCCAGCAGCGATCGCGCCCTCTCCGATCTATCTAACGGCTGCAATGCCTCGTGTAGATTGGCTAATCGAGGCATTCCTCCCGTATCAAAATGTCGCCAGCGACTGTGGAACGGAATATTCAAGTCGGGGTAGGTTTGTTGCGTCGTTTCTATCACATAGTGAACGACAGTATCGAGTTGAGAGAGATTGCAGGTGAAATGGTCAAGCCGGTCAGCTTGGCACAGCTCGAAGATTTTTTGAGTGCGATCGCGAACAGCCTGCGACGTTTGTAAATAGGCAACAACGCTTTGATCTGTTATCTCTTTGGGGTCGTGGTTACATTTCCTCATACTGTCGGCCCACGGTTTGAGTGAGTGTTGCTTGGTCGGGCACTTCGCCGTCGGTGTAGTAGCCTGCGGCCTTCTTTGCATTCATTTCTACCTGAGCATCTGCTGGGATCAAGTCTTCAGGAATCGTAATTCGCTCTCCCACTTCAATGCCCGACTGCACTATCGCGTCGTACTTCAGATTGCTCATCGAAACAAATCGATCAATGCGAGAGATGCCCAGCCAGTGCATCACATCTGGCATGAGCTCCTGGAAACGCATATCTTGAACGCCTGCTACACATTCTGTACGGGTGAAGTAGGTATCGGCGCGATCGCCCCCTTCCTGACGCTTGCGAGCGTTATATACTAAAAACTTAGTGACTTCTCCCAGCGCTCGCCCTTCCTTGCGAGCATAGATAATAATCCCGGCACCACCTGCCTGAGCCGTTTCTAGCGCCACTTCAATACCATGCACTAGGTATGGCCGACAGGTGCAAATATCTGAGCCAAACACATCCGAGCCGTTGCACTCATCGTGCATTCTGACTGCGACCGGACAGCTGGGATCTGCGATCGCTTCCACCTCTCCCAAAATGTAGACGGTATATCCCCCAATCGGGGGTAAAAACACCTGCAGGTCGGGCCTTGTCACCAGCTCAGGAAACATGCCTCCCGTCTGTTCAAAAAGAGTTCGACGCAGGTCACTTTCATCTACCCCGAAGCGCTTCGCAATCCCCGGTAGATACCAAACGGGCTCAATCGCCGCCTTGGTTGCGACCAATTCTCCCTTATTATTCAAGATTTTTCCATCGACTTTTACTCGGCCTTGCGCGACGGCTTCAGCCATCTCTGGAATGTTGATATGGGCTTTGGTAATTGCAATGGAAGGGCGGATGTCGTAACCTGTCGCTCTAAGCTCAGAAAACAAACCATTATCCAGCGTTCCAAACGGGTCGATAGAGACAATCTTGTCGGGGTCAGCCCAGCTGGCATAGGGACCGATTGAGACGGTTGGCGCCGTATTAGTGAGATCGGCGCGATGGTCTCTTTCTAGCGTGCCGCTGGCTACTGCTAGCGCGCGATAGACCGCGTAGGCTCCAGAATGGGTGCCAATGGCGTTGCGATGGGCTGTGTTGCCGAGGGTGGCAATAATTGGACCGCGCTCGTTGGGGTTTGCTAGGCCCCAGCGTATGGGTAAAGGCTTCTGACCAGACTGTCTGGGATGAGAGGTGAGGACGATGTGTTTGTGTCTGGGCTTTTGTTTGGGCTTTTGTTTGGGCTTGTGTTCGGCCTCTTGTTCGGCTTTTGGCTCGGCCTCTTGTTTAGACCCGTACTCATACTGCGCTGAAGTCATAAGGCGGAACCCTTTTGTCAACGAATCTTCAAATTAGTCCATCCATAGGCTAGCGAACTGTATAAAAAAGTACGAATAGAGATTGCCAGCGCCCTGCTCAGGCTCATCCTAGTTCGAAGCTGGTAATGCCAAATATTTGCTCCAGCGGCAGTGTCCATAGCATCTGTCGATACATTCTGGCGGTCTCAAACACGACGGACATGTGATATTTTTCTGCGATCGCAACAGCCGCAGAATTTACTTCAGGCACATCAAGATAAAAACAACGATCAGGTTCCACGTGAGCAATGAGTGAGAGGAAGGTAGCTTCTGCACACTCAGGAGAATCTGCGAACAAAGGTCCTATCTTGTAGCCCTGCTGGCAGGGCCTAATCACACCGTAGCCAGCTAGCTTTTGCTGATACAGCACACCAACTGCCCTATGAGTCTCTGTTTCTATCCAGGCCTTTAAGAAGTCGGCGCGTTTGGATAAAAACAATCCTTGGTCATAGTCGAGAACAGATTGAAAAGGAACAGATGATAGGGGCACTAGCTCAGCACCGGGATGCGATCGCTCTGCGAGTTGCACAGCAACAGCGGAGTCGATAGTCTGTTTTAAACCATCGACATCACACGTTCCTTCGTATCTAATATTGCGATGGGCAAGCTCAAAGCCAGACTTGGCATAGTTGCTCTGCTGCTGCAGCACACCGTCTAGCCCCACCGTACAGCCTTGCAAGTAGCGGAGCCCAGCATTCCATATCTGCAGGCCATAGCCACGCCCCCGATAGGCTGGCTTCACGATATAAAAGCCAATAAATCCAAACGTTTCATCGTACTTTACGGCTGAAATACTGGCGATGGGGTCGCCTGCTAGCGTGCCAACGAAAAAGCCATTGGGATCTGCAGCGTAAAAACACGCTGCATCCTGAAGTCCTGGATTCCACCCCTCAGCGGCAGCCCAAGTGACCACCTCATCTAACTCCTGACGGGTCGCAGTTCTGATGCGGTACGTGCTGTTCAAACTTTGTTCCGTGTTCTGAGACGACATCCTCCGCAAGGGCTCCTAAACGGCCTACAGTCCGATAATATGCTGTTTGTGAACAGCTGTTTGTGAACAGCATCCAACCTATCTACTCACCTGCCATGACTTCACACTATCCACGGGACCTGATTGGCTACGGACAAACGCCGCCAAACCCTCAGTGGCCAAATCAGGCACAGCTAGCGCTTCAGTTTGTTATCAACTACGAGGAAGGGGGTGAAAATTGTGTCTTGCACGGAGATGCGGCTTCAGAATCTTTTCTCTCTGAAATCATTGGGGCTAAGCCGCTGCTGGGTGTGCGACATCTAAATATGGAATCGATGTATGAGTACGGGAGCCGGGCGGGTTTTTGGCGGCTGTATCGTTTGTTTACTGAGCGGCAGATGCCGCTGACGGTGTATGCGGTGGCGATGGCGCTAGACCGCAACCCTGAGGCGGGCAAGGCGATGGTGGAAGCAGGCTGGGAGGTGGCGAGCCATGGCTATCGATGGATTGACTATCAGTATGTGGGAGAAGAGGTGGAGCGATCGCACATCGAAAAAGCCATCGACATTCACACCCGGGTAATCGGTACGCGCCCGCTAGGCATGTACCAAGGCCGCGTCAGCCCAAACACGCGTCGACTCATCGTAGAAACCGGCGGCTTTCTCTACGATGCCGACAGCTATGCCGACGATCTCCCCTACTGGAATCACGACTACGGCAAGCCTCACCTTGTCATTCCCTACACCCTAGACAACAACGACATGCGCTTCGCCACGGCCCAAGGCTTTAACTCGGGCGACCAGTTTTTCACCTACTTGAGAGATGCCTTCGACGTGCTCTATGCCGAAGGTGCACAAGCGCCGAAAATGATGAGCGTTGGCCTGCACTGTCGGCTCTCTGGCAGGCCCGGCAGAGCTGCCGCACTGGCCAAGTTTCTAGACTATGTGAAAAGTCATGACAACGTTTGGATCTGTCGGCGTGTAGATATTGCCCGGCACTGGCATCAGCACCATGCAGCCGCCTAGGGCAGACAGTGCATGTAGTTTTCAGCATCCCAGTTGCTGGTGGTTGCCAAAAAGCGAATCCATTCGTCGCGCTTGTACTCATCGAAGAGCCGATACATTTCTCCAGGCATCGCAGACTGAATCACGTCGTCATCAGCAAGCCGATCTAGGGCTTCGCCTAGAGACATTGGCAGCTTCTTAGTTTGCTTTCCCGCTTCCATCGCTTCATAAATGTTGCGTTGTTCGGGTTCTCCCGGATCGAGGTTGTTGCTGATGCCATCGTCAAACGCTTGGAGCATGGCCGCAGCCATCAGATAGGGATTCACCATGGAGTCGACGGCGCGATATTCGAATCGGCCAGGGGCAGAGACTCTAAGGCCACAGGTACGGTTTTGGTAGCCCCAGTCAGAATAGACGGGTGCCCAAAAGCCAGCATCCCAAAGGCGGCGGTAGGAGTTTACGGTGGAGCAACCTATGGCGGTGAGCGCGCCTAGGTGAGCAATCACCCCACCAATGCAGTTGAGGCCGATGGGGCCTGGCTTGCGAGGGGAGTCGTCGGGGAGGGGCATGAAGGTATTCTCACCGCCTTTGTGATAGGTGTAGTTGCCTTCCATGCCGGGCAGGCTCTCCATACCAAAGGTGTTCACCGAGGGTTTTCCTCCACGCCACAAAGAGAGATTGTGATGACAGCCCGATGCCGACACACCTAAGAAAGGCTTGGACATAAAGCAGGCGATCAGGTTAAATTCGCGGGCGACTTGGGCACAAATCTGCCGGTAGGTGGTAAGGCGATCGCACGTCCTCAAGGCATCGTCGTACATAAAGTTCAGCTCTAGCTGCCCAGGTGCATCTTCGTGGTCGCCTTGGATCATATCGAGGCCCATCGCCCGAGAGTATTCAATCACCCTCAAAAACACGGGTCGTAGCTCTTCAAACTGATCGATGTGATAGCAGTTTGGCTTTGTGACACCGCCGTCTGGCTGACCGTCGGGGCCTTTCTTGAGCCACATCATCTCCGGTTCGCAGCCATGGCGAAGCTGAAGACCGTGCTTTTGTTGAAACGCTTCGTGCAGCCTGATCAAATTGCCACGACAGTCTGCTGTCAAAAATGCGCCAGGATTCTCTTCTTCTTCTCGGTTACGGAAGCAAACGCAGTAAACGCGGGCCACTCGCTTGTCCCACGGCAACTGGCAAAAGGTCTCTGGGTCAGGAATGGCGACCAATTCCGCCGACTCAGGGCCATAGCCCAAATACTGTTGCTGACGGTTTATCGCCAGGTTTACCGTCGCTCCATACACTAGCTGAATACCGCCCTGAGCAATGGTTTCCCAATGGTCTGCGGGCACACCTTTGCCAGTGATTTTCCCAGTAATAGAAATAAACTGGTAGTAGATGTATTGCACACCTAGCCCGTCGATTTTGGCACGGACGGCTTTGACCTGTTCATCTCTACCCTCTGCATGAACGTAGGCCGACAAATCTGTTGCACCTTTTGTAGAGGTATTAGACGATGCAGAGTTGCCTATTAACTGGTTCGGCTGAATGAGAACTCCAGTCACGATTTATCTCCGGTGAATTGTTTGGTGAAGAGTTTCACCGCGTACATACAGTTAAAACCAACCTGTCATAACAAGTTTGTATCGGGTGTTACGAGAGGGGAAATGGTTTCCAAGGAATCCAGGTTGCCCAGAGACGGGCCATCGTACCATCGGCGAGAAGGTCAGCTAGGGTGTCATTTAGCTTTTGGAGTAGGGGCTGTCGCGCCTTGTGAACACCGATGGCAAAGGGAACCTGCGTTGGTAAGCTGAAAGCCAGCCGGAGAGAGGGATCTTCTGCTGCTGCCACTAGGAGCACAAGCTCGTCATCAATGAGCGCGTCGATTTCACCGGCACGCAGTGCGGCTAGCATCTCGGGGAGCACCTTGTCGCTGCCGGGATAGGGCACTGCTGTTGCGCCCGAGAAGCCTTCTACCAGGGCAATGTTCGTACTGTCTGCAAGTCCACCGATTCGCAGACCCGACAGAGCCTCCTGACTCGATGCATCACTGTCCGCGCGAACCAGTACCGCCTCGTCGAACAGACCATACGGACGGGAAAATGTCACCGAATGTTGTCTTTCTGGGGTGACTGCTTGATTGAACCAAATGACATCGTATTGGGCGCTATCTGCGCTTGCGGTCTCTAGCGAACTGTAAAAATCCGCCATTGGCACATTGTGCCAGACGGGGGTCAATCCCAGCCGGGAGCAGACGATGCGAGCAAGCTCTGGTTCGTATCCAGTGCGGTGGCCTTCAGCGTTTAGATAGCTCATCGGACGCGCATCAAAGTCGCTGGCCACAATGTTGAGAATGCCAGGTTGAAGCGTTAGCTCTTCGTTAGATTGTGCAGCAGTTGGTAAAGCAGTCGATGGTGGAGCTGCGAGGTCTTTAGAAATCATATGAATCCCGCCTACGGTTTCCTTTTCGTACTTTTCTTAACTTCCATTTTCTTCAAACAGTAGCAAAGCACACATTTACTTTTGAAGAGAAACTTATTATGACAAGTAGAGTTTGCTCATTGTGTTTTAACCAGCTCCCTTTTGTCAATTAGCTGTCTTTCGTCAGTCGGTTAATAAGTAAATGAGTGCTCAATCGGAGAATCTTTTGGCAAGTTCTTGATTGACAGCCTTTCTTTGCGGGGAGCACTCGCTAACTTGTCGCCGTTTTGCTACCGGGTCCTGTTCTTATGAATTATCAGCCAATACAGCTTTCTCAATCGCAGATCGAACAGTTTCAGGACGATGGCTTCTTGATTGTCGAAAACTTCTTGCCGGAAGCGTTTGCTAAGCAGCTGGCTAGCCGGATGGACCCTCTGTTTCACGGAGAGTTTGAAACCGGGTTGTATCCAGATGAGTGGCACTGGCGACCTGGCATGAGTCTGCCAGATATTACCCGTGAAATGTGTAATGCCTGGAAGTGTGATCGCACAATCGCCAGCCTCGTTTTATCCGCTGAAATTGGCAGACTCACGGCAACGCTGGCGGGTTGGGAAGGGGCCAGAATTGGTCAAGATAGCCTGTGGATGAAGCCGCCGGGTGCGAAGGCGATCGCAATGCATCAAGACGGCGCCTATGTAGACTACCTTGCCCCTGCCGCCATGATGACCTGCTGGGTGGCACTCGACCGGGCGACGGCTGCCGATGGCACGCTGGTGTATGTGAAGGGGTCTCACAAGTGGCCTTTGGCCGATGTGGAGGGAGAGTTTCATGCGCCGACTAAAGACTATCGCTGGGCCATGCTTCAGGCTGCCGAAAATGCTGGCGTAGATGAGCCGGAGCTCGTTGTTGTCGATGTGCCCGCAGGAGGCTGCGCCTTCCACCACGGACGTACTTGGCACGGGCTGTGCAAAACCACTCGCACAGAAGGCACCTTTCACAGCATTGGTCTGCACACCATTCCTTCAAATGCGCAGTTCCATCCTGTCAACCCGCCCGGATACATCTACGGTCGTTACAAGCGTTTGGGCAGTACTGAAATGGATGAGACCTTTTTCCCCATTCTTTGGCAAAAAGATGGCTACCGCAGCCCTCACCTAGCGACATACTGCGCCGACCCACTGTCTAATTCACTGACCGACTCACCGTCTAACCTGCTGACAGAATCAACAGCTTCTGCCTCAGTTTAGTGCTCTTATTTCCCAACATTCTTCTTTCCCGATAATCTTCCATTCCAGACGGCTTCTTCTTATGACGACAACGGCAACTGCAACGGCTACGCCTTTCAATCGCGCCTCTTTCGGAGGGATAAGCGCAGACTTCGATCCGGATTGGCTGCTAACGCCAGCGCAACAAGCTCTTCAGGAGAGTTTAATTGCCCTGTGCTCAGAAGTCTTGAGGCCGAATGCGATCGCCTCTGACCGAAACCTCATATACCCTCGTAAGAACTTTGAAGCCCTTGCCTCCCTGGGACTACTCGGACTGCTCGTCCCGACAGAATGGGGCGGGCTTGGTGAAAATCACGTCTGCGCGGCCATGGTTGTTGAAACTATCGCTCGCTACGGCTGCCCCAGCACCGCAATGTGCTATACCATGCACTTAGGTGCAGTCGCTGCCGCCCTGTTCCGCGCCCACGACAATCCCGAACTGCAGTCAGTTCTCAGACGCTTAGATGCGGATGTCTCTATCGGCACGCTTTCCTATTCTGACCCAGAAACTGGCTCTCACTTTTGGTATCCGGTCTCTTCGAGAGCCCAGCGAACCCCGTCCGGCTGGCAAGTTTTCAAAAAAGCCTCATGGACGACCTCTGCAGGGTTTGCAGATTGGTATATCGTTCAAACCACCAGTCCAGACTTCTCAGGCGACTATTCCGATCTCTCCTGTTTTTTGATCTACCGAGATGAAGTCCAAGCCGAACCGCACAAGTGGGACGCGCTGGGACTGCGGGGAAATCAGTCGGGCACACTGCTTGTTGATGGTGCTGAGATTCCGATGCAGCGCATGGTCGGCCCTATTGGGGATGGTGTTTCTTCTAATGATGAAATTGTCGATCCGTTCTTTTTGCTGTGTTCGTCAGCTTGCTGGAATGGCATCGCCCTAGGTGCCATCGACATTGCCAAAAAGCACGTCACTCGTAAAAAGCATGTCGATGTAGGCATGCGGGTAGCCGACTATCCCACCATTCAAGACTACTTCGGCGAAGCCATCATCGACACCAGTGCCTGCCGCCTTCAGTGCTTCTCAATGGGGCAGCTCATGGATAAGCTGACGGACAACTGTGACTGGACTGTGCATGCCGACACGTCTGCCCTGCCCCGCTCAACCTATCTGCACTGGTACTGGCAAATCAAATTTTCAGCGGCCAAAAATGTCGCCCGCGTATGCGACAAAATGCTCCATGCCTGCGGCGGCTCCGGCTTTAAAAAAGATATGGAAGTAGAGCGCTATTTGAGGGATGGCAAAGCAGGGTGGGTGATGGGGCCGACGAACGAGATTCTGCGACAGTTTGTAGGTAAGTCAGCGCTGCTTGGGTTTGAAAGTTTGGACTATTGGAATCAGTCTGTCAATGAGCGCCTGCTGCACAATGAGGTGAAGAAAATGAGCGATGTCGATAAGCGAAAGCTCGCTGAAAAGCTGCTGGCCGAAGTGAGCCAAGGCAAAAACAGTGAAGCGCCAGTCTTGGTTCAGAAGCCTGTAGGCGTTGGCGTTTGAGAACTTTGCAAGACGCATGAAGAGACATAAGGAGCCCCCACTATGACCCTAGCAACCGAAAGAATAAAACTAGCCACCACCGTCAGCCATCCGCTGGAGCCACTGACCCCTCAAGAAATTGAAACAGCCGTTGCTATCATTCGCGATCGCAAAGCCCTCACCACCAGCTTCCGGTTCAACACAGTCACCCTCAAGGAACCGCCCAAGCAAACTGTTTTCAACTTCACTCCGGGTGATGACATTTCTCGGGAAGCCTTCATCATCTTGCTCGACAATGCCACCGCCCAAACCTACGAAGCTGTCGTCTCGATCACGGAAGGCACTGTGAAATCTTGGGAATACATTCCCAACGTGCAGCCCGGCATCATGCTCGATGAATTTATTGAGTGCGAGGCGGCAGTCAAGGCCAACCCAGATTTTCAAGCTGCGATCGCCAAACGCGGCATCACCAACCCAGACCTCGTAATGGTCGATCCTTGGTCTGCAGGTAACTATGGCATTGCTGAAGAAGAAGGCGTTCGGCTCTCTAGGGCCCTGTGCTGGGTAAAAGCAAATCCTACTGACCACGGCTATGCCCGCCCCATTGAAGGCGTTATCCCCGTGGTAGATCTCAACAAAATGGAAGTTATTCGAGTTGAGGATTACGGCGTTGTTCCTCTACCGCCCAAAGATGGCAACTACACCCCTGAGTATGTAAAAAACTATCGAACAGATATTAAGCCGCTAGAAATTGTCCAGCCTGAGGGGCCTAGCTTCCAGGTAAAAGACCACGAGATCCGCTGGCAGAAGTGGAAAATTCGCGTCGGCTTCACCCCTCGCGAAGGGCTTGTCCTCTACGATGTTACCTACACCGACGGCGATGTCGAGCGGCCTGTTTTCTACCGCGCTTCTCTGGCAGAAATGACCGTTCCCTACGGCGATCCGCAGCCGCACCACTATCGCAAGAATGCCTTCGACGTGGGTGAATACGGCATCGGCTCTCTGGCCAACTCTCTCACCCTTGGCTGCGACTGCCTAGGCGAGATTTACTACTTTGACGGCTTCCTGACAGACTCTCGCGGAGAAGTTGCCAAAATTGAGAATGCCATTTGCCTCCATGAAGAAGACTTTGGCATTTTGTGGAAGCATGTAGACTGGCGGACAGAACAAACAGAAGTGAGGCGATCGCGTCGTTTAGTCGTCTCCTTCATCGCCACGGTGGGCAACTATGAGTACGCCTTTTATTGGTACTTTTATCAAGATGGCACCATTCAGTACGAGGTGAAGCTCACAGGTGTATTGAGCACGGCTGCTGTAATGCCGGGTGAGATGCCCAAGTATGGCACTCTGGTAGCCCCTCAGCTATGCGCGCCCATTCACCAACACATCTTTAACGTACGCATGGATATGAATATTGACGGGGTGAATAACTCCGTCTACGAAGTCGATATTGTCCCTGAAAAGACAGAGGACAATCCTTATAGCAACGCCTTCTATGCACAATCCACGT
Organism: Cyanobacteria bacterium J06623_4; assembly: GCA_038524545.1. Lineage (GTDB taxonomy): Bacteria > Cyanobacteriota > Cyanobacteriia > Phormidesmidales > Phormidesmidaceae > Phormidesmis. Next base: position 10,999 of record JBCBIK010000049.1, on the reverse strand, counting down.
TGTTGCCTACAGAGAAAGCTGCTCAGCGACTCATTGACCCCATGAAGGGCCGGTATTGGAAGATTGTGAACCCATCGAAAACCAATGCCATGGGGTATCCTGCGGCTTACAAGCTGATGCCCGGAGAGAATACGCTGCCAATGGCCAGCTCAGAGGCCAGCGTTATTAACCGCGCCAAGTACATGACCCGGCATCTCTGGGTAACGCCCTATCACCCCGATGAAAACTATCCCGCTGGACCCTACCCAAATCAACATCCTGGTGGCACGGGTCTTCCCCAGTGGACCGAGGCGGACCGACCCATTGAAGATACTGACGTGGTGGTGTGGTACACCTTTGCTCACAGTCATTCACCGCGCGCAGAAGATTGGCCTGTTATGCCTGTGGCGAATCTTGGCTTCAAGCTGAAGCCGCTAAACTTCTTTGATGAAAATCCATCTAACGACGTGCCACCCTCCCCAAAAAATCACGGTAGTAAGCATGCTTGTTGCAGCTGAGCAATTAGGAGATCGGGGAGATAGTCGCGTTCATGTGTCCGATGAAGCCCATGGGCCTGTTCGATACTCAGATATTCCTGCACCTTTGGGTACAGTGGTTGCTGAGTATCGGATAGCGCCAGGAAGTGCGATCGCCTACTCGGTTAATCAGGGCCAATACATTCAGATTATTGATGTGTGTGGTTCACAATGCTCGGACTTTTTGGCTTTTTCTGAAAAAGAAGAGAGCACCGGCCAACGGCAGACCATTGACAGCACGGTCACCCGTACCTTGAGCGGAGTTGCCAACCCTCAAGCGGGTTTGCACAGCAAATATTTCTCCCAAACGCTGCAGCCGCTGGTAGAGGTAATTCAGGCAACCTGCACCCGTCACGACAGCTTTCTCCTGGCCTGTACCCCTCGCTACTACGAAGATGCGGGCTATCCAGGTCACCCGAGCTGCAGCGACAATTTTAACCGGGTTCTCTCACCGTATGGCATTGCGGCAAGCGTAGGCTGGCCAGCCATCAATTTCTTTTTTAATACTGAAATAGACTGCCACGGCAATATTGTTGTCTATGAGTCGTGGTCTCGTCCGGGTGACTATGTTTTACTCCAGGCTCACCAAAATCTCTTGTGTGCTAGCTCTGCCTGCCCCGATGACATCGATCCTGCTAACGGCTGGCAGCCAACGCCCATTCATATCCGCATCTACGCAGCACAGACGGACGGTGAAGATGAACCTCATCGACCGTTTGCCAGAGCGATTGGCCGAAGAATCGCTGCAGATTTTCCGCTACGGCTTACTCAGGAGAGCGCCTTTACGCCTCGAATTCGGCAGCTGACAGACGATATTACCGAATACAACGGATTTTGGGTGCCTAATAGCTTTGCACATCAGGGCGATCAGGCAGAATATTGGGCGCTTAGGCGGCGAGCGGCCCTTATGGATCTTTCAGCGCTGCGAAAGTTTGAGCTAACGGGTTCAGACGCCTTTTCTCTGTTGCAGTACGCGTTCTCTCGCAATCTAGAAAACCTCACGCCGGGCCGCGCTGCCTACGGCTGCCTGCTCAGTCCTCATGGTGGCATCATTGATGACGGCATTGTTTTCTGCTTTAGCCCCACGCATTACCGGTATGTTGGCAACTGCGATACCGATGGTGACTGGCTTGGGCGCGTAGCACAGCACCAAGGCTGGACAGTCAAAATTGAGGCAGTGAGCGATCACATTCATAACCTAGCCCTTCAAGGGCCGCTCGCTCGCGACATTCTCCGCCCCTTAGTCACCTTCGCCCGACCAGATCAGACCCTTAGTGAGTTAGCATACTTTCGGTTCGCAGCCGTCAAAATAGGAGATATTCCCCTTCTACTTTCTCGCACAGGCTACACAGGCGAATTGGGATACGAGCTGTTTGTCAATCCGATACGGGGTGAGCAACTTTGGGACATCCTCATGGCAGCAGGCAAATCTTTCGGCCTGCAACCGCTGGGTATGCAGGCACTCAACCGCGCCCGTATTGAAGCCGGGCTGCTGGCCTCAGGCATAGACTTCGACGATCTCACCTCACCTTATCAGGCGGGCATAGGCTGGAGTGTTTCACTCAAGAAACCCAGGTTAGTTGGCAAAAAGGCGCTGGAGACCATTCGGTCCCATCCGCCTAAAATTGCTGTAGGGCTGGTGTTAGAAGGTTTAGAAACAGCACTGTCAGGTCAAAATATCTATGCTGAAAGCGAACGCTGGCGTATTGGAAAAGTAACGAGCGCTACCTTTTCTCCTATCTTGAATCGAAGCATTGCCATGGCTCAGGTTGTTCCTGAATATGCGGTACCAGATACGATTGTAGAAATTGGTCTGATAGATGGATTTAAGCGTCGCGTCAGGGCAAAGACAGGCCCACTTGCCGCTTTTGACCCTGGTAAAAGTCGAGTAAAACAGTAGAACAATCGGCTACAGAATGGAAATAGCACGATAAATACGGAAAAAAATACGGCACAAATGTGATGGCACAAATTCTGTGGGATTTTGCTGGAATAGAGGCGTTGACTGTTGCGCAGACCCTGTTTGGTGAATCTGTGGCTGATTTAGCGGCGTTTCAGTCGCTAGAAACCTCGCTGAAGGGAAAAGACTGTTCTGTGCTGAGGCTGTGCGATCGCAATTTTCGAATTCTCTACTCAGATGATATAAAACCCATCATCTCTTCCCTAAGCTGCAATGTATTTGTGCATCAGTATAGTTGGCTGACATCTTTTTCACTCCCTGCTGACCGGCTCAAAGCGCTGACCATCAACGCTACAGTCAGAGCACCGCACCGGCTGACCAACCTGCCCAATCACCAAGCCGTTCCTGCGCAGCTAGAAAATATGGCGATGCTCATTTGGCAACATTCATCTTCTAAAACTCCCACGATAGACATTCACACAGCGCTTAGGCACGAAAACCAGCTGAAAGCAAAAATCACCAAGCTATAGCGTCTGTCCTAAAGGGCTATTGGCTTAGCCAGACATCTTTTAGAAACGTGATTTTTATCACCTTTCAGTATTGTTCAATACAACTTTCCTCTGACTCGCATTGCATACTCTTGACATAACAAGTTAGAAAGCTTTGTGCTCCTATCCATCTCGGTTATTCAGTTCGAGACAATCGCCCATTGACACGAGCCAGCGAAGCGACTGCGTAGGATATTCAAAGACTCAATCACGGCTTCTAACTGCGGTTGATGGTGCTGTAAAGCGCCCTGCCAACTTGTTCAACACATCTCATTCAACCCAATCTGTTCAACTAGTCTTACCTACTGGAGCCGATTATGACTCCCGAATCGCAAGAGTTTTTAGCAACGTTTGTCTCTGAATCCTACTATTACTGGGCTTCTGTGTTTATGCTGCTTATTCACGTGGGCTTTTTAGCCTATGAGGGTGGCGCATCCAGAGCAAAAAATGTTTTGGCAACTATGGTCAAAAATCTGTTGACCTTGTCTATTATTGGCCTCACCTTTTTCTTCTTTGGCTGGTGGGTTTACAATGCCTTCCCGCTTTTTCCCCTTACCGGTGGTATTGTCGGTCCTTGGACCGATCCTGCCTCAGAAGGGGTTGTGGGTGAAGTTTTGGGCTTAGTGCAGGCCTCCTATCCCTGGTCTCCGGCCCTCGGTCCAAATATCTCAGATAACCTCACGGGTGTGTTTTTCTTTGCCTTTGCCCTGTTTGCGATGACCACAGCGTCCATTCTCTCTGGAGCGGTCATTGAGCGTATCAAGGTGGGTGCCTACGCCGTGCTAGCAGTCGTGTTGGGATCTTTTACCTGGGTAGTTGCCGCTGCCTGGGGTTGGAATCCCTACGGCTGGTTCCTTACGAACTTTGGCTACCATGATTTTGGCTGTTCGGCTGTTTTGCATGGTGTGGCAGGGTTCTTTGCGCTGGGCGTTTTGATTAACTTAGGTCCACGGATTGGCAAGTTTGATGCGAGCGGTCGACCTAGAACAATCCTTCCTCATAACCTGCCACTAACAATGGTTGGCCTGATGCTCATCTTTGTTGGTTTCTATGCCTTTTTGGCGGCCTGCGTGATTTTTGTACCGGGTCAAACGGCAGAGATTACTATTTATGGCACGCCGATGACACTCGCTTCAGTCGGCGTAAACACGACGCTCGCTCTCTGCTCGGGCATTGTTGGTGCTTACATTGCCTCCAAAGCCGATCCGTTTTACACCATTTCGGGGGGCTTAGCAGGCATTATCTCTGTAGGCGCAGGCCTAGACTTATACAGCCCACAAATTATTATCCTGATTGCTTTTATTGGTGCCTACACCATGCCCTTTGTGGGTGCAGCGGTTGAGAAGGCAGGCATTGACGATGCGGTTGGCGCCTTTGCCGTGCACGGCTACTGTGGCGTGATTGGTGCTATGGCAGTCGGGGTGATGGCCACGGGCTATCCTCAGGGTGATGGCATTCCTTTGACCGGGTTTATGGGGCAGCTTGTAGGGACCCTTGTTTGCACGATTATTTTGGGTTTCATTCCTGGATATGGAGTCAGCTTCGTGCTCAGGCAGATGGGCATGCTGCGTGTCTCTCCCGAAGAGGAGATTGGTGGACTGGATCTCTCTGAATATGGCATGAAGGGCTATCCGGAGTATCCCTTGATTGAAGAGGCCAACAGCAATGGATTGCGATCGCCTGCCACGGTTAACCAAAAAGCTATTGTGTAGCTCTACAAAGTGGTGAAACCTGTGCAATCAGTAGAAGACTCAGTATAAAGGAGCGCTGTTTTATGTCCAGCCCATTTACAACCCTAGAAGACTTCAACAATGCCATAGAGGGCCCTACCGGGGGCGCTATCTACACCTTTGCCAACAGCCCCGCTATTAATGCGATCGCACTGTTAGTCGCTGTTGGCATATTCCTCTGGTTTATCTTTGCTACCTACAGCAGCCATGCGAGCCCCTCTGGCAGTATGGACAAATCTCTCAACCATTTGAGTAGCTTTCTTGTGCTGGGCCTACTATCGGCGATGACGGCAGCCGGGCACTATGCCAACAGAGCGCCGCGCCCTGAGCATCCAACAGCTCAGCACAGGCCCAGCTTAAAATTCGTTCATCAGCAACCGTCTAAAAAGTTGCCGTTAGGACTCTTAGGGATGATGGGCATCGGCTTACCATCTCTCAGTCGAACTTCTAAGCGAAAGGCGCGCACGAAGCAGTCTGCATACCGAGCTGAAAGATACAGACCGCGACGGTAAAGGTGCAAAGTATCACTTGGCCCAAAGAAGGTTGCTTTTAGATGAAGAAGATTTTGGGAGAGAAAGGCAGTAGCGTTCAGCTACTGCCTTTCTGATGATGGTTCTCGTACATAGGAGCTGTCATAGGATCTGTCAGTGGGCCCCAAAAGCGATACAGAAAGGTCATGTTTCTCGATGACAAACGTCATACAAGCCAGCACGAGACCACAATAGAATTTAGCTTCCCCTAGCTCGATAGCTAAATCGAGGAGCTGCTATGAACTGGCTTAAAGCCCAACTGTGATAGAAAAAAGTCTACAGCTTCCAAGAGTTGCTTTTTGGTGGACCATCGCCATCGTATTAGTTTCTTTACTAATTTGAGAGAGGCGGATTAAAAAATGTCCTGTAGGCCGCAATGCCTTAGCGATGCAAAAAGGTGCTCTGATAGAATGCTTGCATGTTTGATTCTGTTTGTAAGTTCCTCGCCGAGACCTTTTCTGCCGACTTTGCATCCTGGCTACTGGGCAGAGAAATCTCGCTCACTGCGCTTAGCCCATCCGAGCTTTCCCTAGAGCCCATCCGAGCCGATGCGCTCATATTGCTTCAGTCTGAAGAAACGTTATTACACATAGAGTTCCAGACTCAACCTAACCCAGACATTCCTTTTCGGATGCTGGATTACTGGGTGCGGAGTTATCGGCGATCGCCTGAGAAGAGCATCCGGCAAGTCGTAATTTACTTGCGGCAATCCCAGTCCGAACGAGTGTTTCAAACGCAGTTTGAAGGACCAAATACGGTTCATACCTTTGAGGTCATCAGGCTGTGGGAACAGCCAATAGAAGCGTTTTTATCATCGCCAGGACTATTGCCGTTAGCGATACTGAGTCGGGTGGAAGACCGCGAGTTGGCGCTCCAGAAAATTGCTCATCAAATCAGAACGTCAGCGGATACCGAGAACCAGTCAGAGCTGCTGGCATCCACCTTTATCCTATCGGGGTTAGTATTAGAAGAAGCAGTCGTTCAGCGGGTTTTACGAATGGATATCCTAGAAGAATCAACGACCTATCAGCTGATCAAGCGTCAGGGACTTGAGCAGGGACTTGAGCAGGGACTTGAGCAGGGACTTGAGCAGGGACTTGAGCAGGAACGATCGCTTGTCGTTCGTCAGCTAACCCGCAAAATTGGCCAGCTTCCAGATGATGTCAAGCAGCAAGTTAACCGACTATCTTTTGCGCAGTTGGAGCGGCTAGGTGAAGCCTTGCTAGATTTTTCAAGTCTGAGCGATTTAATAAACTTCCTGCGTGATATATCGGCATGATTCCCAGCTGTCGGTGTTGTTTTCGATACAGTGATTCTGATGTCCATTTTGCTAGGAACGGGGCTTTGGGGAGAAGTCATTGACTTAGAAGATGGAACTGTACTGAAGCTGACAAGGCGCAAATGTGCGGGTATTGGTGACGGTTTAGTAAAGCTTCAGCGGGAAGTAGAGGTACTCCATGCGTTTGAGGCAATCAATGAACCGTTGCCGATATCTGTTGCGAGGGTTCAGGGATGGGGCACGCAACGGCAAAGCCTCTCCTCTCGAGAATTGCCTCAAGTCATACAATCTGACGATGATCGAAAGCTGTGGCTACGTACGACAAAATTACTCGGTTATGCTCGGACAGCTTCAGAACTCGAGTGGCTTCCAAGACCAGAAAAAGGCGAGATCGCTGGGTCAATGGCAACTGCGATCGCAAGTATTCATACACTATTACAGCAAGCCAGTGTTCAGTTAAATTTGCCAAGTGCAGAGGCAAGTCTGTTAATGCTTCTGCATGAAGTGGAAGATGATGCCGAAGGCAGCAAATACATCGAACAGCTGCTAAAAATTTTAGAGACAATGAGAAAGTTGCCTCAAATGCCTATCCATGGCGACCTTAATATTTCTAACCTCCTATTCAACAGGAATGAGATTACTGCCGTTGTAGATTTTGCTGAGACTCGGCAGGGCTTTTATGAAGAGGATATTGCTGCGTTGATAAGTGAGCTGCCTGGCTATCGAGAGCAGCTCATTGAGGCGATCGCACGGCAAACGGGACATGTCGTCGATGAGCGCAAACTAAGATATGGCCTTGCGTTAAAAGCTTTACTCTCATTTTTGATTGCTAGGAGGTTGCGTGTAGGCAGCAGCCTGAAGATAGAACAAGAAAATCTTGAGCACCTTCTGAAAATACTCAAGTAACCCCGCAAAAGTTCTTTTCTGGTTTTAACGTCACGTTGATGAAACCTTAACCTCCGTATCGCACCGTATAAAAAATAAGTGGATACAGTTATTCGCTTGTCTGGTCAAACGCTCGCTATACAAAGGAGGTTCTCAGTTGACTGCTCAGAACACAGCAACAATGGCTCATCAGGATACAGGCGCTTTGCGATTCGAGAACGTGAGCTACACCTATGCCGGTGCGAAAACAGCCACGATCGCACAAGTTAGCTTCACAGCAAATCCAGGAGACTTAGTCGTTATCGTCGGGCCCTCTGGCTGCGGTAAATCTACGCTTATGAAAACTGTTTCAGGGCTGATAGAACCTAACCAAGGGAGCATTCTTATTGACGGGGAAGACGTTGTCGGCAAGCCACCACAGCGGCGAAATATCGGCTGGGTGCCGCAAAGCTATGCCTTGTTTGACCATCTTAGCGTTAGCCAAAATATCACGTTTGGCCTGAGGATGCAGGGACTATCTACAGCGCAACAAAAGAGAAGGGCACAAGAGATGCTGGTGCTTTGTCAAATTGCTGAGCTGGCAGAGCGATCAGTGCGATCGCTCTCAGGGGGACAGCGGCAGCGAGTTGCAATTGCAAGAGCCCTAGCTGTTCAGCCCAGCGTTTTACTGCTCGACGAACCTCTGGCTGCTCTCGATCCTCAGCTTCGCGCTGCCCTACGCACAGGGTTAGTCAAAATGGTTCGCGAAAGCGGCGCGACTACCCTGTTTGTCACCCATGACCAAGCAGAAGCCTTAGCGATCTCCGACCATATCGCTGTACTGCGCGATGGTTGCCTAGAGCAATACGGCACCCCAGAAGAGCTATGGCACTACCCGCAGAGCGCGTTCGTAGCTGAGTTCTTGAGTAACGCGAAGGTCGTTGAATGCCGAATCAAAGGCGTAGGCGAACAGGGATATGAAGTAGAAATTGTCACGGGGCTCACCGCTAAAATACGCCCGGACAAGCTATCATCTACAATGGCAGATTGCTCTGTCGTAAACATTGCTTTGCATCCGGAAGATATTGAGATAGATGCTGATTCTAAAGTTCGAGCAGTTGCGCTTAGCTGTGAGTATGCCGGTGGGCAGTATCTTGTCGGTGTACAAGTGCCCAATGGACCAAAGCTTTCACTCTTCTCCCCTCACGCTGTAAACGCAGCCACAACCGTCCCGATTCAGATATCAAGCGCAGCAGACCTTTCTATTGTTACCGCCTAACTATTACCTGAAAAATCATTCCAATGTTATCCGAGCATGCATCCATCATTTAACAGCAGTCAAAACGGCCCTGGTAGGCGCTGGCCAAAGAGTGGTGCAAACTGGCCGCAGGCGCTGTTGTTACATTCTCAGGAAAACGAAAATCTGCCTGCGCATGACCGGATATACAGCTCACTGCGCAAAATGATTTTGTACAACGAGATTCAGCCTGGTAGCTGGCTACGCCAAACAGAGGTTTCGGAGCAGTTTCAAGTCAGTCGAACACCGATTAGAGAGGCCTTCCGCTCACTTTCTCAGGAGGGGCTCGTAGAGATTGTACCAAACCATGGTGTGCAGGTCAGCGCCCTTTCTGTAGAAGAGTTTGAAGAAATTTATGCGCTGCGAAAAGGCATTGAAGGGCTTGCTGCAAGGCTAGTTGCGCAGCAGATAAGTGTTGACCAAGTATCAACATTAGAAGCTAAGTTGGCTGCGCTCGAGGGGTTTGTAGATAGTGCTGAGCTAAAAGAATACCTAAGATATGAATGGCAGTTTCGGGTGGACTGCTACAGTTCGCTCGGGCGCGATCGCCTGTTAGCGCGTATCTTATTTTTACGAGAACATTCTGAGCGATACATCTATCTTGCCTATGGTGCGAAGACAAAAGTCGCTGAGTCATTCGATTTTCATCGTCGGTTGCTGGAAGCTATTAAGAGTAGGGATGGCGGCCACGCAGAAGTCATCAACCAAGCGGCGCTCGAATGGACGCTAAACAATGCGACGCCTATTGTGATAGATATCATTAACCAGAGTTCGGATTAAATTGAGTTAAAAAGCAGATGCGCGTATTGTTTTTTGGTGATGTTGTCGGGGAAAACGCAGTTGATCAGCTTGCGATGGATATTCCTCGCTGGAGAAAAGAGAACCGGGTAGATCTTGTTATTGTCAATATCGAAAATTCAGTGGTTAGTCATCCTGATTCACCGGAGTGTGGTTTTGGGGTCTCTCTTGCCGTCGTTAATAAATTGATTGCAGCAGGCGTAGATGTTTTGACTGGGGGCAATCACTCCTGGGATGCACCCTCCTGTGAAACAGTGATGAGTCATCCCCAGGTAGTTCGACCTGCAAATATTGTTGATGACTTACCTGGCAGAGGTTGTCTGACGCTCCAGGTCAATGGTGACAGCGTGAATGTCATTAATCTTATGAGTGCTGGTGCTGCTGGCGACCGGTATAGAACGATTAGACCCTATGAATACTTCCAAACGCAGTCATTTGAACCCGGGAGTATCACTATCGTAGACTTTCATGCAGGTATTCCTGTTGAGAAATACGTTTTAGCCCATACGCTTGATGGCAAAGTCGCGGCGGTGATGGGCACGCACACTCACGAGCCTACGCTTAAGCTACACCGCTTGCCCAAAGGTACCTACTTTGTGGCAGATGTAGGGATGAATGGACCTAGCGACGGCATTCTCGGCATGGGCGCTCAGCACTTTGTAAAAAAAGAACAACAGCAAGCGACGGTTGATTTTCATTTGGCAAAAGGCCCGCTTCAGCTAGGAGCTGTTTTGTTCGACACGGAGAAAACCGAAATTCTACGTCTACAGGATACGAATTGGTTATAGAGAAATATTCTTGTTATAGTTTAGCCCTTTACTATTATGGGATAGCTATTGAATATATTCATGTTTAATAAGCTTAGGTAAATAGACTGCCAAAAATTCTGAGACGAAAATAGCTATGCCTATTTGATATTCATTCCCATTTGTAGTTAAATTTGTAGAAGTACTTTTATTGCGAAGGTCGTTAGTATGTCTTTGTCTGAAGTCTTCGCGGCGGGAGGGGTCGTGATGTGGCCTCTGCTGCTGTTCTCGCTGTGTGTGATCGCAGTGACAATAGAGCGGGGTCTATTCTGGTTTCGTGTCAAGCGGCAAGAGCGCAAGGTAGTCAAAACCATCCTGCAGATCTACCGGGCCGATCCGCCTGCGGTCTTCCCAAAGCTAAAGCAAACGATAGACTTACCCATTTCGCGCATTTTTTTAGAAGCTCTAGAGTTAGAGAACGCTTCTCCAAATCAATTTCGACTAGCACTGGAAAGTGCGGTGCAGGCCGAGTTACCGCTGCTAAAGCGCTTTAATACAGTGTTTGAAACGATTGTTGCGGTTGCGCCGTTGCTGGGACTGTTGGGCACTATTCTTGGTTTAATTCGCTCGTTTGCTTCTCTGAACTTGGGAGGCTTAGATGGAAGCAATACGGGCTTGGTGACGGGGGGCATTAGTGAGGCGTTGGTTTCGACGGCGGCTGGTATGATTTTGGCTATTTTTACGCTGTTATTTGCGAATTTATTTCGAGGTTTCTATAAGCGTGAGATTGCT
>JBCBIK010000048.1:0-28427 GCA_038524545.1 Cyanobacteria bacterium J06623_4 | reverse complement strand
AGAAAAATAAGTGCATTGTGTTGTTGGCAACTATTGATTTTTTGGTGTTTTCTCACCAGGGAAAAAAGTTGTTAGTTCAACTGAGGCTTTGTTCCTTTTGTTCTGGAGATTGTTAAGGCAACGTTAATCTCTGCATACTTATCTCCGTGCTGCATGTTTCAAATTTACAATCCGGACAAAAAGAGAAAGTGTTTCTAGATGGCGAGCAAGTTAGTCGTATTTATTCCCTGGAACGATTGCTTGGGAATGTCTGTAAGCGCTGTTGGTGAAAGACTTCAGCCGTTGTCGGTAAGCTGATTTGGCTCCGTGTTTCCAAAATATACCGGTAGCGAAAAACATTGAATTTAGGTGGATTTGAGTCAGTAAGTCAGGAGTTATACGCCTTTTATAAAGACCTTGAAGGTCTGTTCATCTTGTCTGTAAAGCTTGAATGAAAAACTTTAAATTCGGGAGTTTGGCGCTTGTTGGATTTCAAGAAATGTTGAAACATTGCTTTCAAGCGCAAACACGAGCACAGGTGAAACTCCTATTTTTTTCTAGTGACTGCGCGAGTGACAAAGTGCATTCTCCCAGTGAGAGCGTTCGGAACATAGATGTTTGTCTTGTGTTTACTTCAATGATGGCTTGACAGCGTTATCTATCTTCCTTTCCCTCTCTTACTGCGCTCTTTTTTATAGTTCATGCGTTGAGCGGCTACGTGCATCGGTTGGCCCTTTGCTGAGCTGTCCAATCATAAACTTTTTAGACTCGCAGGCTTGCGGTTTGACGCTTTGCCAGCGCGGTTTTGGGTGCTCTGTTTGAATAATAATTTGACTTTAATTGGAGATATCCATGGTTAGACCTGTTGCGAATAACGATGACTTTAGTTTTGATCTAGAGTTTAGAACTGAATTCTCAGACAATGTGATTACAAACGCTGTCCCTGACGGACAGGATGTCGACCCTGACGAGAGAAACGGTGCTGGAAACCCTGTGCCTGTTCGTGGGCTTGAGGTGTTTTCTGTCAATGGCGTACGGACTAACGTTGCCCAAGAAATCACGTTGGACTCTGGTGCGTTGCTAACAGTAAACGCGGATGGTTCGTTCGACTATGATGAGAATGGAGCCTTCATTGGCTTGGCTGATGACGAAGTTGGTACTGATACCTTCGAATACAGACTCATCGATAATCAAAGCGAGACATCGAGACCTGCTACAGTTACTTTCAGCATCACTGGCATCAATGACGCTCCTGAGCTAGTGGCTGATGAGTTCGAGACGCTCGAAAACGAAGCGTTCGGCGAGAACGTTTTGACCAACGACATGGACCCTGAGGGAGATGAACTTGAGGTAAGGCGCTTCACAGTTATTGATGACGGTGATGGCGGCAGTAGCACTCTTGAAGGTGCCAGCAACGTTGCTGGTGACTCTGCCGACGGGACAAGAGGTTTGTCTCTAACGGTCAATGAAGATGGTACGTTTGACTTTGACCCGGGTAACTTTTACAACGGCTTGGAGCTTGGTGAGACAGCTGAGTTCAAGTTCCGCTACAACGTGGCTGACGGTGAAGGTGGGTTTGCTTCTGAAGTAGCCACGATTACTATCACTGGCCAAGCTGAAGTTCCTAACGTTGGCGATCCTGGCGATTTGGACAAGGCGACACTCTTTGTCGATGAGAACACTGGGCTCATTTCTGGTACCTCTGCTGACGCAGGCCAGCCTTACTCCGGCAACCTGTTTAGCAACACCAACCTGACTTCTCAGGACCCCACTGACTTCATCGAAGGCACAGATGGCGACGACAACATCTGGGGCGGTCCTCGCGGCAACGACAAGATCGACGGCAATGATGGCGACGACACCATCGGCTTTGGTAACAGCGGTGCGCTGAGCGAAGTGAATGCTGGTGACGGCGATGACTTTGTTTACACCGTTGCAACAGCAGGCGGTCAGCCCGTTGAGCAGCTGCCGACTGGTGAAGTAGATATCGACCTAGGCGATGGCAATGACCTAGCCTGGATCTCTACGGCTACTAGCACTGTTGTCGGTGGTGATGGCAACGACGACATGGGCGTGCTCTCTGGCGACCACACCTTCGACGGTGGCGCAGGCGTCGATGAGTTCTACGGTCAGAAGGGTGCGGCAATCAGCGGCAACCTAGACGTAACCTTGGGTGACGGCGATGACCTATTCTTCATCGTAGGTGCCTCCACGGCAAGTAGTGATGTTGATGCTGGCGATGGCAACGACTTCCTCAATGGTGGTGTAGGCGACGATATCTTTGACGGTGGCGCTGGCAATGACTTTGTCTTGGCAGGTGCTGGTAACAACACTGTGACAGGCGGTGCAGGTGATGACATCTTTGGCCTTACAAAGGGCAATGGTGTGACAATCATCACTGACTTCACACTCGCTAATCCGTTCACAACTGAAAGAGATTTGTTCGGCTTGACCGGCGATCTAACGTTTGAAGATCTGCGCTTTGAGAATGCCGCCTTTGGTACTCGTATCTCTACAGGTGACGACGAACTAGCACAAATCTTCTTCACTAGTGTTGGCGACCTAGTCAATGCTGGTATTGAAGATCAGTTTAGAACCGTTACTTCTGCTAACGTTTAACGTTGGCTGATGGCATAGGCTTTCTCAGCTGAGTGACAACACGCGGCTGAGTCGATGATTAACCAGGCACTTCACTTACAAAGAGTGGAGTGCCTGGTTTTGATATTTAGATTTGATCTTTAGAAACGCATCAAGGTTACTTCGTAACACGTAGCAGTTTATAAGAAATGCCATGAGGTTTGTAAGAAACCTACAGGTGATAGTTGCTATTGCATCAAGGGTATTTCGTATTAGGTAGTGATTCATAAGAAACACTATGAGGTTAGTTGCTAACCTATAAGCGATAGGAGAAATTGCAACAAAGTTACTTTATACACACGACCTGTTAGTAAGAAACTGCTTGCTATTTGCAGGTAATGCCTAGTGGTTTGGAGATAGCTTCTATGTGTTACGTAGAAGCGTCTAATGGTTACGCATGCACTATTTCTTCTTATCTATCGATTTGCTCTCTTGTGTTGGGTATGAGAAGGCAGGTGGCGTATGCAAGGGTGAAAAGCGCAAGCGGAAGTAGCGATCGCTTCAATTGACAAGTGCGATCGCTACTCGATTCACTGGACCCACCCCGACCTTCGCTGCGCTCCGGCCACCCCTCCCAAGAGGGGATCTTCTTCGGGTGGTGTGTCTTTAGGGGTTGAGTGCGTACGTTTGATAGATGCGTAGCCTAAACAACCTAGCTTATTGAAAAGGCCCATCGCTGAGACTATCAGCAATGGGCCTTTGTTTTAGCACGGACTGTCTAAGCTCTAAACGAAGTTTGCCTGGTTGTTGATTTCAGCAACGGTGACATTTCTCACTTCGAAAATGCCTTCACCGCCAGCGAAGCCAAAGACCAAGTCAGACCGGTCACCTTGACCCTGGAAGAAGCTGAGGTCGGAGAAGGAGAGACCGTCGAGCTTGATGAGGTCGGTGCCCACTTCAAAGTCTGGCAGTGCGTTGAAGGCACCGGTGCGCACGGTGAAGGTGTCTGCACCGCCACGACCTAGCAGTGTGTTAGTCCCACGGCCTGCATCGACGAGGTCATCGCCAGAGCCGAGGGCGATGTAGTCGTCGCCGCGACCGGTGATGATGTCTTTGTTGCCATCGTTATTGCCTGTTGCGGCCATGTAGATGATGTTGTTGCCATTGCCCGCATCGACGGTGTCGGTGCCGGTGCCCAGGCCAATCTCATCATCGCCGTTGCCAGTAGTGATGCTGTAGTCACCGGCCTGTACCCAAACGAGATTGTCGCCGCCGCCTAGGTCGAGGGTGTTGGTACCGCCGCCACCGCTAACGCTGTAGACGAAGTCGTTGCCGCCTTGGGTGGTGACGGTGTCGTTGCCGGTGCCGATGCCGATGGTGTTGTTGCCAGTACCCACAATGGTGTTGTTGCCTGCTCTAGCAAAGAAGCTATCGGCTCCAGCGCCAAGGTCAATGTCGTTGTTGCCACCGCCGCCTTGGATGCCGTACACAAAGTCTGCCCCGGCGCCCGCGAGGACGCAGACATCGCCCATGCCAATGCCAATGGTATCTGCGCCGTTGCCGCTAGAGATGATGTCGTCACCGAGGGTGCCGCCCCAGATATTGTCTCTGCGGCTGGTGCCTGCGATGACGTCGGTGGGGTTGTTGGTGCTATCGGTCTCGCTGAAGAGTTCGCCAGCGTAAGTTTGACCTTCTTGCTCGGCGTCGCCGACGACGATGTTGTCACCGTTGACAAAGATGGTAGCGCGCTGACCTTTGATGAAAGGTACGCCGTTGCCGCCACCCCCATTGTTGTTGGCTTCTATGTTTAGGCTTGCCACTACAGGATCGTGGTCAGATGCGCGGCTCTCAGTGGCTGCAAACTCGGTGTTGACATGAACGATGTCAATTTCAGCGCCTTCTACCAAGCCATCGCTGACCAAAATATGGTCTATCACCTGAGAATTACCCTGGAAGATAAAGCTATAGCGCTCATCGTCTTCGATTGTGTTAATTAGGTTGTTGAGGCCAGCATCGGTCTCTAGCTCGGAGACGGGTGAAACAAACTCAAATTCGTTGAGGTCACCTAAAACGACAACGTTGGTATCACTGCTTAAGCCCGATACGAAGTCTTGCACAGCGTTGGATTGTGCCTGACGTTCATCCAAACTGCCGTTGACTTCAACATCTTCTTGGCGATCTGCAAAGTCTTGCTCAATGCCAAGGATGGGAGCGCTACCGCCCTTAGAAGAGAAGTGATTGTTGACGACTGTGATGTCTTCATCATTGAACTCGAAGGTGGCAACCAGAGGCAGACGAGCCCCTTCGAAGGCTTCACCACTTCCCTG
Organism: Cyanobacteria bacterium J06623_4; assembly: GCA_038524545.1. Classification (GTDB taxonomy): domain Bacteria; phylum Cyanobacteriota; class Cyanobacteriia; order Phormidesmidales; family Phormidesmidaceae; genus Phormidesmis. The sequence continues at coordinate 23,544 of JBCBIK010000048.1, read as the reverse complement.
GCCATCAATCGTTTGAACAGAGCCTTGCTGAAGATCGACTCTTTCATCGTTGTATAAAAAGGCGGTGCGGATGTTCCCCTCGGGCTGACCGCCGCTAGTGTTGTTTCCGATGAAGGTGTTGTCAATAAATGTGTAGGTAGGACCGCCAGCGGCAGCGATCGCATCTACAAGCGCCTGTAACGTTTCGTCAGCAGCTGTCACACCACCACCGCTCGAACCGTTGTTGTCTTGTATTTCCTGTAGGCCAATGATGTCAGGTGCATTGAGGTTAGTGACGATTTGCTGTGCGATCGCATCAAATCGGCCATCGGCAACATCGGTATCCCCATCGCCATCGTTTGGATCTAGGTTGAGCACGTTATAGCTAGCGATGGTCAGCTTATCTTCACTGCCTGCAATCTCTGTTGTTTCCGCGCTTAGCGTGCTATCAACGACATTTGTGGTGAAGTCTTCAGTCGGCAAAATCTCGAAGTTGCCGAAGCTGTAGGAGACAACGCCAGTAACGTTACCAAGCTGAGCCCCTGCATCCACATCAGGAAAGTCGAAGTTAAAGATGCCACTGTCTTCGTCGATTTGGACTTTTTCGGGGTTGAAGTCGGTTTCGCTGATGTTGAGGGTGCCGCGATCGCTAATGCCTGTCGCATCAGCACCACCATTCACCACACCAAAAATTTCACCGAAGCGGTTGGTTGGCCCTACGGCTACCACATCTTCAGCTGTAACCAGCATGCCTTCGAGCGATTCGAAGAAATCGATGCCATCGGTGGCTGGCTCGTAGGTCGCAAAGGCATCATCATCGATGTTTTCGCTCGGTGGGATGCGTCCGCTGGTGCCGATAATCTGTGCGGCAGGTAGGGGGTTGCCAGTAGAGTCGACTGTGATGGTAGGGTCCACAATCTGAGTCGTGGGTAGGTTGCGGCTACTTGTACGACCAGGGAAGAATTCGGCAACCGTACCGCTTACCTGCACCGCATCGCCGACAACTACAGTGGGAGCGCTGCTTGTAAAGACAAACAAAGCATCGGAGGTGTTGTCATTGCCATCTCCGGTAGGGTCCTGTAGGTAGAAGCCATTGCTATCGACTGCGGTGACGATGCCAGTGGTGGTGACAGCATCGCCCTCAATCGAGAAGGTGCTTGCAGGTAGTGTGTCAAAGAAGTCAATTGTCGATTGACCATCTGCTAGGACAAACTCGGAGACGTGGCCTTCGCCTTGGATTTCGGAAATAGGCGTGATGACTACGGCGTCATCATTTTGGATGGTGCCATCAGCGCTCGCAGTAGAAATGGTTGCGCCGCCAGTTGCGTCCGATAGGGTAACGGTGAAGGCTTCATCAGGTTCTGCATCCGTATCGCCAGAGACATCAAGTGTGATTGTCTGAGTTGCTTCGCCATTAGCAAACTCAACGGTGCCGGTGGGGAGTGTGCCGCCAAAGTCTGCTGCGTCTACGTCGCCAGAGACAGCAAAGTCTACAGATGTTGTGCCGCTGGTGTCGACTGTGCGAGTGACGGTGAAGGTGAAAGGTGTTGTATCTGCGTCGCCTTCAGCTTGAACTGCGTTGTCGGGTGCGATCGCAAGTGTGGTGCCAGTAGTAACACTGTTTGCTGTGCCGGGTGTGGGAGCCTGGGCAACAAATTCACCTGTTCCATCTGGTACGCGGCTGTTAGATTCGGTGACTCCGTTGCTATTGGCATTTTCATTGAACTGAGTAGTCTGACCTAAACCAGTCAGTAACCCAGCGTCATCGCCATCATTCGTGTCGTAGACAACGGCGTCTAATAAGTTTGTAGTAGTGACTGGCGTATCATTTGGAAAGTCAGTAGCGTCAGCCTCATATAGCGCGACAGCGTCAGCACCGTTTTGCAAAGCACCAGAACCACCAGGTTCAAATGTCAAGTCGACATTGGCTACACCGGGATTTCCCAAGACGAAGAAACCATCGGCGTTTGTACTAAGGCCATCTAAATCAAATGCTTCGTAAGACGCATCATCACTGCCGTTGAAGAACACAACTGACAGACCATCTAACGAAGTATTGCCGACGCCTCCATCGTAGAGTTCGACGAATTCAGCAGTATCGCTACCTGGTGTGTCAGCATCGACTTCGTTAATTGTGAACGTTGCCATTTGCTGACTTTCAAAAGTCTGATCCGTGTTGACTGCGCCAGGTGTACCGTCTGCAGGTGCTGCCCAAGTGAAGTCTTCGGACTCTGAGCCCTCTCCAGTTAGCTGCAGTGAAGACCCAACAGGAGTAGAACTAGATTCTGAAACACCAACATCTGTGCTTTCTTGACCATCAGCTGGGCCGCCTACAGCAATGAAAGTGCCTTCGTAGCTGAGGAACTGAACGACAGCACCCGTATCATCAACTAGAGCAAAGCCGTCTGGCGCGCCGTTCTGCAGCCCGTTTGGAGGGTAAGAAACAGAAACAGTGCCAAAGCCATTACCCTGGTCTGGAATCGTACCAGACAGTGAGCTATTGGGGGTTGGAGTCGTATATACCTCACCGTTGGAACCGTTGTATCGAACGATGCTCCAACCTGTAAGGTCTGTACCCGCAGGTCCTGCTATCTCAATAAACTCACCAATGTCACCACCGGTATTGTCGTAATGAAACTCATTAATAAATACGGAAGCCATGTCTGAAGTCTCTCCTATATATGTAGTAAAGCTGCGTTAAAGCAGGCTGCTATGTGCCCTTGATCTCTCTGATCAAAGACTCCAAATCTGTAGAGCCATTACTAAACTCTGTAGACTTACCTATGATTGATTGTGAAAACTAAAAAAATATCTTTTCAGAAATCAAGCGCACCTCTGAGCTTCTGAATGCTCTATGTCAGTCAAAGGAATGACCACCCATAAACTTGACTCATATCAAAAAACATTAATATAGACTTAGAGTCTTTAGGTAAAGAGAGAATTAAAATCTTTTATTTCGGAGTGATTGATGTATCCGGAAAAACAGAAAAAAATTTATCTAATATTCATGTGCTGAGTTGAGTGGAACGCTTACCAAATTCTTCTTACGGATTACTTTGGGCATGTTACGCACTGAAAAGTAACAAATAAGACATTCAACTAAGTGCGTTTATGAGATTGTGCGAGATTAAATTGTGAGCACAGCTTGATTCTCCTGTGAACTTATTAGCAACAGAATAGGCAATGTCTGAGGTGAGCGTCCCCTTTAGCTGCCGGGCATGCAGGTGTATGAGATCTCGGCTTATGGCCTACGCAGCAATGGCATGGTTCTGTAACTCCCTTAACTTAGCGATCACCTGGCAGAAGACTAAAAGCCATGCATAAAAACAATGATCATGCAAACAATTAAAAATCATTGCTAGCTGACTTCATAAAGTTACTGATAAAGCCATTCCATCTCCCTGAGAGCAATATTTATCGATGTATGGGTAGTCATATAGCAATCGTCACTGATGCATGAGGTGTGCGTTTGGTCTTCTCCCCGTTCTAGAGGCCATTCGCTAACAGCGTGGAGCTATTCGTTTGCCTTCGCCTGATCCATTTCTAAGTTATTACCAGGCACTATTGATGCGAGAAGCGTTCTATCGATTCAGATGGGGGAGTTCTGCTGCGGCATTGGCTCAAACTCAATTTTTAAGAGAAGGCGCCCTTGCGCCAAAATGCGACAGTCGCCCGTCTTCACGGTCAGATACGAAAGCTGTTTTAGGGGCAGCGGCACTGCCATTGGTATCCGTGGTCATGCCCGCCTACAATGCAGAATCTTTTATTGCTAGAGCGCTGGCTTCGGTGCTGGCACAGACCTATTCGCGGTTCGAAGTACTGGTTATTGATGATGGGTCGAGCGATCGCACTGCCCATATCGTTCGCTCCTTTGCCGAACAAGACGCCCGTGTCCGCCTCTTGCAACAGAGCAATGCTGGCGTAGCCGCCGCACGCAATCTTGGCATTCAGTCGGCCAGCGGTGAATTCATTGCCCCTATCGACTCAGACGATCTATGGCACCCGGAAGCCATGGCCAAGATTGTCAGTCAGTTTCTATCAGTAGGGCCGAAGGTTGGCGTCGTCTATGCCTGGTCTGTGGATATTGACGAACGCGATCAGCAAACCGGTGGCTTCCACGCCGCATCAGTGGCTGGCAACGTTTATAAAACCCTGATTTGTCACAACTTTTTGGGCAACGCTAGCTCCACCCTCATTCGTAAAGCCAGCCTCGATCACGTCGGCGGCTACGACCATCAGCTCAGAGCGCAAAATGCTCAAGGCTGCGAAGATTGGGACCTGTACCTGCGCCTGGCAGAGCACTACGAGTACAGCGTTGTTCCAGAATTTTTGGTGAGCTATCGCAAGGTATCGGGCTCTCTCTCGGGAGACTTTCGCCAGATGGCCCGGTCGCAGCTACGCATGTTAGAAGCTGTGCAGCAAAAGCATCCTCACCTGCCAGGATTTCTCTACCGCCTATCTCGTAGCAGCTTTTACCTGTACCTAGCGCACCAGTGCGACGCCAGCGGACATGTGCGCGCCACCCTCTACTGGCTCCGCCAAGCAATCAAAGTAGATCCCATCACGCCCTTTGTGCGGTTAGGCGTCCATATTTTGTTTGCTAGGAGCGTGGCCTGCTGGCTATCGAAAAAAGGCTTCTTGCCGAAGCGAGGCATGGCCGTATTGCTGCCCTCTTCACTGACTCGCAATCGACCCTGCCAAGAGCTTGCCAGTATTCCATCCGAGCCAGAAATAAACCGCTTCGCCACTTGGCTAAAAGTTTTTGTGGGTCGCGTTTTGCACCGGTCTCTTTCATAAGCCTTCATAAGCCTCTATTTGCCTTAAAGCCTTAGCCCCTCCGAGATATGCTTTTCCCGATTAAAGTTGTCGATATTGAACTAAGCCGTCCCCTGAACACCTTTGAGGGATTAGAAGGGTATATGGGGCTGTGGGGGTTGGTTCGCCTGCACGGCGTTCCGTTAGGCTATGTCAAAGCGCCCATTTCGCTAGGTAAATGCAGCGCAGCAACCCTTGGCAAGCTAATTTTAGAAGACTACAGCTGGGCCATTGTCTCGCAGTTGCTCAAGAATGGATTGGCTTCTCCTGAGCGCGCAGGCGATGGCACAGATAAGCGCTCAAATCCACTCGCGGGCTCGCTGGCGATAGAGACGCTCGTGACTTTGCCCCCTGTCGATTTTTTGGCAGATTATGCAGATGCGCTGCCGCTGGTGACGGTGGCAGTGTGTACGCGCGATCGCCCCGAAGACATGCGCCGTTGCCTCAGCGCCATCAGCCAGCTAGATTATCCCAAGCTAGATATCCTCGTGGTAGACAATGCGTCTAAAACAGAGGCGACCCAGGTGCTGGTCGAAGCAGACTATCCACAAGTTCGATATATAAAAGAACCCCGCCCCGGACTAGACTGGGCTCGCAACCGCGCTATCCTCGAAGCCAAAGGCGAAATTATTGCCTACACCGATGATGATGTGGTGGTTGATGCGGGCTGGGTGCGAGGCCTCGTTCAAGCCTTTTTGGAGAGCCCTGACGTGATGGCGGTAACGGGCCTAGTGGTGCCTTACGAGCTGGAGACCGAGGCCCAAACCCTGTTTGAAGATTACGGTGGGTTTGGTCGTGGCTTTCAGCAGAAGCGCTATCGCTTAGCCCCCGGTCAGTCGCTGCCGTGGCAGTGGCTGGGGGCAGGCCAGTTTGGCACAGGCGCCAACATGGCCTATCGAAAGTCAGTATTTGAAACAGTGGGCTACTTTGACCCGGCGCTAGATGTGGGCACGGTCACTAATGGCGGTGGCGATTTGGATATGTTTGTCCGCGTGATTCGGTCGGGCTACACCTTGGTATATGAGCCTACGATGCTCATCCGGCACCGGCACCGCCGGGAGTATGCCCAGCTGAAGCGGCAGCTCTCCTACAATGGCAGCCTGTATGCGCTGTGGCTGAAGCATGCGATCGCTTTCCCCAGGCAAAGAATGGCTTGCCTCATCGTAGGCCTGTGGTGGATGTTCTATTGGAATATTCGGCGATTAATTGTTGCCACCCTACATCGCACTCGCTTCCCAAGAGAGCTGATCCTGGTAGAACTCTTGGGCGCATTCAAAGGGATAACCGCCTATCCAAAAGCGATAAAGCGAGCCAAAGAAATTGTTCAGCAACACGGCTGGCAGACAGATGAACCTATCCCCATTCCCACCGGCACCTCTGATCACACCGCCGATTTGCAAAGCTTGCCATCTACAGCCGTCGCCGTTCGCACCATAGAGCTAAGCGAGCCGCTACAGCCGCTCAGAGGGCTTGCCGGATACAAGAGTGCGCAAGTGTTTGTCAGCTGGAAAAATAGCCCTCTGGGATCTTTTTTCTACTTTAGCCATGGTCAAGATATCGAAAAGCGCACCCTTTGCCAGCAAGTGGTGGATCACTTTGTTGCCAAGCTGCTAGACCCCAGCCAAAAAAACGCCTGGGACAGCGTCTGGGCCAAAACCGTTGACAGCATGACCCGTCACTACGGATGGGTCACGACAGAAGATCCCACGCCAATTCCTGACGCTGTCCCCGTTTCAGTGATTGTTGGCACATTTGATCGACCCGACGACTTGCGCAACTGCGTCCATCACCTGCAGTCGCAGCAAACTCACCGTCCATACGAAATTGTCGTCGTCGATAATCATCCGCAGTCGCAGCTATCGACCTCGGTCAAAGCAGAATTTCCTAATCTTGTGTGGGTTGAGGAGCCTCGCCAAGGCGTCGCCTACGCCCGAAATGCTGGAATCAATGCAAGCAAAGGCGATATTTTGATCACCATTGACGATGATGTCACCGTGCCTGCTGACTGGTTAGAGAAGCTGATTGCGCCCATGGCGAACCCAGATGTGATGGTAGTTGCCGGCAACATTTTGCCCATTGAGCTAGAAACAGAGTCCCAGCAAGCGTTTGAATTCTATGGTGGCCTTGGCAGAGGCTTTGGCGCATTTACAGTAGATGGTCAGTGGTACGACTTGTTTCCGCATAAGCCTTCTCCAGTTTGGGACTTGGGCGGTACGGCAAATGCGGCCTTTCGATCAACTATTTTTAGCGACCCAGAGATTGGCCTAATGGATGAAGCGCTCGGGCCTGGAATGCCATCTGGTGTCGGTGAAGATAGCTATCTATTTTACAAAGTGATCAAGGCGGGCTACAAAATTGCCTATGAGCCGAAAGCCTTTGTATGGCACCGCCATCGGAGAACGCAAGCCGCGCTTCGCAAGCAAATTTATAACTACAGCAAGGGGCACGTAGCTCATAACCTCACTACCTGGCTCAAAGACAGTGACTGGAGAGGGCTTGCGCAAGTGTTGCTTGGTCTACCGCTGGCGCATGTGTATCGTATAAAAGAGTACTTGCTACGTCGCAGTAACTATCCTATTTCATTGATTCTGTTAGAAATGCGAGGAAATCTTGCTGGGCCGTGGTCTCTTTGGCGATCGCACGTTCGAGTTGCCAAAGCAGGCCGCAGCAGCCCTGTCTTGCCAAAATCAGTAACATCGCAGTCGGTAGCAGCGCCGCTCAGAGCATCCGGCCTGTCTAAAGAATCTGGTCTACCGCTGGTTTCAAAATCTTGAGCATATTCATTCTGCGGCCATCCTGCGGCCATCCTGCGGCTACGCGCGCCACTCCTCCAACGGAGAGATTACGTCAGGCCAGTTCTATTTTATGAGTGCAGTGGTAAGAGAGAAGAAATAGCACAATGTTAGATGTATGGACTCGTTATAATTCAGCGCGATCGCTCTACCAGCAAGGCAAAGTTAATGAAGCCGCGCAAGCATACCGCAAGTTGATTGCTGAGAAAAAAGACTTTGCCTGGAGCCATTACGAGCTGGCTAAACTGTATCAGGAGCAAAGCCGCTTTACTCCGGCGCTTCATCATTTTCAGGCTGCAATTTCCCTCAGCCCAGACTATCCCTGGAGCTACTTTGAAGCAGGTAATATCTACTTCAAACAGCAAAAATTTGACGCTGCTGCAGCGCACTTTTCAAAGGTTGTTGCCTTTCAGCCAGAAGCCATGTGGGGTAACTACTGGCTGGCGATGAGCCTTGATGAGCTAGGCGACAAAGCGCAGGCCATCTCGACCTACCAAACGGCTGCGCCTCTATTTGAAAAGTCTAAGAAATACCACCAGGCTATCTCTATCTATCAGCGCATTGTCGAACTTGATGGTGATAATGTCACGGCACTTTACAAACTGGCTAGGCTGTTAGACCGAGAAGATAATTGGCGGGCTGCTGCGATCGCCTACAAAAAAGCAATTCAGCTCATGCCAGAACCGGCGCATGTTTGCCGCGAACTGATCGCGCTACTGCAGCGCCATGCTCAGATAGCCGACGCCCTCAAAATGTGTCAGCAGCTGATCGATATAGAATCCGAATACTATTGGAACTACGGTTTGCTGGCAGGTGTATTGCTGGATGTAGGCGATCGCCCCAAAGCCTTAATCTATTACCAGCAAGCCGTAGAAAAGCGCATTCACACCTCGCAGCCTACGCTCGGTTACCGCAGCTCAGAGGAGTGCCATTCCACCAATAAGCAAGTTGACTTTTTCGTGATCGGCTTTGCCAAAACTGCAACCACCTCCTTATTCAATTATCTCATTCAGCATCCTCAAATTCTGCCGCCCTATTGCAAAGAACCCCATTTCTTTTCAAAATTTGCTCACTACGGCATGGATTGGTATCTCTCTCAGTTCCCAGACACCACCTTTGCAGATACCCAAAATAAACGCCAAAATAAACGATTCATTACCGGTGAAGGCTCTATCAACTACATCGAGAATCTTCACGCACCGCAGAGAATTTTTGAACAGTTCCCCCAAGCAAAACTCATTGTGTCTCTCCGAGAACCGGTTCAGCGTACCCTCTCTGACTATCACATGTGGATTCGCGAAGGCTGGGAACATCGCCCCCTAGAGCAGGTGATTGATTTTGAGCTGTCTCAGCTGGCTGATTCGACTGTCAAGCAGCTGACCAAAGGAGACCATTGGCGATACGAAAACCGCTATGGTTTTGTCACCAGCTATCTGCTCAGAAGCCTATATGTCTATCATATTCAGCGCTGGCTAGCGGTGTTTCCAAGGGAACAGTTTTTCTTTCTAGAGGCCGATCAGCTCTCCAAGGCACCTCAGCAAACCCTGTCTCAACTCTTCGACTTTCTCGGCGTAGATGATTATCACGACATTAACTATCGTCAGCACAATCGAGGTGCCTACTATAAAAAAAATCAAAACAACAACAGCGCTACGACTCGACTCAGAGCGTTCTTTAAACCTCACAACGCACTGCTTGAGGCCTGCTTAGAGAGAACGTTTGACTGGTAAAGATTGTGCTGTCTGCTACAGTCTGCTACCTGCTTCTACCGCTCACCGATACCACCGATGACCAGACTCACCCTCAGACCCGACAGACGCCCAAAGGCAAGCCGTCACACTAGGCAGCAAGCACTGACTCACTCTATAGACTTGCTAGTTTGCCTAGTAGAGCGCAACATGAAAATCATGTACAAGCGGTCTATTTTGGGTATCGCCTGGACACTGATTAAGCCGGTAATGCAGCTGATGGTGTTTACGCTGGTGTTCAAAGTTGTTCTCTCTGTGCAGGCAGAGAACTATTCTTCTTTTGTATTTGTTGGGCTGCTGTCGTGGAATTGGTTTCAAAACGCGCTCTTTGAGTCGATTGGCGTCATCGTCTCTAACAAAGCGCTGATTCGACAGCCCAACTTTCCCAATAGAATACTGCCCGTGGTGGTGATTACGACAGGATTAGTGCATTTTCTGCTGTCGCTACCGGTTTTCGTCGTGTTTTCCTTTATCGATGGGATTGTACTGCGACCAACGATTTTGCTGCTGCCTGCGATCGCGCTCATTCAATTTGCCTTTATCGCTAGCTTGGCCTATCCTCTAGCCGCGCTCAACGTTCGCTACCGTGATGTGCAGCACACCCTGGGCATCTTGCTTCAGTTCCAGTTTTACATGTCCGGCGTCTTCTACGATATTGATCGCGTTGCTGCGTCCTCTCAGTGGGTTTTCAATCTCAATCCTATGGTGCATATTATTACCGCCTACAGAGATATTCTCATTCGGGGCGTTTCGCCCAACTGGCCTTATCTCCTGGGGACTTTTGCCGTCTCTTCTGGAATTATTTTTCTAAGCTGTCGTCAGTTTGAGCGGCAGAGTGGACGCTTTCTGGAGGAAATATAAGTGAGCAGTTCAATCGTTGTTCAGTCTTTGGGAAAGCGATTTTCTATCAACGGTCGCCGTCAGCCCCAAACGATTATGGAATCTGTGCTGTCTGGATGGCGCTACAGTAAGCCTAAGCAAGATTTTTGGGCACTGCAAGACGTGAGTTTTGCGGTCTCGCCGGGCGAGATGCTCGGCATCGTCGGTAAAAATGGCGCTGGCAAATCGACGCTCCTGCAGCTCGTTGCTCAGGTGATTCTCCCTGATACGGGCTTTGTAAAAGTGCAGGGAAAGATTGGCTCGCTGCTAGACTTGGGAGCGAGCCTGTCAGCTGATCTAACGGGCTATGAGAATATTTTTATTAATGGCATGATTGCCGGGCTCACACGCAAGCAGGTCTCCAGGATTGTAGAGGATGTTGTTGATTTTTCTGAGCTGCAGCAGTTTATTGATAATCCTGTGCGGACCTACAGCAGCGGTATGAAAATGCGATTGGCATTTGCGATCGCGATTCATACCGTTCCCGAAGTTCTGCTGATAGATGAATTTCTATCGGTTGGAGATACTCGGTTTCGGGAGAAATGTCAGCAGCGCATCGCCGAACTGAGACAGCTCGGCTGCGCCATTGTCTTGGTTTCTCACAATGCATACCAAGTAAAAAAGATATGTAGTAAAGCCCTCTGGCTCAGCAACGGGAGGATGCAAGACTACGGTCCCCCTTCAGATGTCGTCAATCGCTATCTCGAAGCCACCCAAGGAATCGCTACTCATCGCGATCACCCGCAGTCAAAGACTGCCTTGCTGCTGGGGCGTAGGGCGCATAGCAATAACCATAACGGAGAGCCTGATGCCGCGGTTCCTACCTCTCTAGGCGATGTGAAAATCACTCGTGTTGTCCTCTCGCCTTCTGGCACGTTAGAAACTGGAGACAACCTGACCATTGCCATTCACTACGAAGCTGCAGTGCCGGTGGAGCGTCCCATTTTTAGCGTTGCGATCGCAACCACCGAAAACAAAATTTGCTTCTCGTCAAATACTAAAAAGATGGATGCGACCCCCACAATAATTACTGGCGAAGGTGCGATCTCCCTCTGTTTTGAACGCCTAGATCTGGCCGCTGGTCAGTATTTTATTCATGTTGGCATCTACGGAGAAGACTGGGCCTGCACTTACGACTTCCGCTGGCGCGAAACTAGCCTACAAATATATTCTGATACGAAAGCAAATGGGTTTTTCTCCCCACCCGTGACTTGGACGGCTACGTCAAACCTGAAAGCATTGAGCCAAGAACAAGATGCGCGATGAACGTCGACAAATCGTAAGCAGTCATCTAGAAGACGTCTCAAAGGTGCTTCAACTCCGTAGACAGTGGCACAAGGTATGGAAATGTTGCTTACTCCTTACGCTTAGCTGTTTGCTTTCTGTTAGCTGGCACCCTTCTGGCTTTGCCAGTACAGCAGCGTCTCCAGTGCGCATCGAAGTGTTCAATCGTATTATTGGACAGAGCACCCGCTACATCGGCACCTGCGAAGGCAATATCAACTTTGACCCCGTCGATCTGAGCGATCTTGGCATCAATACCTATCGCCTGTACGGTGGCATGTCTCGCTGGGAAACAGAAGATGACGACAGCGTCTACGGGATGCCAACGATTGACCAGATTAAGCAAGACCCTAGCATTATTCGCTGGTCGCACTGGGATACCGTCATGACCACCCCCACTGCGGGCTCCGATTACGCTTCAACGGGTGATCCTCAGTACCTGTGGCAGGGCAATGCGCGTACCCTCTTCGAGTCTCTTAAGCAGAATGACATTCTTCCCGTGCTTTCACTCCGCACCGTTAACCCCGGTCAACAACCAGCCTGGGCAAGTGCCCTCAATCCACCGCGCACGCCAGCCGACTGGAATGAGTGGTGGGAGCACGTATTCGCCACGGTGTACTGGCTCAACGTGCGCAACGACTACCGGGTAGACCACTTCGAAATTGCCAATGAGCCGAATAATCCGCAGCAAGGATGGCAGGGTAGTCAGGAAGACTATTTTGACTTAGTGAGCGTGGCCTCTGATGCGATCGCTCACGTGTACAGTACCTACCTGCCTGACCGCACATTTCATATCCATGCACCCAAGACCACCGGTGGCAGCGACTGGCCGAGAGACACTTTAGCAAGTGTGCCCAGCGAGTTTAACACGGTCAATATTCACAACTACAGCTGGGATATCACTCGCTACACTCGGCGCGTCAGGGGGTGGATGAACCGTTCTGCGCTCGCAGCCGCCCCCCTGTGGATTGGCGAGTGGGGCACCTACACACAGGGATACAACAATTTAACTTTCTCCCTCAATCTGATCAAAAATATGATTCATATGTCTCAGCCTGGAGACACCTATGTTTACGGAAGTCATCTTTTTTCTCTATACGACTGGTGGGGAAATGATGGTGGCTTTGAGGGCCTAATTGATGCGGCCGGAAATCGTCGCCTTAGCTACTATGCTTTTCGGATGGGTCTTCGCGCTCTACAGGGCGGTCGCGATATTCTCTTCACCAGCACTGACTCTGCCGATCTCACAGCGCTGGTAACACAATCCGATCAAGCTACAATTTTTTTACTCGTTGTCAACGACAGTGCGGTACCTCATCTTGTCGATACGCAATTTCCGCTGACGAGCGATCGCGCCGAGATCACCCTCTGGGAATTCAGCGAAGCAAACTCAGACACCGTTATTGAACAATCTATTGCTGAAAGGGGACGCGGTAACACGAGCGTTCTATCGTTTCAAATGCCAGCTCTCAGCAGTCGATTGATAAAAATGGTTATGCGATAGCTTTGTGTGCGTAGTAGATTGACTCCTGCAATCTACTACGCACTGGCATCACTGAATTGCTACGCCTAAACAGTCGCCATCGTGAACTTTTCACTAATGCGCTTCATGGCTTCTTCTACATTCTCGCGGCTGTTGAAAGCGGAGATGCGGAAGTAGCCTTCACCGGCTGCGCCGAAGCCAGCGCCGGGGGTGCCAACAATATTGCAAGTGTTCAACAACTTGTCGAAAAAGTCCCAGCTAGATAAGCCATCGGGTGTCTTCACCCACACATAGGGTGCATTGACGCCGCCATATACCTGAATGCCAACTTCCGTGAGTTTTTCACGAATGATGCGCGCGTTTTCTAAATAGAAGCTCACCAGTGTCTTTGTTTGTTGTTGGCCAGCGTCTGAGTACACTGCTTCGGCGGCTCTTTGCACCACATAAGAAACACCGTTAAACTTGGTTGATTGACGGCGATTCCAAAGACTCCAAATCTCTACGTCGGTGCCATCTTTTGCCTTGCCCGTGAGTGACTTGGGGACAACGGTGAGGGCGCAACGTGTGCCGGTGAAGCCTGCATTCTTAGAGAAAGAGCGAAACTCAATGGCGCAGTCCCGGGCACCTTCAATTTCATAAATAGAGTGAGGAATCGAGTCGTCGGTAATGAAAGACTCGTACGCTGCGTCGAACAAAATGATCGAGCCGTTGGCCTTGGCGTATGCCACCCAGGCTGCAAGCTGATCTTTTGTCATAGTTGCGCCGGTGGGATTGTTCGGTGAGCACAGGTAGATCAGGTCAACTTTCTCGGTTGGAATCTCTGCAACAAAGTTGTTGTCTGCGCTGATGGGTAAATACGTGATACCGGCATATTTCCCTGAGTCATCGGCTTCGCCGGTGTGACCTGCCATTACGTTAGTATCCACATACACCGGGTAGACGGGGTCTGTGACGGCAATGCTGTTGTCATCGCCAAAAATATCTAGAATATTGCCGCAGTCGCACTTTGAGCCATCTGAGATGAAAATTTCGGAGGCGTCAATATCGCAGCCTCGAGACTGAAAGTCTTGCTGGGCAATTTTTTCACGTAGCCAAGGATAGCCCTGCTCTGGGCCGTAGCCTCTAAAGGAAGCGCGATCGCCCATTTCCTTTACCGCTTCTATCATCGCTTCGCGGCAAGCTTCTGGCAGCGGCTCTGTCACATCACCAATGCCCAGCTTAATCACCGGCGCATCAGGATTCGCCGCCGTGTAAGCCTTGACCCGGCGACCAATTTCTGGAAACAGGTAACCCGCCTTTAGCTTGAGATAGTTGTCATTAATCGTAGTCATATTTGTTTGTGCGCACGTCGGTAAGCTCTAGCGATCTTACTAAGAAATGATGAAGTATGAATGATGAGTGATGAATTTGGTGATTGGATAGCGTCGCTGGAGGGTCGCAGGATGGTTGTCGGATGATTAGAGACAGATGATTTGTACAATGCCGGGAGGGCTTTCTTTCCTACTTATCGTCTTTTATCCATTCTTTTTTCCTATGCTCTACACTCGAACCGCCTGGATTTTCGATATGGATGGCACGCTGACAGAAAGCCTCCACGATTTTCCGGCGATTAGCCGGGCGCTTGGTTTGCCGCCCGATGAACCTATTTTGGAAGCTCTAGATCGCCTGCCGCCCGATGAACTTGCCCAGCGTCAAAAGCAGCTGACTGATATTGAAGTTGAAATTGCCCACCAAGCCACTCCCCAACCTGGCGCATACGAGCTGCTCTCTGAGCTGACATCCCAAGGTAAGCGCGTTGGCATTCTCACCCGCAATACCAAAAATATCGCGCATATCACCCTTCAAGCTTGCGGCTTGGCCGGCTTTTTCCACCCTGAAGATATTTTGGGTCGCAGCTGCTGCGCGCCAAAGCCAAAGCCTGACGGTATCTTAAAATTGCTTTCTCGCTGGTCACTGGCACCTACCGATGCCGTCATGACCGGCGACCACAGATTCGACCTGATCACCGCCCAAAATGCCAATGCGATCGCTGTCTACCTCGATCCACAAGGCCACTTTCCTTGGCGGCAGTATGCAGACTATGCCGTGCAGAGCCTCAGCGAACTCAGGACCCTCTACACAGCACGCTGACCTCGGCCAAAAATTACGCTATCCGCTCATACTCTATCGTCTGCAAAGAAAATTCACATGAATGTCTGCTAGGAACGCTCTCCTAGCTTTTGCTCAAGTTTTAGTCTGTACAAGCTTTTCCAGGTGGGGGATTTCGCGATTTCACTTTTTCTGTGGGGCTTCGCATGAAGACGATGTAAACGAGTATAAATGCTTATTAATAAGTGCTATCTTTAGTCGAGAAGTATTTTTGCTTATTGACTTTGAAAGCAGCGTTTGCATACAAAGTTTGTTAAGATACTTTAAGTGTAAGATTCGATGTGAATGTTGTGTCGCTTAGCTGCGACCGCAGGCGTTGGGTCTAGCCGAGATAAAACACCGTAACTTTTAAGGAACTGTGAACAAATGGCAATCGTTCTTGCTCTGCTGATTGTGGGTTGGTTAGTGGCTTTTGCGCTGGGTAACCAAGCTGGTTTTGAATCACAGTCGGCACCGGCCAAGGTTGAAGCGCCTGCTCAAGCAAAGACTTCGGAAGCGGCTTCTGCCAGCTACAGTAATCCAGCTTCTGTGGTTTAGTTTTTCGCCAGCTGTCACTGGAGCAGCCTGAAGCATCGTCGGTCCTATGTGGATGATGAAGCCTTTTTAGAATGCTTCTACTGCTTGAGTGATGGCTGATTTGACTTTTGAATGAACCGTAAGGCGGCTTCTGGCGTCATAGGTTTGGCGAAGTAAAAGCCCTGAATATGTTTGCATCCGAGCGATCGCAGTCCCTCTAGCTGCTCCTCTGTTTCGACGCCTTCTGCAACGATATCCATACTTAGGCTGTCTGCTAAGTCAATGATGGTGCGGGCTATCTCAGTGTTTTCGCCTTTTGCTCCGATGTTTTGCACGAAGGCGCGATCAATTTTGAGAATGTCAACAGGTAGCTGTTGAAGGCGGCTCAACGACGAATAGCCAATGCCAAAGTCGTCTATACAGAGGCCAACGTTGAGTTGTTTGAGCTCTCTGAGTACTGACAATGCCTCTTGAGAATTCTGCATGATAGCCGTCTCGGTGATCTCTAGTCTCAACGCGGTAGGCGGCAGGCCGGTCTCTTCTAAAATCTCGGCAACCTGCTGAGGGAGATCGCTTTGGGCTAGCTGACGGGCAGAGAGATTGACGTTGATTTTGATGGGGCTGTTTTTGAGAAGTGCTTTCTGCCATTTGCGCACTTGCTGGCAGGCTTCCTTTAGCACCCAATTTCCAATGAGCGTAATCACGCCAGTTTCTTCCATCACCGGGATAAATTCGCTAGGCGAAATGGACCCGTGCTGGGGATGGTGCCATCGGATGAGCGCCTCTACCCCTACGACTCGGCCCGTGTCGATATTGATTACGGGCTGATAGCGTAGCTTGAGCTCTTCTCGCTGAACGGCAAACTGGGCCTGGGTGGCCATTTGCCAAAGCGCCACGGCTCGCTGGTGCATGGTTTGGTCGAACACGGTGTGGCAGGCGCCGCCCTGACCTTTGGCCCGGTAGAGAGCGGTATCTGCATTGCGTAATAGGTCGCTCGACTTTTCGTAGCCAACGCTGCTGCACACTACACCGATGCTGATATTCGCAAAGACTTCGTAGCTATTGAGCTTAAAGGGAGTTTTGAGGCTGTTGTGAACGCGATCGCACACAGCCAGCGCATCTTCTAATCCGTCAATTTCTTCGAGCAGGATGGCAAATTCGTCACCGCCGAGCCGAGCTAGGGTATCGCAGCGACGAATGCAAGACTCTAGCCGTCCAGCCAAGGCAGAGAGCAGCTGGTCGCCGATGGTGTGACCGAGGCTGTCGTTAATCACTTTAAACCGGTCAAGGTCTAAAAATAGTACGGCACACTGAGTGCTGGCGTTACGCTCTAGACGAATCACGGCCTGCTCAACCCGGTTGACGAAGAGGGCCCGGTTTGCCAGCCCAGTGAGTGCGTCATAAAAGTCGCGATGGCGCAATTGCGCCTCCATCCACTTTTGCTCAGTAAGGTTCACGACCTGCAGCAAAAAGCAGATAGGCCGCTGCAGGCTGTCGCGCACCATGGTGACGGTCAGGCCAACGTGAAGCGGCTTTTCGTGTTTGCTCCAGTGGCGCGTCTCGACTTGGAAGTGCTGTCGCTCTCCGGTCAGCAGCTGTTCACCGAGCGATCGCAGCAGTGGCACATCTTCTGGATGGGTCAGGTCTGTAAAGGTGAGCATAATCAGCTCATGCTCTTCGTAGCCAACGGCTTCGCAAAAGCTCTGGTTGGCACTGAGAAAGCCACCGGTCAGATCCAAAATCGTCATGCCGATGGGGGAAAGCTGAAAAATTTGCTTCAGCGTCTTGGTGTTGAGTGAATCCTGTGGCGTGTTGCTGGGCTGCGCGTTGGTAGTCTTGTCGATAGGGGGCGTGTTGCTGGAGCGCGGAGTGCTAGGCTCGCCCGCAGAGGCCTCAGAGGAGGTTTGCTCGGGTGTTGGCGCAGAGAGTTGCTTCGGCGGCACCTGTTCGGGCGCAGAATTTGCAGACGCCGAAGGCGGAGACACCGCAAGTTCTTTCCCTTTAGTTTCGCCATGAGTAGAGGCAGCGTAGCCGTTTTCTGTGAAGGAGTTTTCCACGTTAGTGTGGGTGTTCATAGGTGACCAGAAGAAACGGACGACAGTGGATGATGATTCAGTAACACTGGCTCAGCATACGGATGTTTGCGAAGCATCACCCAGAGTAGCTACAACGCACTGAAGTTGATATGACACTCCTCCCAGAATTCCCGGAAGTCTCCCATGCTCTCGCATTTGAGGAAAATCTTTTAGTTAGGGTGTATTTCGTGGGTAGTGAGTTGTGAGTGCTTTAGCCGTTCGCAGGCAGTTAGCTGGTGCGTTCTACCGTGATGACGGTTTCGGTCACTTGCTCGAAGGTGTCGTCATGGCTAATCACGAACAGCTGCTTGAATGATTTGATGCGTGCGATCGCCTCTGCCAGACTGGCGCGTCGAGGCTGGTCCATATTGGTCGTTGGCTCATCGAAGAAGGCCACGTCAATATCTGCCAGTACCTTCAGCAGTGCTAGCCGAACGGCCAATGCCGCGCACATCTGCTCACCTCCAGAGAGATTAATAAATCGCCGAGTATGCGCACCTTCCTGCACGGTGATTTCATAGTCTGCGCTCCAGGTGAGCGAGACATTGGCACGACCGATCAGCTCACGGAAGAGCCGGTCTGCTTCTCTAGAAATGGTGTGGACGTAGCGTTCGGTAATTCTGGGACCCGCTTCTTTGTAGACCTTGCGCGCGTAGTTTACAAATCGCTTGATGCGTTCGCGTTTTTTGATTTCTGTCTGGGCCTGGTCACGTTTCTCTGCAGTTGTCTGCAGCTGACTGAGCTGATTGCCGAGGTCGGTAAAGCGCTGCTGAAGTTGGGGGAGACTGCCGCGCAGCCGGTCGGCCTGGGAGGTAATGTCTGTGTACTGCTTTTCGATGAGAGTAAATGCCTCTGGGTCGAACTGTTCGCTGAGGGCTGCGGTTTCTTTGTCGAGCTCGGTTTTTTGCGCTGTGGTGGCTGCGATCGCTGCTGCTGCCGCTGAGCAATCTGCTGTCAAGGGCTCAAGTTGTTCAGCGATTTGTTGATTTTGTAAGTACAACAAATAGCCTGCCTGATGGGTCTGTTTTTGCTGTTGCTGCACTTCCAGCTTGCCATCAAGGGTAGAAAAGCTCTCTAGCTGGGCCGTGATGTCATCTAGCTGCTGCAGCCCTGTGATTCGAGTGCTTTTTAGCGTTTTGTATTGTTGTTGAACTGTGGCTTTTTGGGCGATGTTTTTCTCTAAGATTTGTTGCTTTCCTCTAGGATTGTCAAGCTCCAGAAGCTTGCTTTCTATTTGTTGAAGCTCGGTGCGGATGCTCTCTTCTGCTGTGAGCTGTTCGGTGAGATCTGAGAGCTGTTTGTGGATGCGTTGTTGTTGGTCGGTGAGCTGTTTTAGCTTTTGTTGCTGTGTGGGTAGGCCTGCCGCTTGAGCGCTTTGTCTGTAGGCTTTTTGGATTCTGATCTGTAGGTCTTTTTGTTCTTTTAAGAGGCGCTGTTTGTTGGTTTGTTCCGTGAGGTCGGTGAGGATGCTGTTAATGCTGTCGAGCAAATCTTTTGAGAGGATACCGCCTTCGAAGAGCGTGTTTTTGATTGAGGTGGTGGCTTCTGCGCTGAGAGTTGAGAATTCTGACGACCAGCTTTCTAGCTGTGCGATCGCGCTAACTACTTGCTCTCGGTAGGTATTCTGCCGACGCTTACCGGCTTCTGTCAGCACTTTTAGTTCGGCTTCAAACTGCTGTGCGGTCTCGATGCGGCTGAGCTGTTCTTGCAGCCTAGCCTGTCTCTGTTCCCACTCGGGCATTTGCTCGCAGGCCGCTGCGAGGATTTTGAGTCGTTCGATTTCTTGGCTGGCCTGAGTGATGTCTGTTGCAATAGTTGCTTGCTGCTGCTGTAAGTTCTTTTGCTGAAATCGGAGATTTGCAAAGCTTTGATTTTTCTGTTGGAGCTGGGTGCGTTCAGTTTCTAGCTGTTTCTGCGTGGTGAGTTTGGGTGCGATCGCGCTGAGTTCTTTTTCAGCGGTTTCAAACTGTTCTAACTTGGCCTCTAGCTTGGAGAGTTGGGTTTGGCTCTGGGCCAAAGCGTGTTGGCAGGTTTGCTGCTGCTGCAAGATGTGCTGCCGCTGTCGCTGCTGGCCGCTGAGTTGTTCAATGCTGGCTTCTGCTGCACGAAAGGCTTCGTAGGCGGCCTGCTGCGCTTTGCAAATTTGGGCGGCTTGCTGTGCCTGTGCGAGTGATGCATCGAGGCGTCGTTTGGTTTGCTGCTGCGCGGCTAGTTGATTAGCAAGTGTCTGCTGTTGCGTTCTGTATTGCTGTAGCTTTTCTGCGGTGTCGCTAAGCGCTTGGCGGCGATCGCTGAGGCTTTTGCCTTGTGCCTCTAGGCGAGTTAGTTGCTGCTGACCTTTTTCAATTTCATCTTGGAGCTGCTGGTGCCGGTTTTGTAGTTCATCCCAGCCTTGGAGCGATTCTTCGTACTGCTCTACGAGGTCCTTGAGCCGCTGCACCTGCGCTTCGGCGTATTTTCTCAGACTGTTGCTCTGCCGGTAGGTCTCACGATAGGCCTCCACCTTGAGAATGGTGTCGAAGATGGGTTTGCGCTTTTCGGTAGAGAGTAAAAAGTCTGCGGTAAAGGTGCCTTGGGGTACGCCGATGGTGTTTGCAAATAGCTGACTGAGATCGGTGTCGGGAGAGACGCCTAAGTTTTGCCGTAGCCAGGGGAGAACTTCATCTTTGGTACGCGTGTAGGGCAGTCTCTCGGCAAGCTGCGGGTCAAAGATGGCATAGCCTTGGGTGGTCGACCGCTGGACCTCGTAGGTGCGGCTATCTCGACTGGAGATGAAGGCCACTCTCACCTGCGCGCTGCTAGCGCCGTTGCGAATGAGATCTTCTTTTTTGTAGCTGCCTTGGTAATTGAACAGGACCCAGGCGATCGCTTCTAGAATGCTGGTTTTGCCCGCGCCATTTTCACCGCAGATGGCGTTGGTGCCTGGCTGAAAGTGAAAGGTTTGCTCTTTGTGGGTTTTGAAATTGGTCAGGGCGACAGAGAGAATTTGCATCCTAGGGCACGTAGCAAAAGAGTCGGCTTAATACCTTATAGAGCATTAACGCCATGCTGAGCATAATGCCAGCAGTATTTGATGCTGGCTGTGTGCCTAGTCTCGGTTGCTAAGGGCTGCAGATGCTGGCGTGGGTTCAAATTCTAGGGCGATAGGGTCTGAGCCGCTGGGCTGAAGCAGCCATACTTCTACTTCTTCATCTGGATTGGAAGGGGAGGGCATTGTCCCTGCAGGGACGACCACAAAGTCGCCAGTTGCGATCGCTGAATTCACAGCCGGATCCATTTGGATGACAGGTGTAGAAGCCGTTGCTGGCAAAGCGGGTTCAGTGGTGACAGCATCGCGCCTTTGCCAGAGTCCTGATGACGGATTTTCAGCACGACCAGCCTTTACTGTGGTATCCGTATCCTCAGCTGAAGCCGATGGGGCTGTAGCGTTAGATGGCGGGGTATTTGCATCTGCGGCAGCAGGGGTTGTCAGTGTGGCCTCAGGCGCTTCTGCAGGCTGTACGTCTTCCGTTTGAGGAATTTCAGAGGCGGGCGGAAAGATAAATCGACTGACCAGAGACGCCGCCATGCCTGCAATCAGCGCGATGGGGATGAGCATGCTGGTGCGTAGCCTGAGCCGATTGTGAACTTTGCGACTGGTAGCCACAAAATCTTGAGCAAGTTCTGAGAGATCTTGGCGGTTGAGCTGTAAAAAGGCGAGGGCCTCCTGCAGCTGAGTGCCGCCCAGCAGGTATTCGGGACTGGTGGGGCGCTGCCGTTCTGCCCATTCCTGCGCCTGTCGCTCTATGCGCCTCTGCTGTCGCATGGTCTGGCGCGATTCTGCCAGCCAAGTGCGCAGCAGGTCCCAATCGTTAATCAGTGAGTCGTGAACAATATCAAGGGTTCTGGGTGAGCCGATAACGGGCTGCGGGGCGGTCGGTACGTTGTTCAAAAACCAGGTGCTGAGCGGGGAAGACTCATCTCTTTGGGTTTGCCAAGTGGCGCTGGGCAGCTCGGTGCCCTGCTCTGTGCAGCAGCTAGTAGAGATAGAGGCCTGCGATACTACAATCAGCCTTGCCGCCGACAGATCGTCCAGGGTGCAATCGATCAGCTCAGCTGGAAAATTTTCATTGATCAATTCGCTTCTGAGTGCGCGTCTGCGGTGGTCTTCTCGGCCTTCACCCAGCTCGCACAGCGCCAGGAAAATCCGCCTTGCCGCCCGCTGTTTTTCTTCGCTAAGCCCTTTGTATATAGTGGTTGCTCTGTGTGTCATCACCTGCTTCACGCCGCCAAGCGCCATGTAGGTATCCATGGTTAGCTTGGGCGGTGCGCTGCCTGCCAGGCAGGAGTCTCGCCGTCTCCAAAGTTCCAATAGCGTCTGCTGGATTAGGGCAAGCTCACCTGGAGCGCCATTGGTATCCATGGTCAGGGTGTAGAGCATCGTGGGATCTAGCTCAATGCCCATCTTTTGAGCAGGCTTTTGGACGACGGCTTTGATTTGGTCGTAGGTCATGGGGGTGACCAAGACCGTATTCTTTTCGACCAGGGTTTTTAGGGCCGGGTAGGGCAAGAGTTCATCGGTGACATCGGCACGCAGACCGATGACGATGCCGAGCGGAATGCTAGGATCCTGAAGCGTATCGAGCAAGCACTGGATAAAGCATTGACGCTCTGCTTGAACGCTGGCATTGCTGGTGTAGGTAAAGAGTTCTTCAAACTGATCGATAATCAGCCACAGCTTAGACGTGGAGGGAATAGAGGTTTCGCCGGGCTTCATCAGTGCTGCCCGGACGAGCTGGGCAAGGCCACTGCCGCCGTGATCTTGCAGCAGACTCTCTGCCTGGTGCATTTGGCTGGCGCGCTGCACGTCGTCTGAGCTGGGGCTAGTGAAGGCGGCTGCCAGCCCTTTGATGGGATGCTGGGTCGGGGTGATGAGTTTGATAGTCCAGCGATCGCTGCCTGCAATGCGATCGCCTTTGCGCAGGTGATGGGCGAGCCCGGCCCGTAGTAGAGACGTTTTTCCGCTACTAGAGGCACCGACCAGCGCGCAAAAAGAGCTGCTTTCTACTTTGGCCAAGAGCTGCTCGGTGAGCGCTTCTCTACCAAAAAAGTAGTCTGCATGGGCCTCATCGAAAGGCGACAGGCCGCGGTAGGGGCAAAAGCCGAAAGACAGCTGTTTGAGCCGGGTGAACGTGCTGATGGGCGTTTTGGAAAAAGCTGCTTTGAGTCCGCTGACGCGGGTGAGCACAATCTCACTGCCAGAATTTTCAAACAGGGGCTGCTGTAGTTCTCCCCGTAGCTGCTGGCTAATGTGCTCTGTGAGCGCATGGTTGCTAACTTTGCCGCCGTCTTGCTGGTAGGGGTTGAGGCCCGATAGTAGGGCCTGGGTAAATACGCTGTGCTTACCTTCTAGCGCCTCGTAGGCAGACTCATATTCTCTAGAAGCCGCCATAAAGCAGCGATCTATTCCCGTTCGGGCGCCAGGGTCCGCATCTCTAAAGGTGAGTAGCTCGCCGCTGTGACAGCAGTCTAAGATAACAACGATTTGCCGGACAGGGCTCTGCTGCAGCAGTCGTCTGAGCCAGTTGAGCGAGATGCCAAAGTTACCAGTGCTGGGGTTTGTATCGCTGGTCGCCAAATAGCCTTCTTGGATGCCTGCTTCCCGCTGCAGTCCGTGCCCTGAGAAATAAAAGAGGGCGGTGTTAGGGATATTTTTGCCTTTGGGCTTAAACAGCTTAATCAGCGCGTCTTCTAACATTTGGGCGGTCACGCCCCGACGCTGACCCACGACGGCCTGTTTGTTTTTGATGACTTCTGGCATTCGCTGTACGCGAAACTCTCCCTGT
>JBCBIK010000047.1:0-28856 GCA_038524545.1 Cyanobacteria bacterium J06623_4 | reverse complement strand
CTTGTTCAATTTGCACGAGTAAATCCTATGTGATTATTCGGTAAAGTTTCAACAGGTCCAAATGAAAAATACGTACGTGTACGAATAGCCAAATGCAATCCTTTCGTGAATCGTCAAATTCTCCTACCGCCAACCTATCTTTTCGCAGCCCGCTCGACCCAACGTTGACCGTCGCACTCAGCACCTTTCCTCTGCTTACCCTGCTGGTTTCTAGCCAGCTAATCGCAAAGGGCATGACCCAGCTCGGCCAGAGCAGCGAAGAGCTATTTCGCGGCGAGCGACTGCCCATCCTGCCACTCCTCAACCCACAAAAATAGTCAGTTCACGATATTCCCCAAGATAAAGACATTCCGAGACGTCCCTAAAACTCCTACAATCAGTTCGAGTGCTCACTATATTAATTAGCCGCATGAGTTCAACTGTCTACTCGAAAGGCCATTCTTCAGAAGGGAACGTGTCTACTTATGTAGAAGACGACACGGATTTAGACGCCCTCACTACCGTTGCTACCCAAGACTGGCTGCTGCGCCATCGTCTAAAGCGGGTTGAAGAGACATGGGCGGAAGTTTTAGAAGACGAGTGTGGACCCAGCTTAGTTGCTTTGCTCAGTCGGCTGCGTCAGCTGTGCGCGCCCGATGGCCAGGCCAAAGACGCCGACGACTCTCCCGTGCTCAAGCTGATCGAACAGCTAGAGCTTTCCGATGCGATCAAAATGTCGCGCGCATTTGCCCTCTATTTCCAGCTGATTAATATTGTTGAGCAGCACTACGAACAGCGGGGCCAGCAGCAGCAGTATCGCGCCGCCTACGAAGATGCCGCCGTTGCCTCTGCAGAGCGCACCGCCAGCGCGGGTGCCGCAACCGGTATGCCACCTGCCGCAACACCCGCGCCATCGGACACAAAAGCCCCAGCCGCCCCCAAAGAAAACAACGGCTTCAACGGTCAAAGCACCCTGGAAGAGAGCCTCAACACCTCAGACAATATTCGAGATGTGGGTACCTTTTACTGGCTTTTCCCCACGCTCAAGCGGCTAAACGTGCCACCGCGCATGATTCAAAGGCTGCTCGACCAGCTCGATGTGCGGCTGGTCTTCACTGCGCACCCGACTGAGATTGTGCGCCACACCATCCGCGATAAGCAGCGTCGTATCTCTGCCATTTTGCGCCAGCTCGACCGCGAAGAAGAAAGCGCTCGCGCCCTGGGCCTAGTGTCTTCTTGGGAAATTAAGGCGCTACAAAACCAGCTGATTGAAGAAATTCGGCTGTGGTGGCGCACCGATGAGCTGCACCAGTTCAAGCCCTCTGTGCTTGATGAAGTAGATTTCACGCTGCACTACTTCGACGTTGTCCTGTTCGACACGATTCCTCAGCTTTACCAGCGCATTTGTCGCGCGCTATCGGGCACATTTCCAACGCTGCAGCCTCCCAAGCATAGTTTTTGCCGATTTGGCTCATGGGTGGGCAGCGATCGCGACGGCAACCCCTCCGTCACCCCCCAAATCACCTGGAAAACCGCCAACTATCAGCGCAATATGGTGATTGGCAAATACATCGACTCCGTGCGCAAG
Source organism: Cyanobacteria bacterium J06623_4 (assembly GCA_038524545.1). Classification (GTDB taxonomy): domain Bacteria; phylum Cyanobacteriota; class Cyanobacteriia; order Phormidesmidales; family Phormidesmidaceae; genus Phormidesmis. The sequence goes on along the minus strand of JBCBIK010000047.1, from coordinate 27,289 downwards.
CTGATTCACCTGCTGAGCCTATCGCTGCACTGGAGCGAAGTACTCCCCGACCTGCTCGAATCGCTAGAGCAAGACCAAACCCAGATGCCCGAAATTTATGAAGGGCTGGCCATCCGCTACCGGCAAGAGCCCTACCGGCTCAAGCTGGCTTACATTGAGCAACGCCTGCTCAAAACCCTAGAACGCTCCAAAAAGCTCTACAACGGAGAATATCTCCAAGAGCCCGACAGCCTAGAGCACGAGAGAAACAGTGGCAGGCTCTACAGCTCAGGCGACGAGTTTCTCGCTGAGCTAAAGCTAATTCAAAGCAACCTCAAAGAAACTGGGCTAGTCTGCCAGGATTTAGAAGATCTCATTTGTCAGGTGGAGATTTACGGCTTTATTTTGGCCCAGCTCGATATCCGTCAGGAGAGCACCCGCCACTCAGACACCATCAACGAGGTCACTGAATATCTGGAGCTACTGCCCAAGCCTTACAACGACCTTAGCGAAGCAGAAAAAACCGAGTGGCTAATCAGCGAACTTAGGACCCGTCGCCCGCTTATCCCTGGCGAGCTACCCTTCTCTGAAAAAGCCAGTGAAACCATTGCCACGTTTCGCATGGTGCGCAAGCTCCATCAGGAGTTTGGCCCTAGCATTTGCCAGAGCTACATCATCAGCATGAGCCACACCGCTAGCGACCTGCTCGAAGTGGCGCTCCTAGCCAAAGAAGCAGGCCTGTACGACCCGGCGACCGGCATCTGCGCGCTCAAAATTGTTCCTCTCTTTGAAACGGTGGAAGACCTGCGAAGGGCACCCGACGTGATGCGCCAGCTATGGGAGCTACCGCTGTACAGGGCAATGCTTCAGGGCGGGTACGCAGCTCTAGAGGCCGCTCAGTCTCATCCAGAAGCGGCGGGCACTTCTCTGCAAGAGGTAATGCTGGGCTACTCAGATAGCAACAAGGATTCTGGCTTCTTGAGCAGCAACTGGGAGATTCATAAGGCCCAGCAAGCGTTGCAATCTCTCGCTGAGAACTACACAGTGGCGCTGCGCATTTTCCACGGACGGGGCGGCTCGGTCGGGCGGGGTGGCGGTCCGGCCTACGAGGCGATTTTGGCGCAGCCCGGCCGCAGCGTCGACGGTCGAATCAAGATTACGGAGCAGGGCGAGGTCTTGGCCTCTAAGTACAACCTGCCAGATCTGGCGCTCTACAACCTGGAGACGGTCACAACAGCGGTGATTCAGGGCAGTGTACTAGGCAGCAGCTTCGACAGCATCGAAGCCTGGAACGAAATCATGGAAAAACTGGCTGTGCGATCGCGCCAGCACTACCGCGCCCTGATCTACGAGCAGCCCGACCTCGTGGAGTTTTTCCACCAGGTGACACCCATTCAAGAAATCAGCCAATTGCAAATTAGCTCTCGCCCGGCCCGGCGAGGTGGCAAGAAAAATCTAGACGGCCTGCGCGCCATCCCCTGGGTATTTAGCTGGACGCAGACCCGCTTCTTGCTACCGTCTTGGTATGGCGTCGGCACTGCCCTCAGAGAATTCATCGACCAAAATCCAGAAGAACACACTAAGCTGCTGCAGTATTTCTATGCCAAGTGGCCCTTCTTCAAGATGGTGATCTCCAAAGTAGAGATGACCCTAGCCAAGGTAGATTTACAAATTGCACAGCACTACGTCAGCCAGCTCAGCAGTGATGATAAGCGCGAAGATTTTCAGGCCATGTTTGACCAGATTGCTTCCGAATTTCACCAGACGCGATCTGTGGTGCTGGCCATTACTGACCACGTGCGCCTACTCGATGGCGATCCTGCCCTACAGCGCTCTGTGCAGCTGCGAAATGGCACCATTGTGCCGCTGAGCTTTTTGCAGGTGGCGCTGCTGAAGCGACTGCGGGAGTATGGCAACGATGCGGTGACCGGTAGAGTGCGATCGCGCTACAGCAAAGGCGAACTGCTGCGAGGGGCACTGCTGACGATCAACGGCGTCGCGGCTGGTATGAGAAATACTGGCTAATACATTTCACAAGCAGTCAGAATAAGTCCTTACCAGAGCTATCGCTTTGCGGGTAACAGCATTTGAGTCAATCATCTGTGTGTCTTATTGGTTGGCTAAAGTTATCGGCTAAAGCGAACTATCTTTCACCGACAGAATAATCGACTTCAGTTTGGTGTCGGCCAATCTACTGGCATATCTAATAATAATCCCCTTGACGTCCGCCCCTGTAGTAGGTTATTACGGGCAGTGAATCAACCGGTATTGTTGGAATAGTTACGTTCTGCCTGTACCGCTTACCTACTGTGAGGAACTTTAGATGATCACTCGTTTCGGCAGCCGTCTGGCCAAGATAGCCGGATTGGCGTTTGGGACGTTAGCGGGCAGTTTGGCGATCGCACTATCGGTGCAGTCTTCAGCCAACGCTCAGGCAGCTTACGGCAGCTATATCGGTATTGGTCCAGCGTTCGGCGACGGAGAGCTCGCCGTAGCTATTAACGGTCGCTACAACATTCTGGAGCTGCCTATTTCGATTCGCGGCGCAGCCTTCCTAGGCGACGGTTCAGCCTTTGTACCTACCGTCTCCTACGATTTTCCACTCAACTTCAACACAGAAATCTACGCGGGTGCAGGCGTTGCCTTCGCCAGTGAAGGCTCCGTGATGGGAGACGGCACCTCCTTCGTGCTACAGCCCGGCGTAGACTACACCATGGACCGAAGCAATCTCGTCTTCTACGGCAATGCCATCATTCCGATTGGCGGCGATACCACCACCGCTGTGCAAGGTGGTGTCGGCATCCAATTCTGATACACGCCTTCCGAATACTCGTTGCACGTAGCAAATATTCTGATGCAGGCGTCCTAATGCTTAAGGATGTCTGTGTCAGAACGTTGCGCGTTAAGACTGTACATTAAAAAATTTTCTAGAAGCGCCTAAGCATACAAGCTAGACGCTCAGCTAGCGCGGCTCTTTGCCAAATCGCTGATAATATCGGCCTGTCGCGTAGCAAGGGCTAGAAAGCTCTTCATGTTCTCGCTTTGGGCTTCAATGCCAATGACCATCTTCGACACTGCTCGCTCCAGTCGTTCGATGCTTGCAGATTGATTGTTCACGGTTTCAGAAAGTCGGTCAATCTTTGCGCCGAGTTGGGCGATCGCCCGCGCATTCTCCTGCTGAGCTGTTGTATTTGCTTGAATGAATCTATCGGTCGCTTCGCTACGTAGCCTAATAGCTTCTATCAAAGAATCAAATTTGTCAGCCATTGAATGGTCTCACTTTCTACAGAACCAATGTACTAAACTGGGCTTTTTTCCGCTAGTATGGGCCAGTATACAAAGCGTAGCCTACTTGTGGCTTCCGATGGCTATAGGGATTCGCCATGCGTGAAATGCGTCCGCTAGGGTCTGTCATTCAGGGCTCCTTGAGTAAGGGGCTCGAAGTTCGCCTGCATCCAGATGTACTGGTCGAAGAAATGCGGGTGGGTAAGTTTCTGGTAGTGCAGGGGGTACGATCGCGCTTCTTTTGTATGCTGACTGACGTCGCCCTTGGCACCGCTAGCCAGCGCATTCTCGCTAACCCACCAAAACCCAGCAATATTTTCTTGCAAGAGGTTTTAGCCGGTTCAGGCACCTACGGCACCGTAGACCTGACACCGATGCTAATGTTCACTCCCACCGAAGAAGGAATAGAAAGCTTTAGCTACGCGCAGGCCGAGAACAAATCATCTAAAAACAATTCCAACAGTCAAAAAAGCAACAAGTCTGGCAGCGGATCAAACGGCCTTGCCTCTTACGAAACCCATTCTAGCGCCCCGCTCCAACTTCTGCCTGTCAAGACCATTCCGGGCCACTTCAGCCAAGTATACGACGCCTCAGAAAGAGACTTCAGAGCAGTGTTTGGCTGGGAAGATGACGTGCATAGGCGCAACTTTGCCATTGGCCAACCCATCGATATGGAGGTGCCTATTTGCATAGATCTTGATCGCTTTGTTGAGCGTAGCAACGGCATCTTTGGTAAGTCAGGAACGGGAAAATCTTTTTTGACCCGGCTAATTCTCTCTGGCATTATCCGCAAGCGAGCAGCAGTCAATCTCATCTTCGACATGCACTCGGAGTATGGCTGGGAAGCGGTCAGCGAGGGGAAAGAATTTAGCACAGTGAAAGGGCTGCGGCAGCTGTTTCCAGGGCAGGTACAAATATTCACCCTCGACCCAGAATCGACCAAGCGACGGGGCGTCACCGACGCACAGGAGCTATACATTAGCTTCGACCAAATAGATGTCGAAGATCTCATGCTGATTAGCCGCGAGCTAAATCTCTCGGAAGCCAGCTTAGAGAATGCCATTATCCTACGCAACGAATTTGGCAGCAGCTGGATCAACAGATTGTTGCAGCTGAGCAATGAAGAAATACAAGAATTTTGCGAAGTGAAGATGGGCAGTAAGTCTTCGATCATGGCCCTACAGCGCAAGCTCACTCGCCTTGCGGAGCTAAAATACATTCGCGGCGCCTGCCCGCATAACTACGTCAATCAAATTCTCGAAACCATTGACGCTGGAAAGCACGTGGTGATTGAATTTGGCTCGCAGAGCAATATGCTCTCTTACATGCTGGCAACCAATGTGATCGCCAGAAGAATTCACGCTAGCTATGTGCGCAAGGCAGACCGCTTTTTGCAGAGTAAAAATCCGAGCGATCGCCCCCAGCCGCTGGTCATCACCATCGAAGAAGCCCACCGATTTCTCGACCCGGCCACCGCCCGCCAAACCATCTTCGGCGTGATCGCCAGAGAAATGAGAAAGTACTTTGTCACACTGCTCGTTGTCGATCAGCGCCCTTCTGGCATTGATAACGAAGTCATGTCTCAGGTTGGCACGCGGATCACAGCGTTGCTAAACGATGAAAAAGACATTGACGCGATTTTTACAGGCGTCTCGGGCGGGCAAAGCCTGCGCTCGGTGCTAGCTAAGTTAGATTCTAAGCAGCAGGCGCTGTTGCTAGGTCATGCGGTCCCTATGCCCGTAGTGGTAAGGACTAGAGCTTACGATGCGCAGTTTTACAAAGAGATTGGGGATACGGCCTGGGGAGAGCTGCCAGATGAAGTAGTGTTTAAGGCGGCAGAGCGTGCGATCGCAGACCTAGGCTTTTGATAATTTGATAAGTGATCTTGACAAAAAGAACGTAACTGATGCCACCTGTTTCACATCCATTTAAGCAAGGACTGCTCGTTGTGCTAATGAACTACAACGACCATGCGCCACCCCATGTACACGTAAAGTATCAAGGCAACTTTGGTAGTTACCGGATCACTATCAAAACCCGTGAATGGATGAAACCCGGTAAGCGCTTACCCCCTAAACTAAAAAGGCTTGTCGAGGCATGGATTGAAGCCCATGAAGAAGCTTTACTAGAGCAATGGCAACGAGCAAGAGATAATAAAAGTATTGAGATTGTCGGGTAATGACGATGCTTTGGGAAGAGTGGCAAACTTATGCCAGCGATGAAAGCCGCTGGCGAACCAGAATAGAGAGAGGACTACTCAAAGCTGAGCATATAGAAAATTATGTCTTGCGCCTGTGGTTCGAAGAAGATTTGGATGTGTCTATCTATGATTTAGATTGGAAGCCTTTGCTCGTGGGTGAGACACCTGGACCAGCCCTACTTGTCCTCAGAGAATTAGAACGTTTTCAGTTTGTCAAAGGCGACTATGCATTGATTTGGCCAAATCCAGATACAGGCGAGTACGATAGCAGCGCCGTTGATTTAGCCCCTGAATGCGTCAGATTCTTTTGCGAGAAATACGGCACGCTTATTAAGGCTGTGGGAGAGTGCGATCGCAGACCTAGGCTTCTAACCAGACATTTCCAGTAAACTTTCCAGTAAGCTAGGTGCAGTGCCCTAGGAAATTCAATGGTTGCTAAGTTTCGTTGGAAGTCCTCAGATTTAGAGTTGCTTCCTGATGACGGCAAACGATACGGGCGAGACATCAACAGGGCCAGGCGTCCTCTTTACCGAGGCAGATAACGTCATTCCTGACTTAGCCTGGATCAGGCAGGAAAGGCTAGCAGCAGCACTCAACGAGTCTGGGCATTTGATAGAAGCGCCTGACCTAATCGTGGAAGTTCTATCGCTAGATATGAACAATCAGCAACGCGATCACGACCTCAAACTGAGACTCTACTCAGCCCAAGGCGTTCGAGAATATTGGATTGTCGACTGGCGCGCAGAAAAAATAGAAATCTACCGCAGAGAATCAGCACAGCTTGTCTTGCAGACGACACTATATAGAGGCGATATCCTCACCAGTCCAATGCTGCCAAGTTTTAGCTATTCGATGGACCGCCTTTTCGCACAGGTAGGCCAGTCGTAGGGTTTCCTACCATAAGTATTCCACTACGCACCCCCACGCGAAAGCCACAACGCAACGCTTGTCAAGCCCCTAACGCGGGTACTTTTCAAGTGATGCCCGTAAGTTTAAACTGAGTCAAAACGCCTATCGCCGATGTGCCTATGCGATTTGACATCAAAAGCCTCAACCTAGGCTCAGATTCTGCTGAACGCGACATTGACGTTGGCCTCGCTGAATACTTTTATCAAAACGACGCCTACCATCGCTTTCTCAATGGGCGTAAGACCATCTTGGTGGGCAATCGGGGCGCAGGCAAAAGCGCCATCTTTAAATACATCGCCACGACTGAACGCAAAAAAGGCAACCTCGTCTTAGAGCTATCGCCCGAAGATTATTCTTACGAGCTGCTCTCCGAATACCTGCGCAGCGAAAAGGAAGGCTCCTGGGGCAAGCAAAGCGCCTATTCTGTCGCCTGGCAATATCTGCTCTACAACCTCATCTTCAAGCGAATCGCCCAAAATAAGCGCGGCCTCCTGCTCGGCGCCCAAAAAAATATTTACAACTACGTCAGCGGCAACGGCCTCGCCCAGGAAACCAGCTCCATTGGTATGCTGGTGAATTATCTCAAAAGAATTGAGCGCGTCAAACTAGAATCCCATGAAGGCACCCTCCGCTCCCGAGAGCTACAGGCCCTCTATGACCTAGAAGATATCAAGGCACTGCTGCCCAGCCTTAGCAACGTGCTAAAGAATACGCGCATCACCGTACTGATCGACGAACTCGACAAGGGCTGGGATAATTCCGAAGATGCCAAGTATTTTTTAGCAGGGCTCTTTCAGGCGACGCAGAAAATCAACCTGCTCAATTCCAACCTGCGAATTTATATCTCCATTCGTCAGGAGCTGTTCGATAATATTCCACAAATCTACGAAGATGCGCAAAAAATCCGGGAGGATGTAGAGGTCATTCGCTGGGGCAAAAATGAGCTGCTAGAGCTGATTGCCCGGCGGATTGCCCACTCCTTTCCAGAATCCGCTAATTTCACCGCGCTAAAGCGGTGGAAAACTGTTTTTGTCTCTAGGCTTAGCTCATTCGATGTGGAGTCGCTCGACTACATCATTGACCGCACGCAGCTACGGCCCCGTGAGCTGTTGCAGTTTTGCAAGCTGTGTATTGAGTGCATCGACTATTCACTGGTCAATAAGCGAATTGATGAATGCGCGATCGCAGCTGCCGAAGAGTCCTATTCCGAACAAAAAACCCGAGACCTCGCCTCCGAATATCGGTTTCAGTATCCCTTCCTGCTAGATGTTTTTGAAGTGTTTCGGGGTCACAAAACCTACTACCCCAAAGAAGACCTCGACTACCTCTTGCTCTCCATCGTGGTTGGCGAAATCGACGTAGAGCAAGCCGCCCCTTGGGTACTTGACCTCGACTACCTAGAGCTTAAGCAAATTCTCTGGAAAATTGGCTTTCTAAAAGCGCTCGTCCCCCAAACCAGCCAAAAATCTGTCCGCCATCGCGGTGCCTACCTCGGCCACTACGAGCTACCTACCATCAACCTCGAAAACATCGAAAAGTTCCGAATTCACCCAGCTTGCACCAAATTCTTGCATCTAAAGGACTAATCACCCCGCTGCTAAGCTTCAGCCTTCACGTTCTCCCTCAGCAATTTTATGGCTCCACGCTACCCTTGGTCACGCCAATCTATCCATCAGCTAGAGACTCGGATTCAGGCCGTTCCTACCTGGCTAGTGGCCATCGTAGCCTTCTGCTTTCTGGCCTGCTTTGTGATTTTTATAGAACAAAATATTGATCCCTCCCCGCTCTCTTGGCAGCGTGTGCTCAAACTCATTCTCAGCGATGCCGAAGCGATCGCCCTCGCCCTTGCCGTCATTCTCTATGTCAAAGGTGTCCCCGACCGCAAAACCCAAAAACACTACGAAGCCTGGCGAGTCATTGACACCGCCGCTGCCGCTAATGTCACTACCAGCTACGCCCGCTACCAAGCCCTGCAAGACCTCCACCGCGACGGCGTTCCGCTCAAGTGGCTAGAGGCCCCCAAGGCCAATCTCGCCGGTATCGCCCTCCCCAAAGCCAACCTGCAAAGCTGCAACCTCGCAGGCACCAACCTAGAGGGAGCCAATCTGCGGGGCGCAGATTTATCCGGCGCTAACCTCGCGGGCGCCAACCTCAGCCACGCGGATCTCTTCGGCACAGACCTCACCGCAGCCGACCTACGCGCAGCCATCCTACGGGGCACCAATCTTCGCGGCGCCACCCTCTGGGAAACCGATTTTTCTAATGCAGAAATGCGCTGGGCAGATGTCTATCAGGAGCAGCTCAAAGGCGCCAAACTCAGTGAAACTATCCTGCCGGATGGCAGCGAGTCACCCTCTAGTCAGCTGGTCTAGGCTAGTTTCTACAAGTCTTCCAGAAATCTCCTAGAAGTCTCCTAAAAATCTCCTTCAGCTACCTGAAACACAGTTAGGCCCAGCGATCGCCACATCTCTACAACGCTTTTTCGATCATCAAAGACAGCAATAATGTTGTATTTGCCTTCTAAATGAGCCCGGTACATTTCTTCTTTGACGATTGTGTCTTTGCGCATGTCGCCCACTTTGCGCATGTGCAGCGCGGCATATCGCACGCCATACTTTTTCAACCAAGCGATTGTTTTCTCTTTTCCATCATCCGTACGGCCAGACATCACAATCACCTTGTGCGTTTCCTGCCATTTCAAAATGGTCTGCACTACTGGCATATTGGGCGGATCCAGGTCGCACTTACTCACATCGTAAGGGCTGCGATCGCCCATCAAAGCCAGCGTGCCATCCATATCGACCACAATCACATCCTCTAGTTCGGGATTGTGGACAGGCGGCGTCGGCGTCGGCAACAAAAACTGCCGGTACATTTGCATAATCACATCTTTACCGACAGACTTTGGCCGGTTCAGGTCTCGGCGAATGCACTCTTTTATGGGCACTGAGAGAAAGCTGTTGTTTACTTCTACCGTCGCTTTCCCCTTCACCAGCTCGGTCACCGTGCGAATATGCTTTGGGTGTAAATTCGTATCATCTACAATGACGTGCTTGCCCGCCTCTAGCGCCTCTAAAATAATCAGATTCCTCAGCCGGACAATAAACTTTTCATTCGATTTGGAATGCACCGAGTTGTGGCACATCTCACGCAGGAGATCTTTATTGACCCTTACCCATTTGCCCGCTTCTTTGGTAATCAGCTCCTTTGCCCAGGTAGATTTTCCTGATCCTGGCAAACCCACCGTGATGATGACCCGTTTCAAACCATCTCCTCCAAAAGCTGTTCTACTTTTACAATAGGCAAACTGGCCAAGTAGTCTCGAACAGAGTGTACTTTCCCGGCCCGCAGCGCGAACAGGACGCCCGAGTATGGCAGTTTTTTTACAGCCATTGCAAACTCTTTTTGTTGCGCGATCGCTCTATATTTTTCATACTCACTTTTCAGCTTTTTCACCAGCAGGTCATAGCGCGACTCGATCTCACGAAAGCGCACTTCAAGCTCTTGAAAGTAAGCTAAAAATTCAGCACTTTCATTGTTGATAACAATCGAGAGCAGCCTACGGTCGGAGCTGCCCTCCTTGAGGTGAGAAAGCTTCACATATTCAGAAGACTTGAGCTTCACCCGATTGAAAAAGCGATCGCACAACACAAAGCCTTCTTGCACAAAAGGATCTAGCTGCTCTGCCTGAGCAATGAGCGCTTCGACCGTACCCAGCGGATAGCTATTCACCGACTGCCAGCCCAGCTTATCCGCCCATATCTTAGGAACCTCTTCCTCGTATGTTCTAATATTTCGCACACCGTGCAGCGTCACAGCCTGCCCGCTATGCTGCACAACAATCCGGTTATAAGGCGTCTCTAGCTCAAACATAAAGCAATAGTCTTCATGTCCTACCGGCAAGCGATAGCCCACCTGCTCCCAAGTCTGCCAAAACAGCTCTGCAAAAGAAAACGCGTAACCCGTCACTTCACCACTAGCATCCGGCGTTCCGCTCGACTGCACCTGCCACTGTCCGCCGTAAAAGTACAGCGTCATTAGCGAGCCATCTAGCTTGTCTTGAACGCGGGCGCTTTCCCAGTCGAGTGCTGCCGCGTAGGGTTCGCCATAGTTAAAAAATTTATCGAATGGGTAAGACACCACAGACCAACCGTCTGCCTCATCAAGAATAATCCCTCGGCACTGCTGCACCACAAGTTCGGCCATCGGCGATTCAAACTGAGAATACTTCAGACAAACCAGGTTTTCAAACTGGCTATGGCGACGGGTCCTAATGCCATAGGTCGTCTCCAAAGTTGCAATGCCATGAGTCTTTAAATATGTTTGTAGTGCCAGTTCTTTCATACAGGGCAGAACGCTCTTATCAAAAACCTTCAGATTTTTTCTTTCATCTAGTCAGACACCGAAGACCATTGCGCTATCATGCTCTATCCCTCAAAATTGCCATCAAAATGGGTAGCTTACTGCAACGCAAAAAAAGATTTCTTAATCGCTTGACTCTCCCCCTGCGGCATAGTGTCTACTGCAGAAGTTGACAGCGATCTCGTTCTACAGTTCTCTCCATGCTCCTATACAAGATCAGCGCTTTCTCAAGGCTCGGTCAAGTCTCCATTAAAGCACTCCGTCTCTACGACCAGCGCGGCCTGCTCAAGCCTGCAAAGGTCGATAGGGACACGGGCTATCGCTACTACACGGTAGAGCAGCTGCCGCAGCTGCATCGGCTGCTAGTACTCAAAGCCATGGGGTTCTCGCTTGAGCAAATTGGCCAGCTGATTCAGGAAGACCTGTCGCTCAGCCAAATGCAGGCCATGCTCAAGCTCAGGCAGGCTGAGCTACAGCAGCAGCTGCTCGGAACTCAAGAACGGATGGCCGCGGTCGATGCATATCTAAAATTTCTAGAAGAGGAACGCACCATGCCTGAATACACCATCCTGCTCAAATCAGTCGAACCGATTCCCTATACCCTCAGCGTTCGCGATACCATTCCCACTTATCCTGCCGTGGGTCGCCTCCTCACCGAGATTATGGCCTACATAGGTCAGCAGCGAAGCCAGCCCCAGGGACCTTGCATCGCCATTTGGCACGACCCTGAGTACAAAGAAAAAGACGTCGATGCTGAAGCGATCGCAGTCGTTTCCGATGCACTCGAAGGCACTGAACGCATCAAGCACAAGGCACTGTCCGCCATTGAGCAAGCGGCAACCCTGATTCATCGAGGTCCTTACACCACCCTAAACCAGGGCTATGCAGCCATCGTGCAGTGGATTGAGGAAAACGGCTATCAAATCATCGGTCCCGGTCGAGAAGTGTATCTGAAGGGTGGCGCCGAACAAAACAATTCAGAATACATCACCGAGATTCAGTTTCCTGTGCAGAAAGCAGCTTAGAACGGACCCTCACTGCTAAAGGAAGCCTTAAGCTGTCAGTCCTAGGGTCGTTTGAGTGCAGTAACAGTTAGGGATAGAGTAGTAGTGGCCTACGGTTTAGCTCGTAGGCGCTGCTCGCATTGCCCATTAACCAAGAACGCTAACCCGACACTGTGAAACTCACCTCTGCGACCTTCATTCTACTATTCACAGTGTTCTGCTTCGTCTGTGAGAAGCCGTCAGCTTTGGCTGTAGCGCCGATGCCAACACAAGACGAACGCCTCTTACAACAAATCCAAAAACTCAACGATCCGCCTCAGCGATACTTAAAGCTACCCGAATTGCCCTTCATTAAGCAAACCCCCTCGACAACTTCACCCGTTCGGACAGCCTCTCAAAATCAACAATCTACCGTTACGAGACTTGCGCAAAAATCATCTACTACACAAGAAAAATCACAGATAGAACAAAAAGAACAACAGTCAAAAGACCCGCCCTCCAGCTTTTCTGAAGGACCATCTGAGCAAGTTAGCAAAAAGACTTCACAACAACAGATACAACTTAGGAAATTATTTACTCGCCGCGCTTCCAAGCGAAGAGATCCCTACAGCATCGTCGCAGCAGCAAGACAGAAGCACAGCCCGCTACAGGGCAGATCTGTCTCCTTTGGCAAACCTGCCATCGGCCCTCAGGTGAAACAGTGGACAGAGCAAATTTCAAGCACTAAACAACAGCTAGCGTCAGGAATCAAACAACAACCCAAACAAATTAGAGAAGTATTAGCGATCGCAACAGCAGACTTTCAAAAGCAATCGACTCAAAAGCTCAAAAACCACGCAAACAACATTCACACACTCTTCCAGGAAAAAATCAAAGCGCCCCTGCGGAACCTCTTCAAAAAGATAGAAGACGCCGCTCACGAAACTGTTGTGCGGCTTCAGTAACTGCTTTCGGCAACCGCATTTAGTAAACCTATTGAAGGCTAAAGGTATAGAAGAAGAACTATCTTTTGACCGAGCAGCGACTCAGACTCACCTGAATATACTGATGCTAGCAAGGCTGTAAGCGCCAGCTAAGAAGATTTATTCGGTTCAAGTTTACAGCGAATAATTGCTGCAAAAAATTAGAAGAGACTGACGACTATGAACACTTTATTTTCATTCTTGAGAGCATTTGGTCGTAAAATTGCCATCAAAATCGCTATCGTAGGGCTCATCGGCTTCAGCTTGTGGAACCTAAGTGCACCTGCTTATGCAGTACCCTACCAAAAGGGCGATCGCGGTATCCAGTCGACCGAGCGATACGATCAAATTCAATCTGAGAAAGGCGGTATGAACAACTTTGACGCCGTTGATCCCAGACGGAACACCACTGCGGCTGAAGCCAAAGCCCGTGAGCTTAGCGACGTTGCCGAACGACGAAACAACCGCGCATCCGATCCGCTTGAGCCCGCACGAGAGGCTGTCGATGAACTGCAAACCAAAGCCGCTAGAACTGCAGATAATCTTACAGACGACATCCAAGAAGCAGCTTCTAACCTAGCCAACGACTAAGCTTCAGATACTCATCAGTAGTCCAAGCTTAGGGCCTACGCCTGCACTCTTACCTTGATTGCGCGTACTTGCTCTAGGCTTACCCTAATTGCCTTGCCACCGCGACTAGGTATCACCCGGTGCCAGTTCTATCTCTTGGGGCAAGTCATCTCCATTCCCTTCCACCACAGGTGCAGGCGCAGTATCGGCCGGGCGGCGCGCGGCTTCAATGCGGCGCAGGGTTTCTTGCCAGTTGCCAATTCTCACCTGGGCAGAGGCATACGCTTCTGCTCCCTCCGGAATTCGGCTGGCGAGGGTGATGGCTGTCTCTATGTTGCGGTTTGCGGTGGCTTCGGCTTGCCGCAGCAAATCCCAGCTCCAGCGATTGATCTGGCTATCGGCGCGGGCACGGCTATCGCTGCCAGCAGGCACTCTAGAGGCAATGTCAATGGCATTTGAGAGTCCGTCGGCATCACCGCTCGCGGCTGCATTCACCGCTTCGCCGAGCCGCTGTCGGCCATTTTCTTGCAGCTGCCACCGGCCAATGTCGTCTTGAGCAGTGGCATACAGCGCCCGCCCTTCACCAATTCTAGAGGCGATCGCAATCGCCCCAGCTCGGTCGCCCGTACTCGCACGCTGCCTGGCCTGATCTAGCAGCGGCTGGTCCTCAATCCGCTGAATCCGACCTGTCCAAGTCGCAATACGCTCATCAGCTTCAGGGCCGAGCGTCCGCTCAGAGGAAATTTTGCGGGCTTCCTGAATCGCGGCTCGCAGATTATCAGGTGTCCCCACAGAGGCCAGTCGGTCCGCCCGTTCCAAGATTGGCCGGTCTTGCACCGTTTCGACGCGAGTGCGCCAGTCGCCGATTTGCTCCGCCGCGCTATCCCACTGAGGAGAGCGACGGGAGATCTGAGAAGCAATCGAAATTGCTGCCGATAAGTCAGCGGTGCTGCCCCGGTCGGCCCGCTCCCTAGCCTGGTTGAGAATCGCAATATCCTGAATTTCAGATTCCCATTGAACAATTAGCTGTTGGCCTTTTTGGTAGAGCGGTCGCCGCTTGCCCAGGGTTTTCATCCGATTGATGGCATTCTCCAGCCCACTGACATTGCCAGTCCAAGCCTGCTGATAGGCCGTCACAAAAATCTGAAAGTCAGCAATTTCTTCATCTAGACCGATATCGCGCGGAATTGCGTTCAATAGCGCTTGCGCATCGGAAAGATTTCGCTCAGCTAAGGCAACCTCACCAAACTCCAGCATTTCTTTGGCAATTTTTTTGCGTTCAGACTGCACCTCAGCATTGAATACGCTGTCTTCACTGATTTCTTTTAGCCGCTTCAGCGCTTCAGTAAAACCTTTGACCGTGCCCTCCTTGGCAAATCCTAGCGCTTCAGAAAGATGACGACTGTCTTCCCTTGCCAGCGAAATCATCTTGGTCAGTTCGTTGTACTTGTCGGTTGCCCAATAGCGATTTGGCACATCCAGTAGCACCACAGAGAGGGTGAATGCACCCTGAAAATCTTTTGCCTTAAGCTTTTCAACGGCTGAGTTGAAGCCATCTTCCCCTTCTTTCCAAATGGACTGCCAGCGCTCAATTCGCTCTTCGACAACCTCAGCCGCCGCCGTTCTGGATGGAATCTTCCGAGCACTTTCTATCGCTTCTTGTAGCTCGCCCTCTTCAAAAGAGCGCTCAGCTAAGTCCAACACCAGATTAGCCCAAGTCTCAATCCGGTCGTCGATGATGTCTTCACGTAGCGGGTGGTCTTCGGGCAGTCTGTCTACCAGCGCGATCGCAGCCAGTAAATTTTTCACATCGCCCTCAGCCGCATAAGACTCAGCACACTGTAGCCGTAAAGATGCCGACGCCGTAGGCCAAAAGATCGCCCGGCAGTTGGGCAAGGTCGGAATGCGAAACAGGCTGACGATGGCAGACGTTCCGGCTACGCCCAAGATGCCAAAAAGCACCAGCATAACCAGCGGCCAGCTCCTTAGCCAGCGCACGCCCATCACGGTGGTCAATAGGCTGCTTACTTTAGAGGTGCCAGGGTTAGATGATGTGCTAGTGGCGCCACTATTTGAAAAGCCGTTCTCTGACGATGAAGCGTTGTCCAAGGCATCGGCATACTTGGAGGTACTAGCGCGACGGGAGGTAGGCAGCTTTGAGGTAAAGCGAGGGACGGAGGAAGATCCACTGCCTATGGCTGGTGAATCACTGGAGCCGCCGCGCACAGATCCTGAAGAACGACTAGGACGAACACCGGGGCGAGCATCGGGTCGAGGCCTTGGGCGAGCATTGTATTCATCGTATTCCGAGGTCATAGTGGCCCTAGCGATCGCACGTCTTTAGAGAAGACCTTTCCAAGAATCAACCCACGATGCCCTAAGGGCGAACGTAAGTAACATCCTTAATTCTAGCAATTGTTAGCCCTTTGGCGGCGTTCACCGCCATATTCGAGCCCGTACTAACGAATTTTCAACGAATCTTGAGAACCCGCACAGGCGCACCTTTGGCGATCACTGTCTCCCCCTGAGGCACCACGCCCAAACCACTGGTATTAGATAAGTTCACCAAGTTCCCAGAGTTGTGCAAACCGGCGGCTCTGCCAAAGCGATAGCCGGTCGGTCCCACCGTCAGCTCCCCCCACAAGTATGTTTCTCGCCCACCGCCAGCTCGCAGTTCGGTCGTTGCCTCCGCCCATACAAAATCCGGCGCCCACGGGCCGTGTCGCCCCGACAGTTTGGCGATCGCGGGTCCCACAAATCGCCAGAACCCCACCATTGCCGACGCCGGGTTTCCCGGTAGGCCAAAATACAGCTTGCGCACCGAAGCACCTTCTGGCGAGCCTTCTGACGCACCTTCCCAGCTTGCTACCGTCAGCGGCTTCCCAGGCTTCACGGCCACAGCGCGAATATGCAACGTTGCGCCCAGCTCTGCCAGCACATCGTCTACAAAGTCATAATCACCCACCGAGACGCCCCCGGTAGATAGCACCATATCAGCCTGATCAAGCGCAGCGGCAATGGCCCTCTTCACACTCTGTCGGTCATCTTGCACAATGCCCATAGGCAGCGGTACTGCGCCCACCTGAGCCACCAGCGCCGTCAGCGCATACTGGTTAGAATCGACAATTTGCCCCGGCTGCAACGGTTGATCCGGACCGATCAGCTCGCTCCCGGTAGACAAAATCGCCACCCGAGGCCGCCGGTACACCATCACCTGAGTCTGCTGCGCAGCCGCTAAAATAGCGATTTCTGCAGGGGCGATCGCCTGCCCCACGCCCAGCAGCTCATCCCCCGCCCGATAAAAACTGCCCTGCCGCCGCACAAAAGCGTTCTGCTGTGGCACCTTTAAAATAAGCACGGCATCTTCCTGACTGACCTCACCCTGGCGCTGCGTCTCTTCCTGCATCACCACCGTGTCCGCACCTGCAGGCATCATCGCACCGGTTAATATCCGCGCTGCCTGCCCCGCACCTACCGTCTTTTGAGGAGAGCAACCCGCTGGAATTTCTTCAACGACAGCCAGCCGGGTAGGCACGGTTTGTACATCGCTCGCGCGAACCGCGTAGCCATCCATCGCAGAATTGTCCCAGTGGGGAAAATCTAGCGGGCTGGTCACAGGCGCAGCTAGCACCCGGCCCAGACAATCTGCATCGCCCAGCGGCACTGTTTCCACCGCCTCGATTGGGCTCACCAACGTAAAGATTAACCGCTCAGCTTCTGCCGCAGAGAACATAACAGAGAAAATAGCAATATCAAGGAAGTTACCACAAGCTATGCAAACTGCCTCTATACCTCCTGGCTCTTCACCTGAGCACGCACAAAGCAGCCCTAGTCGGTCATTTCCTTCCCTGGCAGACACGCTGCGATCGCGCCGCCAAAAGCTCTCTAAGCTGATCGACTTTCCCGCCCTGCTGTGGTCTGGCGCGCCCCCCGCTCGCAACTTTGCCGCCAACACCTACCCCTTCCGAGCCAGCAGCCACTTTCTCTACTTCGCTGGGCTTTCCCTTGAAAATGCGGCCATTCGCCTAGATGGCGACCGACTAACGCTATTTATGGACGACAGCAGCCCGGAGGAGGCCCTTTGGTACGGTCCTAGCCCCAGCCGAGACAATATCGCTCAGGTGATGGGAGCCGACGAGGCAAGACCGCTGGCAGACCTGGCCGATTTTTCGCTGGGAGCCGCCACCCTAGGAGAACCCGACCAGACCGTGCGCATGATGCAGCACACCCTACTTCAGCGGGGCATCGTGCTGCAGCGGCAGCGACCGGATGGCCATCGAGATTTTGCCAGGGCCATTGTGCAGCTCAGAATGATTCAGGATGAGGCCGCGATCGCAGCCATCCGCCGAGCCCTCATCGTCACCACCGGCGCCCACCGAGCCGGGATGTCCGCTACTCCCACCGCCAAAACCGAAGCCCAGATTCGCGCCATCATGGAGGCGGTGATCGCTGGCCACAACATGAGCTGCGCCTACGGCAGTATCGTCACCGTCGCCGGAGAAGTCCTGCACAACCACCACTACCACAACCCCCTAGGCCAGCAAGACCTATTGCTCGCAGACGTTGGCGCAGAGACGCCCGATGGCTGGGCCTCTGACATCACTCGGACCTGGCCCGTCAGCGGCAAATTTTCAGCTACCCAGCGCGACCTGTACGACATCGTCCTAGCCGCCCACGACTTCTGCATCGAAAAGGCCAAACCCGGTGCAGAATACAAAACTATCCACCTCATCGCCTGCCAAATTATCGCAGCAGGACTGGTAGAGCTGGGCATTCTCAAAGGCGACCCCGAAGACCTAGTCGCCCAAGATGCCCACGCGCTGTTCTTTCCTCACGGAGTAGGTCACCTCATGGGGTTAGATGTACACGATATGGAAGATTTGGGCGATTTAGCAGGCTACGCAGAAGGGCGGCAGCGCAGCGATCGCTTCGGCCTCGCCTTCCTCCGCTTAGACCGTCCACTGCAGTCAGGCATGGTGGTCACCATCGAACCCGGCTTTTATCAGGTGCCCGGCATTCTAAACGACCCGCAAACGCGCGATCGCTACGCCGATATGGTGAACTGGGACCGTCTCAAAACCTTCCAAGACGTCCGCGGCATCCGCATAGAAGACGACATCCTAATCACCCCTGAAGGCAACGAAGTACTCAGCCGGTCCCTGCCGACCAACGCCACCGATATCGAAGCACTGGTAACGGAGAAAGCTGGCTAGCCCCCAAATCCCCCACTTCCCCAACCCCCTAAAAAGGGCCTACACCACCGATACCATAGGCTGCGCTGCTTCCTCATCTCTAGAAGCAATCACCTCAGCGATTTGCGCTTCAATCTGGTCTTTCACAATTTGGCGATATTCCAGGAAGTGCTCAATCTGCGCGCACACCGTTAGGTAGCTACCAACACCGCCTCGGTTGTGGCGAAACATCTGCCATAGATACACCCAAAACGTTGAGCGAGTCTTACGTTCGATGCCCTGCTTCCAGAGCACAATGGCCAGCCCCCTCACCACATTCCAATTGAAGGGCTCCCTGGCAGATTTGGGCTTTGGCGGGCGCTTGTTTTCGTTGTGGCAGGGAGCCTCTCCCAAAATGCGGTAATGGCGGTAGCAGCGGTCCAAGTACTTCTGCGGGTCGTACAGGTCCCAAAACGCATCGACATATTCCTGAGCCACCTCTTCTACCGGACGGGTCGGCACAAAGTTCATCAGCGTCGTCTGGTGAATGTTGGCCGTTTCTTTGCCCGCCAGCAGACGGTCTTCTTTTTCTAGTCGATGCCATAGGGCAGTGTCGGGCAGCGCCTGCAGCATGCTGAAGAGCGCAGTAGGCACCGAGCACTTTTCTACAAACTGAACGATGCGATCACCCGCCCCTTTCTTTTCGCCGTCAAAGCCAATAATGAAACCTGCCATCACCCGAATGCCGCTACTGGCAATCTTATGAATCGACTCGCTGAGCGGATCGCGGGTATTTTGAAACTTTTGCGTGACCGACAAACTCGACTCGTCCGGCGTCTCCACACCCAAGAACACCGCCCCAAAGTTGCAGGCCGTCATCAAATCCATCAGCTCCTGGTCTTGCGCCAGATCGACCGAAGCCTCTGTCGAAAAGGTAAAAGGATATCCCTTTTCACGCATCCAAGGCTTGAGCGCTTTCAGCATCAGCTTCACATTTCGCTTATTGCCAATGAAGTTGTCATCGACCATGAAGATGCTGCGCCGCCAGCCGAGTTCGTACAAAAGCTCAAGCTCAGCAATCAGCTGCTCCGGGCTCTTGGTCCGCGGCTTGCGGCCATAGAGCACAATAATGTCGCAAAATTCACACTGGAACGGGCAGCCCCGTGAAAACTGAATCGCCATCTCCGAATAGGCATCCAGCTTCAATAAATCGAACCTGGGGACCGGACTCAAGCTAACATCTGGCCGCTCTGGCGCTCGAAATGTCCCCTCCGTTTCACCCTTCTCCAGCGCCTCTACTAGCATAGGCAGCGTCACCTCGCCCTCATCTAGCACCCGAAAATCAGCGCCTGCCGCTGTGACCTCCTCCGGCAGCGCAGTTGCATAGGGTCCACCGACAGCGACCTGCTTGCCCCGACGCTTGGCCTCACGAATCTGAGCCAGCATGTCTGGCTTCTGCACAATCATGCCCGAAAAAATCACCAGCTCCGCCCAATCCCAATCGGCCTCACTGAGCGCTTCAACGTTGCGATCTACTAACCTCAGGTCCCACGATTGGGGTAGCAGCGCCGCCACGGTCACCAGGCCCAACGGCGGTAAAATAGCCTTGCGCCCTGCCAGCTCAATGGCCTTATCAAAGGACCAAAAGCTCTTAGGAAACAGGGGATATATCAGCAAAGCTCTCATGAAAAGTACCCTTATATAAAGACCGTCAAATCACTGTCAAATCAACTTCCAAGCAAACTGTCAAACCAACTGCTAAGCAAAGATAAACAGCCGTACATCAGGACAAAAGTTACATATGTTTAAGCATTGCTTCCTGCTACTGTAACCCATTCCCCGATGCTCGACTAGCTGAAAACCATTGCAAACCATAGAAAATCAGCCGTTGGCCGCTTGACAGAACGTCCGTTAGAACAGTGTTCATTGTGACTTTCGATCACAAAAGTTACAAAAATCAACATCTTTACCAAAATCTGTTCTAAAGCCTATGGCAACTCATATGGCAGTTTAGTGTCGCTACGCTTTCCGTGCTTTTCATGCTCGAAAAGAGACCCTTGTCAAGAGAGTATTGACCGAAAGTCTCTTTTAAGTCGAACAACATCGTGGGAATCTCTGAGTATAAAAGAGTTTAAAAAGTCAGTTCAGAGTTTACTGAGTCCCCAAATTCACCGAAAACAAATGGACTAAGGAGACGTAAGAACAGACTAAATTTTTCGTTGCCAAATCCTCTAAAACCCTCATTATCAAAAGATTTCAGCAGAAAAAGGAAATCTTGATTGATGGTTGCAACACAATAATGAAAAATGCTTTGTCTTATCGACACAATAAACTTGCGTTTATTTTGCAGAAAAATTGATGAGATTCATCAGTCGCTTATGAAAAGCCATATCAAAAAAAGTGATAATCCCAATAATTCAATACGACTTTATTTTTGGAGTTCCACGAATGCGTTTTAAATTGAGTTTGGCGATAGCAGCAGCGGCTTCTTTACTGTTTGCGATCGCACCTGCAAAAGCCGCTGTTTTTGTTTTTGACAAAGACGATGTGGGCGGCAAGCTAGACGTCGGTGACCACGCCAACATTGCCACCACCTACGACACCGAGACCGAAGTGCTGACCTGGTCTTCCACCTTCAGACGTAACTCTGTGCTCGGCAGCGGCAGATTAGCAGAGGGCGGTTGGCTTGTGCTCAGCGAAGGCGGCGTCCCCAGCAGCGATGTCGATGAATATCCCATCTTCTATTTAGATGGTGCTGAAGAAAAAGTCTCCGTCTACAACTACGACGGCTCCGTGAATGAGAGAAGCTACCTGAACGAGACCTTTCTCGACCATACAGACCTCACGGTCACCAGAAAAGGTAACGACGAAATTACCTTTGCTTTCTCCTATGATGCCACCGATATCAACAGCAGAACGGACATCAGCCCCCAGTGGAAAGGTGCTGGCTTCGGCGAAGCCATCGGCATCTGGTTCCACGGCGTTGACGGCCTAGAAACAAGCTACCGAAACGATGGCTCCCTCGAACGCTTCACTTTCGATAAACAGGGCTGGTACGACATCGATTTCGACAATACCAAAAAGGTTCCAGAGCCTGGCACCGTTGCCGCTCTGGGTCTCTTGGCAGCCACAGCAGCAACAACCCTACGCAAGCGTCTCAGCTAGGTCAATCTTTGCGTTCAACCTGCTTTGTCAACCTGCTTTGATAAAGCAAATTTTCAGCGTTAACACCTAACTCAAGACCTTCTCGATGATTTATCGAGAAGGTCTTTTCTTGCACAAAATCGCAGATAAACTGCCCTACTCGTATTAACACGGACATTTTTCGAGACGCTGCCATCCAACAATTTTCCGGCAAGCATCTAAATAACCCAGTAATATCAGCGATTAGCAACCCATCAATCTCGCAGCTTGATTTACGCTTCAAAAACATACGGAGAATAGCCGCGTTTTCTTCACATCCAGCACATCTAAGACTTACGTGTAATTAGCAAGAAACACGTGCGTATTCACACAGACCTTACCCAGTCTCAAAATGAAAGGGTCACAATCTATGTATAAACCGACACATATTACGGAGTCATCCATACATGGATATCAAAGCAAGTCTGGCACTCGCAGCTGTTCCTGTTCTCTTTGCGATCGCCCCAGCACAAGCAGGCACATTTGTTTTCGAAGAGAGCAACCTAGGCGGCAACAAGAAAGTTGGCAAGCACGAATACATCAAAGCCGAATACGACAGCGACACTGAAGTCTTCAGCTGGACATCTACCTTCTCCCGCAACACCAATAATGGCCGACTCGCCGACGGCGCTTGGCTCGTCGTCAGCGACGGAGAAGACCCGAAAAACAACGTAGATGAGTATGCCATCTTCTACATGGACGGCACCACCGGCAACGTTTCCATCTATAACTACAACGGTGTCAACGGCTCAAATAGCTATCAAAACGAAACATACTTGGGCAACACAGCACTCACCGTAGACAACAGCGTGACCGATGAGCGCACCTTCTCCTTCAGCCTAGATGCCACCACCATCAACGGCATGAAATCCACCTTTGGCAACGATTGGGACGGTGTTGCCTTCGATAGAAAAATCGGCATCTGGTTCCACGGCGTCGATGGACTCACCACCGCCTACAACAACAACGACGTCAATCAGGGCCTAGACGAATTTAAATACAAAAAGCAAGGCTGGTACGACGTCAGCAACAAAGACGCTACCAAAGTCCCCGAGCCCGGCAGTGTCGCCGCCATCGGCCTCTTTGCCACTGCCGCTGCTACACAGCTCCGCAATCGCCTTGGCTAGAGTCTCCTAGACACCGTTGAGATATTTGCGTACTAACTAGCTCTAAGCTAATCCCCAGCAATTTGAAGATTGCTGGGGATTTTCTTGATTGTTCGGATTTCAAGTCCCTCTCCCTCGGGAGAGGGATTTAGGGTGAGGGGCGGCAGCAATGCTAATAGCAGGGACATTATTAATTTGCGCTTCCCCCAGCTGTACCAGGCTGAATTTGTTGTCAATCAGCTCCAGTCTTCACCTTTCTTCGTCCAAGTTGGAGTGAACACGGCTTCACTCTGGTGAATCTCTCTCGTCTTTGCGAAAAGTTCTGTCTCGGTCATGCCGAGCTTCGTCAGCATCTTATCGAGATCGCGCTGAATATCTCTAGCCCCCTGAAAGCCATCGTAGCGAACCCGCAACCTCGCCAAATCGGCCAGATTAAAGCTACTCGCCTCACCCACCATAATGGCGTTGAGCGCTTCGCGATCCTTCCGATACTGGGGATGGAGATAATCCCGACTATTTTGAACGTTAGCCATCAGTCAAACCCTCGCTTTTGCTGAGCCGGTCATGCCGTCTTGGCAGCATACAGCAAACCTGTAGATAAATGCACGGTCAATAGGCTATCAAACCGTCCTCAGGCAACTGTTTTTACGAAATGTCATAGCTCTCCTGGGTATTTATGAATATAGCTATCTCAAACCGTCCTCAGCGCGTCTTCTGAAAAGACGCAAACGCCATGAATCGTCACAGTCTTTCCCTATTTATCCTAGCTGCCAGCAGTCTGCTGATTGGCATGACAGCGCCTCCTAGCACAGCGCAAATCAATCCCAAATTTGCTCAAGATCTGCTGAACAACGTGCTGAATAGGCGGTGCGATCGCGCGACCGAAGTCAGCTACCGCTCCAACCAGCTGACCTCCACTCCCCTCAACGGGACCCACGTCTACATCGACGCCATCCTCAGAAAAATCGTCACCCCCGGTAGCCCCCTGCGACAGTCCGACAGTCCGCTTGGCTGCGCAGCCGATGCCCGAGAAACCTCCCGCCACGAACTCGTGATAGCGCGCGCCGGTGAGACCCGGCGAATCACCCTCGAACCCTACCCCGATAGCTACTTAATCTATCACCTGCAGTCCTTCTCGCCAGATGGCAACTTCCTCGTCGCAGACCTGCAAACCGTCTATGCAGGCGGGGACGGCGGCAACCATGTCACCATCTTCGACCTGCGCGACAACACTGTCACCGTCTCCACGCCAACAGTTTGCGACGAGCTAGATTTTGCCAGCTTTTATGGCTTTGCTACCGAGACCGAGGCGATTGTTCTCTGCGAAGGGTATCTGGGCAGCACCCAGCGATTTGAAGCCATCAACGTACAGACAGGTACCCTTCGCAGAGTCGCCGGTATGCCCCCGGTAATGAGCTACGGCCTGCCGGTAGGAGCCCCCGAAATCACAAAAGTTCAAAGATTTCAGTAGAAAAGATTTCAGTAAAACAGCCTATAACAGACCTTTTGGCCGTATTAAAAAAGGTGAAATGTGGTGTGCCAATGACAACTTTGGCTAACCTGCTTTAGCCCAACGAATACCGTTCCAAAAGGACTTTTAGCACATTTCTACAATGGACAATCCCATAGATATCAGTCTTTTCGGGCAACGAACACCGCCTAGGCAAAGTCACGGTATTTTTGAGAGCGACCCTTCAAGTAAGCTTGTTGAGTAGTAGCCAGTTGCAGGATTTGTCCTGGCAATACCCTAAGCCAGAACCTGCGTAGATAGAGTGATCGCATCATCTACTACACTCGCACCTCACCTCCATCATGAGCTATGAAGACACCGCATCAATCCGCCGTTCCTGCACAGGCTACGTCACCCGCATCCGGGTATGTTCCGTCCCGACCTTGGAAGAAGCTTTTCCTCGGTTTACTCGGGGGTCTGGCCGTATTAACCCAGGCTAATGCCGCCGTTGCTGGCATGTGCCGGGCCGACCTCCCTCGCAAAATTGATGCGATCGTCAATGGCTACACCCTTGATGGCGCAGATGTTGGCATTCTCATCGAAGATGCCAACCCCGACACCCGCACCCTCTATGCCCGCCGCGCCCAAGAGAAATTTGTCCCCGCTTCAAACGTCAAACTTCTCACCACCGCCGCCGCCCTACACAACCTTGGCCCAGACTTCACCATTCGCACCTCCGTCTATGGTCAGCCAAACGCTGCAACCCAAGACCTCTATGTCGTTGGTCGGGGCGACCCCACCTTCACCAGCTACCAAATCAACCTCCTCTCCGGTCAGCTAAAGCAACAGGGCATCACCCGCGTCAATAGCCTCACCGCCGTAGACAACTACTTCGCCGGCCCCATTGCCAGCCCCTTCTGGGACGACGAAGACTATCGCGCAGGCTATGGCGCAGGTGCCAACAGCCTGATTCTCAACCGCAACGAACTCGGCTTTACCTCCATTCCCAACCGAGCGGGTCAACCCCTCAGCATCGTGTGGGACCGCCCCGAATTTGTTCGCGGCTGGCGCATCGAAAACAACACTCGCACCGTCGGTGGCGGCAGTGAATTTATTGATGCTGGACAGCGGCCCGGGCAAAAAGTCATGAGCGTTCGCGGCCAGCTGATTGCCGGAACAGCCAGCGACAACAGCTCAATCGCCCTCCTTGACCCCGGCAGCTACTTCGCCGAACAATTTCAACAAAGCCTCAACGCCTACGGCCTCTCCACAGCCCGCGCCCAAGCCTCCGCAGCCAACCCACCCAGCGGCCTAGTCGAACTCGCCGCCATCCAATCTCCCCCCTTGCGTGCCTTCATCGATCCTACCAACCTCTACAGCGTCAATATCTACGCCGAGGCCATGCTCAAAACTCTGGGCCGCAGCGTAGACCCCACTACCCAAAACACCTACGAATCCGGCGCAGCCGCCATCAGCCGTATCCTTACCGACCTCGGCATCCGCCCCAACAGCGTAGACATCGTAGACGGTTCCGGCCTCTCCCGCCGCAACTTTGCCACTCCCGAAGCCTTTGTAGATACGCTTCAGGCCATGGCCAAAACCAGCAATGCAAACGTCTACCGCAACTCCCTCGCCGTCGCCGGCCGCAGCGGCACCCTCCGCAACAGAATGCGCGGCACCAACGCCGAAGGCCGCTTCCAAGGCAAAACCGGCACCCTCAGCCGCACCTACACCCTCAGCGGCTACCTAAACCCACCCAACCATCCCCCCCTCGCCCTCAGCATTCTCGTCAATAACACCAACGCCAGAGGTCGAGACGTCCGCAGCCTCATCGACCAAATCGTCACCCACGCTGCCAACCTCGACGACTGCTAACCCCCACCCAGCCTATTTCCAGCCCATCCTGCTGAGCGTCGCGCGCGACGGTCCCCCCCACCAACCCTCCCCTTTCGAGCCCACCCAGCCTTCCAATCAGCCAGCCTCTACTTCAGCAGCTGTCACATCAATATACGTTCTGCCATAATCAACTATGGAAAGTAGGTTTTGAGCCATGGTACAAACGCCCGTAAAAACCCTCACCTTAGAAGAATTTTTGCAGCTCCCTGAAACAAAGCCTGCAAGCGAATATATTGATGGACAAGTTATTCAAAAACCAATGCCGAAAGCAGCGCACAGCGTTATTCAAAGTGACCTATCGACTGCTATAAACTCCGCCATCAAAGTCAACAAAATCGGACGGGCTTTGCCAGAGCTTCGCTGTACCTTCGGCGGACGTTCCATTGTTCCAGACATTACAGTTCTACCGTGGGGCGTAATCCCAAGGAATGAAAACGGAAAGGCTTCAGATAAGGACCTTTGCGAAGCGCCCCATTGGATGATAGAAATTCTGTCGCCGGGGCAGAGTCAAATGAAGATCTTTAAAAAGATTGCGTACGCGCTGGCGCACGGTACACAACTGGCATGGCTGATTGACCCCACTGAAGAGTGTGTGGTTGGCTACACGCCTGATTTACCGGCGGTGCTGTACGAGGAGTCTGATGCACAGTTGCCCGTGCCAGCATTTGCTGCGGATTTTCAACTCACGGTTGGAGAGTTGATAGGCTGGCTTTATGAGTAGTGTGACATCCCGCTGACTCTAGCAGAGCTTAGCGATCTGGATATCGAATGAAAGTCAAGAAAGCAATAAAGTTAATAGAAGCAGACGGATGGTACCTATCGCGAACTCGTGGTAGCCATCGACAATACAAACATCCTGATAAAGCAGGATTGGTCACAGTTCCCGGAAAACCAAGCGACGAGCTAGCCCCTGGGACACTCAACAGTATTCTTAAACAAGCAGGATTGAAGGCATGAAGTATTTAGTTGTCATTGAAAAAACTCAAACTGGATTTTCAGCATATTCTCCTGATTTACCTGGCTGTGTAACAACAGGCACCACTCAGGAAGAGACTGCTAAAAATATGCAAGAAGCGATCGCATTCCACATAGAAGGACTACAGCGAGAAGGCGAACCCATTCCAGACCCGTCTAGCACCTCTGCCTATGTAGAAGCGGGAGAGTGTTTCTAATTTTGTGTAAGCGCTTTTTTACTTAAACGGAAAAGCGTTC